>JBILUI010000003.1:0-42470 GCA_044371145.1 Chthoniobacterales bacterium | reverse complement strand
TCCTTGGTCACGTAAAGATCGCATTCGTTGAGCCGCCAATCGCCCACCGCCGCCTCGGCCTGCGTGATGGCCAGCATTTCGGCGTGCGCCGTGGCGTCCTTGAGCATTTCCACTTGGTTCCAAGCCCGGCCGATAACTTCCCCGTTGCGCACGATGACCGCCCCGATGGGCACCTCGTCGGCCTTGGCTGCTTTGTGCGCGCAGCGAAGGGCGTTCTGCATGTAGAAGACGTCCGGTTGCCAGTCGAATCCTTGGATTTCCTCCGCGCTCATCGTAGCCTTGCCTCGTGAAGACCATCGTCGCTCCGTCCATTCTCGCCTGCGACTTTGCGCGCCTCGGCGAGGAAGTGGCCGACGTGACCCGTGCCGGCGCGGATTGGATCCACTGCGATGTGATGGACGGACATTTCGTGGACAACATCTCGTTCGGCTCGGCCTTTGTCGAGGCGGCGTCGCGGCACACGAACTTGCCGCTCGACGTGCACCTCATGATCACCAACCCGGACCGCTACCTCGACCGCTATCTGCCGGTGGCGCACGCCGTCGATGTCCACCTCGAGGCCGATGCCGATGTTCCCGAGACTCTCAAACGGATTCGCGCCGCAGGAAAGAAAGCCGGCTTGGCCATCAATCCGCACACGCCCATCGCTTCGATCGATCCGTATCTCGGGCAGTTCGATATCCTGCTCGTCATGACGGTCGAACCGGGCTTTGGCGGCCAGCCGTTCATGGAGGACATGCTGCCCAAGATCCGCGCCGCCGCGGATCTCCGCGCGAAGCATAAACTCGACTTCCCGATCACGGTCGACGGCGGCATCAACGTCGAGACGGGGAGAAAATGCCGCGAGGCCGGGGCCAACATCATGGTGGCCGGCACTTCGGTCTTTCGCGCCAAGGACCGCGCGGCGGAAATCGCGGCACTACGCTGAATGATTTTTATGTAGCGGCGGACTATGTCCGCCGGAGCATTCTCTTTATTAGGCACCGGCGGTCATAGACCGCCGCTACAAATGTTTCGTAGAGCCTACTGCAATGATGCCGTCGGCATGGCAACACCTTGCAGCAAGGCCATCACTTCGCCGGCGAGAAAAAGCGAGCCCGCCACCAGCACAGGACAGGTCGAAGCCCTCGCTTCCGTCAAAGATTGGGAAACGCCCGCCTCGTGAATCCTGGTAAAACCTGCAGCCTCGGCCAGCGGACGAAGTTCCGCAGGCGCCATGCCGCGCGCGTTATCCACGGGCACCAACCAAACTTCATCGGCAATAGAGCGGAGCATGCGGAGCAGGTGCGCAGCATCCTTGTCCCGCAAAGCGGCGAAAACTAGTAACGCCTTCGCCGCGCCCCAACCCTCGCGCCACGTGGCGACGAGCGTTTCGACCGCCTCGGGATTGTGGGCGCCATCGATGATCAGATTGTCTGCCACGCGCTGGAAGCGTCCGGGCCAGACCACGCGGCGCAGTCCCTCCGCCTCGGCAGACGCATCGGCCTCGATGCCGGCCGCGCGCAGGGCGGCACAAGCCAAAGCGGCATTCCAGCGCTGGTGTGATCCGGCCAGACCGGGGGCTTCGCCGGACCATGGTTCCGCGACGAAAACGATTGGCGCAGCCATTTCCCGCGCTTGTGCCTCGAGCACCAGTAGCGCTTCCGCGGATTGCGGGGCCGAGACCGCAGGCACACCGGATTTGATGATGCCGGCTTTTTCCCCCGCGATCAGCGCGAGTGTGTCACCCAGCCATCCTTGGTGATCCATACCGATCGGCGTGAGGACGGTAACCAGCGGCGTGACCGCATTGGTCGCATCGAGCCGCCCGCCCATGCCGGTTTCCCATACGACATAGTCGGCCCGCTCGTGCGCGAACCACCACGCAGCCAGAACGGTCGCGAGCTCGAAAAATGTCGGGGCGTGATCCCATGT
Organism: Chthoniobacterales bacterium; assembly: GCA_044371145.1. Classification (GTDB taxonomy): domain Bacteria; phylum Verrucomicrobiota; class Verrucomicrobiia; order Chthoniobacterales; family JACTMZ01; genus JACTMZ01. The sequence continues at coordinate 40,556 of JBILUI010000003.1, read as the reverse complement.
TTCCGCGGCGTCGCGCAACAAAGTGAGCCCCTCCGCCACGGCGTCCTCGGATATCATCACGCCATCGAGGCGGATGCGCTCGCGAAAATCGATCAGATGCGGCGAGGTGTAGAGCCCGCTGCGGTATCCGGCGGCACGAAGGATGGAATCCATCATGGCGCAGGTGCTACCCTTGCCATTCGTTCCCGCCACGTGGAGAAATTTCAGTCGTGCTTGAGGGTCGCCCGCCACCGCGAGGAGGCGCCGCGTGTTGTCGAGACCCAGCTTGATGCCGAAGGTCTGCGCGGCGTAAAGCCACGCGAGCGCCTCGCGATAGTTCACTTGCCGCGGCCGAAGAAATCGAGCAACTGCGAGAGCACGGCGCGCATACTGCGGCGCGGCACGATCATATCGACCAGACCGTGGTCCTGCAGGAACTCGGCGGTTTGGAATCCCTTGGGCAACTCCTGGTGCGTGGTCTCGCGGATGACCCGCGGGCCGGCAAAGCCAATCATGCATTTGGGTTCGGCGATAATGATGTCGCCGAGCGAGGCGTAGCTGGCCATGACTCCGGCGGTCGTGGGATTGGTCAGCACGGAGATGTAAGGCAGACGGGCTTCGGCATGGCGCGCCAGCGCACCGCTCGTCTTGGCCATCTGCATGAGGCTGAGCATGCCCTCATACATGCGGGCGCCGCCGGAAGCGGAAACGATGATGACCGGGCGCTTCTTTTTCGTGCTGTGCTCGATGATGCGGGTGATTTTTTCGCCGACGACCGAACCCATCGTCGCCGCGATGAAATTGAAATCCATGACGGCGATGCCCGCGTCGCGTCCGTCGATTTTGCATTCGCCGGTGATGACGGCATCCTTCAGCCCGGTTTTTTTCCGGTAGGTCTCGAGGCGGTCCTTGTAAGTCGCAACCCCGCGGAACTTGAGCGAGTCGACCGAAAGCATCCCGGCATCGTGTTCTTTGAAAGTCCCCGGATCGGCAAGGCTCTCGATGCGCTCACGCGCGCCCAGCGTGAGATGGTGCTCGCACTTGGGACAGACCTGAAAGTTCTGCTCGAACTCGACCTTGGTCACAACCTCCCCGCAGCCCGGGCATTTGGTCCAAAGGCCCTCCGGAACATTGCTCTTGCCACGCGAACGGATCTTCAGCGCCGGCTTCTGGAAAATTCCCATGGCTCTTTTTATCCGCGCGCCACGGTAATGACAACCACGGCGGCGGCCCCGGCATCTTTCAGGACCCGGGCACAGGCATCGGCCGTGGAACCGGTGGTCAGAACATCGTCGACCAAGGCAAGATTCCGCCCGGACAGATCGAACCCGCGGCGTAGAGCGAAAGCCCCCGCCAAGTTTTCAAAACGCTCCTCGCGGTGAAAATGAGTCTGCGTCGAGGTGTAGCGGATCCTTTTGAGACAGTCTTCCACCGGAAGTTGCAAGCTCCCGGCCGCGACCGAGGCGAGCACCGCGGATTGGTTGAACTCGCGCTCGCGCTCGCGCGTCGGATGCAGGGGCACGGGGACAATGCCATCCACTCCGAGCGAGCGGACGCGCGCATCGCCGAAACCCTCGCGCAACATCCGCCCGAGGAGGTGACGCAAATGAAGATGCTTGTCGTATTTGAAGTGATGGATGAGCTCGCGCACAGCACCGCGACTCCTGTAAGCCGAGGTGGCAAAATCGAAGGATAGCCGGAGATCGCCGCAATTCATGCAGCGGAATCCCGGTTCGAGCGCCCCGCCGAATGGCTGGCTGCAGGTCGCGCAGCGCGGACCCTCCAGCCGCGTGCGTGAGCGGCGGCAATCCGCGCAAAGGACACGCCCTGCACGAAGCGGAACCTCGCAGACAGCGCAATGGCGCGGATAGGCGAGGCCCGCGATTGTCTCAAGCAGAGCGCTGGACGGCGGGACGGAAAGCATGGCGGAGGTAAAGGCGCGCCAACCAACCGGCTAGCAACAGACCAGCGAGTGGCAGCAGACCGGTCGGCACCGCGCCACTGACCAAGTTTGGTCCAACCCACGGAAGACGTGCTGAAGCATCGGCGAGCGAGGACTTGAAAAAAAGATTCGTGGTCTGCACGGCGAAGATCCAACCGGCGTGGAGACCGATGGCAAGCCAGAGCGAGGCTGTGTCGACTGTCGCTCGCCCGAGAATCCAGCCGGCCACGAAGAGACTCGCTGCGCCGAAGAAAAGCACAGCCGTCGAAGGCAAACCGGCCGCAAAATTAAGCGTCTCCGCCAGTCCGCTGAACCAAGTGACCTGGTCGGGCGCGAGCGCCGTCTTGGCCGGTTTGACAAAGTGCATGACAACGAAAACCAGCGTCGAAACAAGGACCGCCGCATTGGCCCGCAGACCCCACAGACAAACGCCGAGAATGACGCCGCGGAAGACAGCCTCCTCCAGCACGGAGACGACGGTGGCCGTTCCGACAATCCGCCCCAGCGCGGCGAAGTTGGGATCCGTGCGAGGAACGGAGAACCCGCAAAAGACAAGGACGGCCAGGACGAGGCCCACGGAAAAAACCGCGCAAGCAAAGCCCACGGCCAGATCGCGCCAAGCGACGGTGTTGCGGCGCAGCCCCAGTTCAGACGGACGGCGCAGCCCGATCCATCGCAAGGCCGGCCAGAGCAGCACGACTAGACTGACCTGCAGGCAGCGCGAAAGAACCCGATGGAAAGGAAATCCCGCCAGCCAGTCCGAGTTGCCGGACGCCGCCAAGGATTGGCCGAGCCAGAAAACGGGCGGTGCGACCAGGGCTCCGGCCGCGACGGCGACTCCGAGGTAGGCGAGGATTTTGAAGTAGGCGGGCATTAAGAAACTTGGCGCAGAGCCTCCCCGCCCCGCGCGCACAAGCAAAGCCCTTTTCCGCGGAGGAAAAGAGACACCGGGAAGCCGCGGCAGGGGCAAGCAGACTACCGTTGCTGCATTCCTGCCCTGGCGGGGTTCGTCAGTTGGTCCTCCACGACCCCCGGTGCAGCGATCACCATACCCTGCCAAGGCGCCCACTCAAGTGCGGGCGTGGATGCTACAAAAAATGCGGCCCTGAATAACAGCTTGTCTGAAAGCCGCCGGACGCGTAAATCATCCTTTCCCTCTGGGGTTTGTATTTCGCTCCCATGACCAAAGCCCTCCTCGCCGCCTGTATCGCCATCTCCTTGGGCGCCGCTGTCCTCGGTTTCTTGAACCGCGGCAAGCTGATGGATACCCGGACCGAACTGGATAACAAATCCGCCCAACTGACTGACAAAGAGCAAAAATTGGATGTGGCCAACAAGGACATCGAGGGCAAGAAGACCGAGATAGCGGGCCTCAACTCCGAGAAAGAAAAGCTGAACGCCGACCTCGGCGAGGCCAAAGCAAATTTGGAAAAGAGCCAGAGCGAGCTCGTGGCGGCCAATGACAAAGCCTCCGCGCTGCAGGAGGAGAGCCAGTCCAAGGATACGCGGATCTCCGAACTAGAGACCAAGGTGGCGGAAATGGAAACGCAATTGGCCGGGGGCGCGACCGCGACACCTGCGGCAGAGGGCGCGGACCTCACGGCGATGCAAACCGAGCTGGAGGAAGCCAAGGCCCTGCTCACCGCCGCTCAAGATCGCAACACCGGCCTTGAAGCGCAGATGTCCGAGCTGAAGCGCAAGGAAGACGCCCGCCAAAAATCGCAGATGCGCCAAGGCATCCAGGGAACCATTTTGGCCGTCAACCAGGCGTGGAATTTCGTCGTGCTCAGCATTGGCGACCGTCAGGGCGTGGTGAACAACGCCGAAATGCTCGTGCAGCGCGGCAGCCAGTTGCTCGGCAAGGTGCGCGTAACTTCGGTCGAACCCTCCACTTCCATCGCCGACATCGTCGTGCGCACTGTCCCGCGCGGATTCAGCGTGATGCCAGGCGACACGGTCATTTATCCAGCGCAAGCCAACTGAGCCTGCCATGGCCCGCCGCGCCCTTCTTCTCATCCTGTCGGCGACCATCCTCGCCGCTCTTCCCGGCTGCGAGGCGACGACTCCCCCGCCCTCCGAGGCTTCGCAACGCGGCCTGACCACGATCCCGTGGAACCGTCCGGCCAAATGGGAGGGCGGCGGCGCGCTCGGCAGCCAGATGGGCGCCATGCGCGGCTACTGAGTGCCGGAGAAAAACTTCGGACGAACCCTCGTCATCCGGGGCGGAGCGCTCGGTGACTTTTTGCTCACGCTGCCCGTTCTTCGCGCGCTGCACGAAACTTCGGCCCACCTCGAGATGCTCGGCTACCCGAGTTTCGTGGAACTTGCGCGCGAGGGAGGCTTGATCCACGCCGGGCGATCGATCGAATACGGGCCCATGGCCGGTTTCTTCGCACGGGCCACCGTGCAGGATCCGGCGCTGCGGGATTATTTCGGGTCCTTCGACGTCGTGCTGAGTTATCTCTATGACCCAGACGGAATTTTTGTCGATAACCTAAAGGCCGCGGGCGCCCGACGCATCGTGCAGGGGCCGCACAAGCCCGCGGGACAAGCCCATGCGATCGATGATCTGTCGGCGCCCCTGCGGGAATTGGGCGTGGCATGCGTTGCGAAAGATATCCGCTTGAGCCTGCCCGCGACCGCTACGCGCCAACACCTGATCGCCCTGCACCCCGGATCGGGAAGCCGAACGAAAAATTGGACCGCGGCAAATTGGCATGAGCTGGCCAAGAAGATCCTCGCCGCTTATCCGCAAGCCCAACTCGCGATCATCGGCGGCGAAGCGGATCAAGCCGAACTCGAATCGCTGGCCAGCTTGCGCCGGAACGATCGCGTCGAATTTTGGGAAAACCTTTCTCTTCCCGCATTGGCGAGGAAGTTGGGTGCGGTCAGCGGTTACCTCGGGCACGACACCGGGATCAGCCACCTCGCCGCCGTCCTCGGGGTTCCTTCACTGCTTTTATTCGGACCGACCGACCCCGCGGTCTGGGCTCCGCCGCACGGTTACGTTCAGGTGTTGTGCGCGCCGGGCAACGACCTTTCGCAACTGGAGACGTCGACCGTTTTCGCGGCGGCCGGAAAACACCTCGTGCCCCGCTTGCTTGCCTCCAACTGATGAACGACCCAGAATCGCACCCATGAATCTCCTCCCTCTCATGCTCGCCGCCGCTCTCGCTGCACCGCATGCATTGGCACAGGACGACGGAGTCGCCTGGGAAAAGTTGCAAGACGAAGCGGCGTCCCTGACCGACGGGCTTCCCGAAGACGATGCCGCGGGGAAAAAACTTCTGGCCGAACGGTTGCGCACGCAGAGCGGACACTTCAAAGAGTTTCTCGAGAAACACCCGCAAAGCCCCTACCGATGGGAGGCGCGCATGGCCGTCATGCAGGTGGACAACTCGCTCGACATGCTCGAAGACCGCGAGCCGGATTTGGAAGCACAAGCCAAGGAGCTGCACTCCATCGCGGATGAGAAAGACGCTCCGGAGAACATCCGCGCCGATGCCGGCCTGGTGCTTTTGCAAATTGCCTCGGCCAAATTCGACAAGGAAAGAACCGAGGACTCCGCACGCGCGCTGAGCGGCGCGATCGCCAAATTCCTCGAGACCCACCCCGAAGACAACCGTGCGCCGGCACTGAAACTCACCGAGGCGCAAGCCATGGAGACTTTCGACCCGGAACGCGCACGGACCCTCTACGAGGAAACAGCCAAGGACGAGGACAAGGAAATCGCTGACGCGGCCAAGAGCGGCCTCGCCATGATGGAGATGCGCACCAAGCCGCTGCAGTTGTCTTTCACCGCGGTCGATGGAAGCAAAGTGGACCTTGCCGACTTGCGCGGCAAAGTTGTGCTCGTGGACTTCTGGGCCACGTGGTGTCCGCCCTGCGTGGAGGAGATTCCCGGCGTGGTCGAGGTCTATGAGAAATTCAAAGATCAGGGCTTCGAGATCGTCGGCATCTCGCTCGATCAGGACAAAGGCGCCCTGAAGAAATTCACCGCGGAGAACAAAATGACCTGGCCTCAGTTTTTCGACGGCAAAGGCTGGGACAACGAATTGGCCAAGCGCTTCGAGATTCAATCTGTTCCGACCATGTGGCTCCTCGACCGCGAGGGAAAATTGGCCGATCCGAACCCGCGGGAGCGTCTGGAAAAGGCGATCCAAGCAGCCCTCGACAAAAAATCCTGACCGCGGTCAGGATTTTTTTGCGCGGGGTTTGCTCTTTTTGTGCGCGTGCCGCACGCGCCAGCGCTGCGGAGCTTTGACGATGTAACCGGCGCAATCCTCCGCCCCGCAACGGCAGGGATGGTCCTCATAGTGCTGGTAGTCGTAGTAGTAGTCGTAGGACAACTCCTCGCCGGGTTTGATTTTCCGCAGGGCAACAACCCATACACGCCCGCGCGTGATCTGCGACTCGCAGTTGGGCTTGCAAGAGTGGTTGATGTAGCGCGCGGTGTTCCAGAGCACGCTGCCGTCGATGTCCGTTTTCTGGTTCAGCTCAAAAATGTAAATGCAGCCGTCTTGGCCTCGCGCGGCACGGTCCTGGCGCTTCAATTCGCGGCGCCAACCTTCCGCCTTGGTGATGCGCTCGCCGGTGTATTCGATGATGCGCGTGCCGCGCGGGATTTCCTTGGACGCGAACATGCCGCGGCCGTGGATTTTGGAGCCTTTGACCACCGCCCATTCGCTGCGGGTCGGCTGCGGGCGGTTTTTCTTCAGGGTTTTGGACGGCATAAAACATCCGAAAGTAGCAGAGACCTCCTGAAGTTGAAAGAACCTACCGCAATCGGCTGGCTTGCCACGCGCGCGGCCGTAATATGGGGGCGTTCTCTATGGAAAATATTCGTCCTCTTTTTCTCGTCGCGGCCTTAGCCGCGATTTTTTTTGTCCCGGTCCATGCGGCTGAGCCGAGCGTGACCATGATTCCCGAATCCGGCGAAATGCAGCCGACCTCGACCCTCGAGTTCCGTTTCGCCGCGCCGATGGTGCAGAGTGACGAACTAGGACCCGCGGCACAATCGCCGATTGTGTTCCAGCCGGATCTTCCGGGCGATTTCACCTGGCTGAGCACGCGCAGCGGCGTTTTCAACCCGCGCGGACCTCTACCGCTCGGCGGCACCTGGCGCGCGAGTCTGCGCGAGGGCGTGGCCGGAAGTTTTTCCGCCACCGTAAGCACGCCGCCGTTCGGCATCACGCAAACGGGCGGCGATCTCGGCCCGCAAAGCAGCGTGCCGCCGAATGTCGGCGTGCGCATTGCGTTCAACCTGCCGGTTGTTCAGGACGCCTCCTTTTTTGAATTCGTCAACAACGCGGGCATGGAAGTGCCGGCCGTGGTGCGGCCCGTCACGCCGGAGGATTACTTCCCCGTTACTGCCGAAGCGGAAGACTGGAACTTGCGATGGAAACTGGCGGCGGATCCATCGGCCCAACCGGCCGCGGGCGACACCACGGCGCGCGTCGTGGTCAGCCCGGCCTCCCCACTTCCGGTTTCGGACGGATGGAAGCTGCTGGTCAAAGCAGGCCTCCCCTCGATGGATGGCGGACCGAAACTGGCCGGCAACATCGAGATCGCCGTCGGGCAAGTCAGTCCGCTCACGATCCAAAAAGTCGAATGCGGCAACTACATCAACTCGGGACCCACGGCCACCATCGTCTTCGACCGGAGCTTGGCGCCTGACATCACAGCCGAAACCGCAGCAAAATTTTTTCGCATCGAACCGGAGGTCTCCGGCCTCGCGTGGGAGGTGAGCTATGACATGGCGACAGTGCGCGGAAAATTCGAAGTCGGCAAAAAATACACGCTGCGCATTGGCGATGCTGTGGTGTCCGGGTCGGGTGAACCTTTCGCCGGCGAGCGGGAGTTTGCCCTCGTATTCAATCCGGTGCCGCCGCGGCTTTATCTGCCGGAATTGACCATGTCACAAATCCTCGGCGGCCGCGGCGTCTTGCCGGTGAAGTCGGTCAACCTCCTATCGCTCAAAGTGCGCGCCGTGCTTCTCGAGCCGGACCAGGCGTTGCGCGGGCTCTCCGCCTTCAAGGAGCACGAGTGGAAGTATTCCAACGAGACTCCCATTCCGACCACCGGCTTCACCGGAAAAACCATCGCCGACGAAACCATCGCCGTGGCCGCTCCGCAGATCGACAAAGCCTCCGTGACCGAACTCGATTGGACGCGGATCCTCGGCGGGAAAAAAGCGGGGATAATTTATCTCGAGATCACCGGCACGCCCCTCGCGGAAGTCGGCGGGAAAAAATGCGCAGCTCAGGCACTCATCCAACTCTCCGACTTGGGCGTTCTCTGGACCAAGTCCGGCAACGGTATACGAACCCATGTGTTCTCCTGCGGCACCGGAAAGCCGCTCGATGGCGTCCAACTCGAGCTTCTCGACGAGCAATACGAAAAAATCACCGGGGCAAAGACCGGTCCCGAAGGCTCGGCTTCCCTCTCCTACCAACGCGTTCCGCGTTGGCTCGTGGCGAAGTCAGGCGGGGACAGTTGTCTCCTGCGCATGGGACCGGGCGCCCAAACCCTGCCCACTGGTGCATGGTTCTCCGATTGGAAAATCGACGATTCGGGCGCGTCAGACCTGCGCAGCATGATCTTCACCGACCGCCCGCTTTACCAGCCGGGTGAGACGGTGCGCATCAAGGGTTATCTGCGGGCCGTGAACGAGGACGGCACAGGATTTCCCCCAGCACGCGAAGTCGAATTGCAATTGCGCGACCCGGAATTCAACACGGTGGCCACTGCCACCGCGCAGTCGGATGACCGTGGGGCTTTCGATTCGGCCCTGATCCTGCCAGCCGGTCCGCTCGGACGTTACAGCATCGCCCTGAGTGAAGTCGGTTCCGGTTCCACTTCGGCCTCTTTCATTGTCGCCGCCTACCAGCCCGATGCTTTCGAGGTCGACCTGCAGATGGCCGCGGAGTTCCCGGCCGGTGCGCCCGCTCCCGTCGCGCAAGTGAGTGGAAAATATTTCTTCGGCGGAAAAGTCACCGACGCTGAAGTGCGCTGGTCCCTGCGCTACTTCCAGACGTTTTTTGCGCCTGAGGGATTCGGGAACTTCCAGTTCCTCTCGCCGGCGGACGACGAGGGGGAGCCGGGAGAAGGAAAGCCTCTCACTTTGCGCGGAGAGGGCAAAATCACGGAGGGAAACCCTATGGATCTGAGCCCGACACTGCCTTCGCCCGCGCTGGCGCCGTTCCGCGGCGTCCTTACCGCCGAGGTGACCGATATCAACCAGCAGACAGTCTCGCGCATCGCCGAATTCACCCGCGAATCGTCCGATTTTTACCTCGGTATCAAGCGCGGTGAACAGCAAGTGGTCCGCGCGGGTGATGAAGTTCCGCTGCAAGTCATCGCCGTGCAACCCGACGGAAAACCGGTGCCGGAGCCCGTGGACGTCAAAGTGAAGATCCGGCGCTGGCGCTACAACGTGGTGCGCGAACTGGGCGCGGGCGGCGCCATGACGTTCCGCACCGAGACGATCGAGGAGCAGGTGCTGGAGCAAGCGGCACGCACCCTCGCGCCGATCAGAGAAGGCGATGTGTGGACCGCGGGCGACGGGAAAACTTTGGTCTTCAAGCCGTCCGAACTCGGACACCACCGCATCCGCGTGACTGCGCGCGACGCGGGTGACCGTGAGGTGGTGTCGGAATCCTCATTCTACGTGAGCGGCGCGGGCGACACAGTGTGGGACTACCGCGATCCCTACGCCATCGATCTCGTCCCAGACAAGACGTCTTACAACCCCGGCGAGACCGCGCGCATTCTTCTCAAAACGCCGATCGAGGGCGAAGCGATGGTCAACGTGCAGCGCGGCGATGCCATTCTCCGGAGCATGCGCGTGCCCGTCACCGGCAATGCGCCCGTGCTCGAAATTCCCCTCGGCGAAAGCGATGCCCCCAACGTCACTGTCACCGCCGTCATCCTGCGCGGTTCCGAGGCCAGCCGGCGGAAATTTCCCATGCCCGAATACCGCTTCGGAAGTTGCGATCTGCGCATCGAGCAGCCGGGCCGCGTGCTGGCAGTGTCCATCGGGTCCGCCGAACAGCGCGTCCAACCGGGCGAAGAAGTCGAGTGCACGGTCCAAGTGAACGACCACCAAGGCCAGCCGATGTCCGGCGCGGGAGTGACATTCTACGCGGTCGATGACGGCGTCGTTTCACTCGTCGGCTTCGAGCGCCCGAATCCGTTGGAGGTCTTCCTGCAGCCCGTGGCCAACCGTGTCCTCATCGGTCTGAGCCTTGCCGATCTTTTGCCCGAAGACCCCGAGGATCTGGCCTTCGGAAACAAAGGCTACCTCATCGGCGGCGGCGGGGTGGACGGCCCTGTCGCACTGCGCGAGAACTTCCCCGGCACCGCCTGCTGGCTTCCCTCGCTGATCACCGGCGCCGATGGAAAAGTGACCGCACGCTTCACCGCACCCGATGCCCTGACCCGTTACCGTCTGGTCGCCGTCGCCGCCGCGGGCACAGATGCCTTCGGCTCGGCCGAGTCGGAAGTCGAGATCGCCAAACCACTCATGCTACTCCCGTCACTCGGGCAATTCGCGAACGAGGGCGATGATCTCGTCGCCCGCGCGGTCATCCGCAACGAAACCGGAGCGGAAGGCGAAGTGGAAGTCGCGCTTCGCACCCCCGAAGGAATGCAAAACAAGAAACTGCGGATCGCCAATGGCGATTCCGCAGCCGCGGATTTCCCGCTCAAGTTCGCACAACCGGGTGACATTGGACTCGAATGGACAGCCCGCATGACGGCCAACGGACAAACCTTCAGCGATGGAGCGAAAACCCTGTTGCCGGTCGGATCCCCCATGGTGAAGCTGAACGAGACCTACTTCCCGCAGCTTGGCAACACGACGAACAACCTCCTCGCGGACGTGGACCCGCAGCTCATCGGGGGTCGCGGCAGCGTCGCCGTGACGGTGGCCAACACCCGCCTCGTCTCGCTCGGTAAAGGAGCCGAATATCTCGCCGAGTATCCTTACGGGTGCGCGGAGCAGAAAACATCTTCCCTTGTTCCGTGGATCGTCATGCCGGTGCTCGGACCGCTCATGCCGGGATTCGCGCGCGATGCGACGGAAATCGAACGCGTGAAAAACCAAACCATCCACGAGATTTTCGAGCTGCAGACCGCGGATGGCGGGATAGGATTCTGGCCCGGGAGCACCGAGTCGTCGCTATTCGCCAGTTCCTGGGCTGGTATTGTTTTGTGCATGGCATCCTCGCAGGAAACGAGCCTGCCGAGGGGATGGGACAATCTGCTCGATTACCTTGCCAAGTCGCTGCGCGGGTTATCTGAAGACAAATCCGAACTGCAGCTTTCCGACCGGGCTTATGCCGCCTATGCGCTGGCTTTGGGTGGGCGTGCTGAGGCGGCCTATCACGAGGAATTGTTCCGGCGGCGCGCCGAACTGCCGCGCGATGCCCGCGCGGTGCTGGCCTTGGCCATCGCGGCGAGCGGAGGACCACGCGAGATGACGGTGAAGTTACTCTCCGACCGCGAGTCCGCACCCGAAGACTCGTCGCCCTTCGGCGATGCGGCGCGGGAACGCGCCATCCGCCTGCTCGCCGTGAGCTTGCTTGAACCGCAAGGGAAAGAAATCGGACCTCTCGTCGCCGAGGTGCTCAAACTTGGCTCGCGAGGGCAACCTGCGACAACGCAGAGCAGTGCGTGGACCCTCCTCGCCCTGGCCTCCTACCGGGACAGCGTGGAGAACAAACAAAAAGGACCTCGTGACGCCAAGGGCACATTTGTCGCCGAGACCGAATCCACGTCGTTCGAGGTGAGCGCAAAAAAACCTGCAGCGGAGAAAACTTTCGCCGTTTCTCCGGGAGCAGGGGCATCGCAAAAACTGACCGTAGACAATCCGGCCGAAGCGCCTCTTTACGGTCAGACAACTTTTGATGTCTACCCGCCTCTTGGCGAACAACCGCGCCAAGACCGCGGATTCGCCGTCTCGCGCAGCTACCGAAAAATCGCGGCGGACGGATCCTTGGTGCCTGCGGAAAACCTGCGCGTGGGCGACCGCGTGGTCGTGACCCTGCGGGTCGAAAGCACCAAACCGTCCCATTTCGTGGCCATCGACGATCCGCTTCCCTCTATTCTCGAAGCGGTCAATCCGGACTTCGTCAGCCGCCAATCGGGGGAGAGCAAAAACGGCGATGACGATTCGTGGCTCAGCCATCGCGAGACACGATCTGATCGCGTGCTCTATTTTTGCGACATGCTCCCGCCCGGGACGCACACCTTCGAGTATCTGGCCCGTGTCCGCGTGGCCGGCACGGCGGCGGCGGGCGCGACCAAAGCCGAGGCGATGTATCGTCCTGAAAAATTCGGCCTTGGCACTATCGACCGCCTGGGCAGCGCGCCCGCCATTGCGCCATGAAACGATTTGTCATAGCTGCGGTATCTCTTGCGGTCATTTCCGGCGCTGCTCTCCACATCGCAGCCGCCTTGACGCCGTTTCCTGCGAATTTGTTGTCGACAGGACCGGCCAGCACCGAGTTTCTCGACCGCAACGGCGAGCCTCTCCGCACCATACTCGTGGACGAGAGCAGCTACCGCCGCCGCGTGCCGCTCGAAAGTATCTCCCCGCACGTCGTCGCCGCGACGCTGGCGGCCGAAGACGCGAATTTTTACCGGCATGCCGGATTCGACCCGCTCGCCATCGCACGCGCGGCCTTCAATAGCCTCCGGGGAGCCAAACCACTTTCAGGCGCCTCGACGATTACACAACAGCTGGTCAAGGAGACCGGACCGCGCACTCTGACCGGCAAGGCGCGGGAGATCCTCCGTGCCATGCGCGTCGAACAGGCCTGGAACAAATCGCGCATCCTCGAGGAGTATTTCAACCGTCTCGACTACGGCAATCTGCAGGTCGGCATCGCGACCGCGAGCCGTTACTATTTCGCCAAGCCGCCCGGCGATCTCAGCCCTGCCGAGGCAGCGTTTCTTGCCGCGTTGCCGAAAGCGCCGGGGCGCCTCGATCCCCACCGCAATTGGAGCGGGGCGCGGGAGCGTCAACAATGGATCCTTGCACGCATGCACCGAGCCCGCACGCTCGATGACAACGAATACCGCCGCGCAGTAGCCGAGCCGCTCGCCTTGCGCCCGCCGCGGCAGGATTTCGCCGCGCCGCACTTTGTCGATCTGCTCCTGCAGAGACGCGGCATTCTCCCGCCAGAGGGTGGTCCGGTCCGCACCACGCTCGATCTCGCACTGACGCGGCGCGTTGAGTCAGTCTTGGCCGCTCAGCTGACGAGACTGAGTGAGCACGAAGCTTCGGGCGCGGCCGCAGTAGTTCTGCACAATCCGAGCGGTGAAGTGATGGCCTTGGCCGGTTCGGGAGACTATTTCGCGGCCGGCGCGGGCCAGGTCAATGGCGCCTGGATCACGCGCTCTCCGGGATCGGCGGTCAAACCATTCACCTATCTGCTCGCGCTGGAACGGGGCGCGTATCCGGGAACAGTGGTGGCTGACGTGCCGAGCACGTTTTCCACGCCGACAGGACTTTACCGGCCCAACAACTACAACCACCGTTTTCACGGGCCGGTCAGCTTGCGCCATGCACTGGGCAACTCGCTCAATGTCGCGGCAATCCGTGCGCTCGATTTGGCCGGAGGACACGCTGCTCTACACCGTCTGCTGCGCGATCTGGGGCTTTCCACGCTCGGGAATCCGGCGGACTACTACGGTCCGGGACTCACGCTCGGTAACGGCGAAACGCGCTTGCTCGAGTTGGCCAACGCCTATTCGGCGATCGCTCGCGGCGGGTTGTATCAGCCATTCCGCCTGCTCGAAACCGACGATGGCGGGGAACACGGAGGCACGAAACTTTTCAGCGAAGCATCCGCTTACCTGCTGAGCGATATGCTGGCCGACAATCACGCCCGCGCCGCCTCGTTCGGGCTTGGCTCCTACCTCTCCTTTCCTTTCCCGGTGGCCTGCAAAACTGGCACAAGCTCCGACTACCGCGACAACTGGGTCGTCGCTTACACACCGGAATTCACCGTGGCGGTGTGGGTGGGAAACCCCGACGGCAGGCCCATGCGAGCCATCACCGGCGTGACCGGCGCAGCGCCGGCCATGCATGAAATCATGACTTATCTCCACGCAACGCGCGGCACTTCGTGGTTTGCGCGGCCGGAGGAAATCAAAGAGGGGTCGATCCATCCGCTGACGGGTCACACCCTGGCCGCTGGTCATCCCGCGGCCGTGCGCGAAATCTTCGCCCATGCGCCGGCGCCGGAGAGCGTCGCCGATTACGATAGCAACGGACGCGCGGTCCTCGGGGAGGAATACCGCGACTGGCTGGACGGCGGACAAAACGGATTGGGCGACACAGCTTCGCTCGCTTCTAAGAAGCAGATTTTGCGCGTGGTCGCGCCGGCACCGGGAACAATCTATTACCTTGACCCGGACCTGCCCGCTGACGCTCAACGAATCCATCTTGCCGCCGAAGCCGACGGCGCGACCGAATGGAAGAGCGAAACATTGCAACTCGGGAAAAGCGGCGCGCGGACAACCGCCCTTCTCCGCGAAGGACGCCACGAAATCCTCGTGCGATGCGGAGCACAAATCGCATCGACATGGGTGACCGTGCATTCACTCTGAACGCGTGGAACACCGGGATCTTGTCGTTTTGGGCGGTGGTGCCGCCGGACTTTTCTGCGCGCTGACTGCGGGCGCGCGCGGCAAAAGCGTCGTGGTGCTGGAACACAACGAGAAGGTCGGGAAAAAGATCGGCATATCCGGAGGCGGACGCTGCAACTTCACCAATCTGCGTGCCTCACAGGACAACTACCTTTCCTCGAATCCCGAATTTTGCCGGTCGGCCTTGGCCCGTTACAAGCCGTCCGACTTTCTCTCGCTGGTCGAAAGCCACGGCATCGCGTGGCACGAGAAGAAACTCGGACAACTCTTCTGCAACGGTAGTTCCCGGGAAATCATCGCCATGCTCATGGAGGAATGCCGCCGCGCCAGCGCCGAGGTTCGCTGCGGAATCCAGGTGCACGATGTTTCCAAGCCGGAGAAATTTCTCATCCGCACCTCGCGCGGAGACATCACCTGCAATGCATTGGTCGTGGCCACCGGCGGTCTCTCCTTTGCCAAACTGGGGGCCAGTGACCTCGGTTACCGCATCGCGCGGCAGTTCGGACTAAAACTCACAGAGATCCGTCCCGGTCTCGTGCCTTTGACATTTGGACCGGCCGATAAAAACGTTTTCGGACCGCTCAGCGGCGTGTCGCTTCCGGTCACGGCGCGCTGCGGCAAAACATCTTTCGACGAGGCCATGCTCATCACGCACCGGGGCTTGAGCGGTCCGGCCATCCTGCAAATCTCGAATTTCTGGCGCGAGGGGGACACCCTTGCCCTCGATCTTTTGCCCGGAGAGAGCGACATCCCCTCGCCCGGCAAAGAGTCTGCCGTCGCGCAACTCTCGCACTCCTGGCCGCAACGTTTCGCCGAAACATGGGGCGCGGCAAACATGCCGGCGAAACCGGTGGCGCAATGGACCGCCGCCGAACGCGACGGGGTACAGCAGAAAATACACCGCTGGTCGCCGCATCCAGCCGGAACGGAAGGATACCCCAAAGCGGAAGTTACCCTCGGCGGCGTCGACACCCGGGAACTTTCATCCAAGACCATGGAAGCGCGGGCGGTGCCGGGACTTTTTTTCATTGGCGAAGTCGTCGACGTCACCGGATGGCTCGGGGGCTACAACTTCCAATGGGCTTGGGCCAGCGCACACGCCACGGGCACTTCCGTGTAACGGTTCAACAGCAAGGCAGACCCGACTACTCTTCGGAGACTATAACAATCCCGAGCGATTGCGCCGCCAAGATGAGCTGCCGGGTAACATCGGCAAGCGAAGACGCCAACTCCTTGCGCAGGTTCTGGTTGTCCGGGCTTATTTCCAACACCCCGGCGAGCGCTGCGGCACGTGCGATCGAGGCGCGGGTGAGCGCCGCCTGCACAGGTGCAGCTTCCTGCACGAGAAGCTGCAATGAAGGACTGTCCGGCGCGGCCTCCGCGCTGCCGGTGTAGAGTTCTTTTACCGCGGCCAACCTCTCGGAAATTTCCGCCGGGTTGGTTGCCGCTCCAGCCAGCATGCCGGGCAGAACGTCACCGGTCATAGCCAAAGCCCCTTGGAAAACACGCGCCACGGCGCCTTCGGCCGAGGGCAGGAAAAACTGCCGGCGGAAGTTTGCCTTGTCGCCGTCGGCCCAAGCCTCGGCCATGCCGGCCAAGCCCGCTTCGAGTTCGACGATTTTGGTCCCGGCACTTTGCGCTTCCGAGAACAAGAGAGCAGCTGAGGATTGGTTCAGAGGCCGCGAAAGGACTTCCTCCATCTTGGCGAGTGATGCGGACAATTCCGCCAAGGTTTTGTCGCGCGCGCCGGGCGTCCCGGCGTGCAAAGGATCGGGTTGCGCGCGCAGTTCCGCCGGCGATTCAGGATCGACAAGAAACACGCTCGCCTCCGCCTTGCGGTAGCCCTCCACTGCATCGGAGAGCGATGCTTTCGCCTGACGGACTTGGCTGGGGGCCTCCGAGGGCACTTCCACTGCACGAGCCAGAGCGCGGCGCATCGACGTCGTTCCGCTTGCGGCCTGAGCGGTCGCGTTCTCGAAAAATTTGGCGCTGGCGGCCGCGACACGAGCAGAAGCCGAAGTCCCCGCTGGCACAGCGGCACTGTCTCGGAAAACCGCAGTATCCGCCAAGACTTCTGGTGTAGGAGACGGTGAAGGAGAAGGCTTCGGCGTCGGGGTCGGGTCACCATCCTTGCCGACCTGCCACCGGCAACCGACAGAAAAAAGGATGACGAGCAAAAATGCGGATTTGAGAAGGGGACGCACTCCCACCAATGGAGCCGCGCACGGGCCCCCAGTCAAAAGGATTCTTGGCCTTTCTCTATCGCTTCCAAGCAAGGCCCGGCCAAGCGGGACCCGGTCATGGCTCGGGCTAGTCGAAAGAGACGCCGGGCTTCCTCCGTCCGGCCCTGACGCCAGAAGTAAACAGCGAGATACTCGTGCCCGCGCGCGTGGTCGGGATCGCGGGCGATCGCCCTAAGGTGCAACGGCAGAGCTTGTGGATCGGTCCCCAAATAATCCAGAGCGAGAGCGCGCTCACGCCACGCGTAAGCAAAAAACGGACGCTCGCGGTTCGCTTCGCCAAAATAGGCCGCGGCCCGCGTATACCATTCCAACCTCTGCGCCGGCGCAGCGGCAGCGTCGCCAAGTTGCCCCGCCGATTCACCGGCCAGAACCAAAAGGCGGGCGTTGGACGGACGCAGCATGAGCCCGCGCATGGACTCGTCCCACGCCTCGCCGGGGTTCGTGGAACACAAAAAATTCTCGGCTCGAAGGGCGGAGTATTCCGCCGGTCCATCGCGCCAAACCGACCAGGCAAGCGCAAGCCCCGCAGCGAGCGGAGTGACGAGCGCCAGCGCTTTGAGCCACCAAGTCGCCGCGCTTGTCTCGCGCATTTCTCGGGAATTGCGCGCTCCGGCAAGCCATCCACCGCAAAGGGCCGCAAGCATGGCAACCGCCGGGATATGCAGCCCGTAGTCGAAGAATGCGTGCACGCCCACCGCGACTGCTGCACCGACGGAGCCCGTGGCCAGGCCGAGTGTCGTGGATTGGGGCAGCAGGCCTGCGGCCGGCATTTCCCTCGCCAAGCGCAATGCGCTGCGCCAACCGGCGGCGACATGCACGAGAAAAAACACCAGACCGAGAGCCAGACCGATGCGGCCGTATTCGACGAGAAGTTGCAGCCAATCGTTGTGCGCGTGCACGGGCTTGGCCTCGAAACCGAAACCGCGATAACGCAGCGAAAGCTGATCAAACATGTTCGGCCCGGCGCCAAACCAAGGATCAAGCGAGAGCATCGGCGGCACGGTGAGGAACCAAAGCTTTTCGCGGTATTCGTCGAGACGAAGTTCCGTCAGTCGAAGCCGCACAGAAAAACTTTCCGCCCCAGCCGCGAGAGCCAACGTGATAGAAAGCGCAACGAGCAAAAGGGCGCCGGCCGCCAGCCATCCTCGATGGCTGTGCGCCCCGCGGCGGACGACAAAAAAGCTCAGCAAGGCAAACACCGCCAAGCCAGCCGGAACGCCCAGATAGGCCGAGCGTGAAAGGCTCAGCGAAAGTCCGACAAAACCCGCGGCGGAAACCCACAAGAGGAGCATCTTCACCGCGGCCCCGCCGCGCCCCCAAACAAGAAGACCAAGCGCGAGAAAAGTTCCGGCCTCAAGCGCTCCCGCCAAGGCCGTGCGACTGGCGAATGTTCCCGAAAGCCAACCGGCGCGCCATCCCGCCGCGTCACCGCGCGGCAGCGACATATGCCGGGCCAAGTCGGCCCAAGGATGAAAAGGTCTTTCGGCGGCGAACTGCGCGATGGCAAGCAATGACTGCCCGGCCACGAGAACGAAAACCACACCGAGCAGCAATGCCCGCGGACCGTTTCCGCGCAGCTGCCAGGCCGCGCAAAGATAGACACACAGGAAGCCGAGCAAAAGCCATGCGTCCGACTGCGAGACGTAAGCATCGGGCGCATCGGACTGTCTCCAAAAAAGGTAACCGGCCAATAGCGCGGTCGAACCAATGCACCAAGCACCGGGAGCATCGCGTAGCCCCGAAAAAGCTAAGGCGGCCGCCAACGCGGCCAAGGCCACGAGCAGATATCCGGGCGCCGCCAAGGCGGGATACCACCATCCTCCGAGGAGGAGTTGGGATACGGCCAGACCGGCCGCCAGAAGGGCCGCCACGAGCCAGTTGAGCACTCTGTTCACCACCGGAAGTAACTTATGCCGCCCAAGATACGGAGAAAGTGTTTTTGAGTGCTATCGCCGTGACCCCAGAAGGTGCTAGAGTTCCTTAGGATATGAACGATCGCTGGCTAGTCATTGCCCTGTTGGCAGTATTTCTCGCCGGGCCCGCTGTGCACGCGCAGGAGGGCAAGATGGTTCCGGGCAATATTCGCGCGGTCAAAGTAGACGGCACTGCATGGCAGATTATCGGCGGCGGCGGGCAGCGCGAGCGCCTCGATGAGGGCGATTTCCTGCGTCAGGGCAACACCGTGGAAACCGCCTCGGATAGCCGCGTGGTGCTTCTTTTCGAAAACGGATCAACCATCCAACTGCAGCCGAAAACCAAATTTTCGGTGGAAGCTTTTATGGTCGATCCATTCGACACCGGAAAAACTGATTTTCGCCAGCTCACCGCCGAGCCGACCAAGTCCGTAACCAAAATCGAGGTTAATGATGGCGTCATCACAGCGAAGATACCCAAGCTCCAGCGTTCTTCATCCTATGACATCGGAACACCGCTCGGCACCGCCGGCATCCGCGGCACCGTTGTCACCGTGGCGGTCAGCCAGACGGCGGCGAAGTTCGTGGTCACGGAAGGCATGATTCAGGTAACCAAGGACGGCCAGACTTTCTGGATCAGAGAAGGCGATTCACAACAAGCCGACGGGGACACCCGCACGGGTCGCGAGGGAACTCAGGACGAAGACACCATCATCATCTCGTCCGAAGAGAACTACACACCTCCGCCGGGCGAGGTTGCCTCCCTCTCCCAGCAGGGCCAGCAATTCAGCGAGACCGCCAACCAGTCGATTCCCGCCGAACCTTTCAGCGGCGCGCCACAACAACAGTCAGGCTCCCCCGGCGATGCCGCGGCGACGGGGTCGACCGAGGGAGGTGACTCTGGAGGAAGCGCTGGCGGTGGCGGAAGTGCTCCCGCTCTTCCAGGAGGCTTTGGCGGAGGAGGCGGGGGAGGCGGTGGCACATCGGGAGGCGGCAGCATTTACAGCAACTGAACCTCCTCAGTTTTTCGTCAGGGCGAAAATCTGGGGACCGGATTTTCCTTCGAGGGCAAATGTCTCGCAGCGACTGGCCATGACGACACAGGGATTGACGCGGCGGGCAGAAGGCTCGTGTTCGGCTGCCAGCATGAAAGCATCGGCGGCCTCGGTCCATTTTCCCTGCCGGTAAAGCGCGAGGGCGCGCGTATAGGATTCGATCCGCGCGGCGTTTTCTTTTTTCGCGGCCTCGCCGCGGGCCAGAAGCTGAAACACCGTCACCTCCGAGTTTTGTCCGGGTAAGATGACTCGGTCCAACTCGCGGAAGACCAAAGAAGCGTCATCACGCAGAGCCGCCTCCGCAGTTGCGGCGGACAACAGGATTTCTGCACCGTAGTGCGCCGCGGCCGCCTCCATTCGCTGCGCGAGGTTCACCGACGCCCCCATCATCGTGTAGTTGAAACGCAACTCGGAGCCGATGTTACCGACCACGGCGATCCCGGTGTTGAGTCCGATGCGCGTCCGCATGTCGATGACTTCGACCGGCAAAGACCTTTCCAACCCCGCCCAATGGCGACGAAGGCCGGCTTGGGCATCGACCACGGCCAGAGCCGCACGGCAGGCCGCCGCGGCGTGATCCGCGCGCTGCAGCGGCGCACCGAACATTGCGATGATCGCATCGCCCACGTATTTGTCCAAAGTTCCGCCCGCCTCGGTGATGGCGGCTGTACCCTCGGCGAAATACTCGCTGATCAAAGAGACCAAATCCGTGGGCGTGAGTTTTTGCGAAAGCGAAGTGAAGGACACGATGTCGCTGAAAAAAGCCGTCACTTCCACTTCCGCCCCGCCGGTCTGGGGGAGAATGTCCTTGTCGACAATTTCGTCGACCACTGCCGCCGACACGTAGCTCCCGAACAGCCCTTTGATGCGGCGTCGACGATCCTCCTCGGAGGCAAGCCGCGCCGTCACGCCGACGAGGGCGCAAGTCAAGGCCGCACCCATCGGGGCGACCAAAGGAACCAGGAGATCGAACCGGGCGAAAAGGGCGAAGGCGGCCCCGACATAGGCCCCGGCAAGAAGCAAAGACAACCACCGCCCGAGTTTGAATCCGCTCCGTTCGCCGGCCATGGCCAAGGCGGCCACGCCCAGTCCGAGACTGAAGATGAGCAGCACGTTCGCCCACACGGGCGGACGCTTGATAAACCGGCCGCCGACAATGGTTTTCAGCATGTTGCCGTGCACCGAGACACGTGGCACCGCTCCCTCGCTCAACGGAGCCGGGGAGACATCTTTCAGCATCGGATCGGTGGGGCCGACGAGCACAACGGCATCGCGAAATTCGGCGAAAAATGTCGCGGCTTCTTCTTTGTCCTTAGGATCTCCCCCCTTCATGGCACGCGCGCAATCGATCACGGTCGCAACGCCCGTGCGGGGATTTTGATCGGAGATCCAGGGGGAAAACCAATTCACTTCCACCATCTGCCGCAACCAGAGAGGAATACGCGCCACTTCCGCGCCGTCGGCACGAAGAGCGATCGCGTCTTCGCCGATCTCAGCCGCGGCGGCCGGAAGCCCGTAGTGCAACAAGGCTAACTGCAGCGACATCGCGAGATAGCTCTGGTGTTCGGTCTGCGCGAACATCGGCACACTCCGCACGTCGTCGTTGGCCACGTCGATCAACCCGACGCGCCCCCACGTCGGCCCCACCACGGGAAATTGGGGTAATTCAGGGAGGTCGGCATCGAATCGGGTTATCCGCCGATTGTAGAGGAAGGGAAATCCTTTCCCGGTTCCGAGCACGCCCAAACCCGAACTGTAACTCGCTGCCACCACGACCGCCTGGTGTTCGCGAATGCTGCGGCCGAGCGCCAGCGTCCCCTGCTCCGCCTCGGCACGCCCGAGGTTGGGAATCCCGCCCCCCGAGAAGACAAAGTCGAAACCGACCGCCTTGATATTTCCGTAGCGGAACAGGGCATCCGTGACCCGGGCGAAGACTTCGCGATTCCACGGGAAATTGCCGAGCGCGTTGATCGACTCGGCATCCACGTCGACATAGACGACGTTCAAGGGCGAAGGAATTTCTCCCCGAAAAGAAAATCTCGCATCGATGGTCGGGCGTTCGAGAGAGGAAAGAAATCCGTCGGGGCCGAGCAGTCGAGGCCCGCGAAGACCGGGGACAACCGGCACCTGCGAGAGCAGGCTCCAGAGCGCGCAAATGGTTGTCAGCACAATGGGCAACCAGATACCGCGAAGAACCTTTCGCCATTGGGACCGCGGGCGCAGGGGCATGCTGGCGTTATGCGCGCGGCGCTCTTGGCTGTCCATCACGACTTTCCCGCGCGGCGGCGGCTCTTCTTTGTTTGCCACGGGCAGAAGCATCCCTTAACCAACTGCGTCACCACGCAACATGAACAAACGCATCGCACTCGTTTTTCCGGGCCAAGGCGCGCAGGCCGTCGGCATGGGCCAGGAACTGGCCGCGACTTATCCCGTCGCCGCCGCGATTTTCCGCCAAGCGGATGAAATCCTCGGATGGCCCCTCAGCAAAATCTGTTGGGAAGGACCCGAGGAAGAACTGACCAAAACCTCCGTCTGTCAGCCTGCCCTTTACGTGCACGGGCTGGCGGCGCTGGCCGTGGCGCGCGAGAAACTGGGGGATTTCCCCGTGGCCGGAGCGGCCGGTCTTTCTCTCGGCGAATTCACCGCGCACGCCGCGGCCGGAACTTTTGATTTTGAAACGGGTCTGCGCCTCGTCGCGCAGCGCGGACAATTCATGCAGGAGGCCTGCGAAGCGACCCGCGGCGGCATGGCCGCCATGATCGGCGCGGAGGAGAACACGGTGCGCGACCTCGCGGCGCAAACGGACATCGACGTGGCCAACATCAATTCCCCCGGTCAGATCGTGGTCTCCGGCGAAGCGGCTAAAGTCGCCGCAGCCGTCGGACTGGCCAAGGATTTCGGCATCCGCAAAGCGGTCGAACTCAAAGTGGCCGGCGCCTTTCACTCCCGCCTCATGCAGCCCGCCTACGAGCGTTTGGGCGACGTGCTCGCCGCAACCGGAATTCGTCAGCCCGCTTTCCCCGTGGTCTGCAATGTCGAGGGGCGCGCGGTGCGCGATGCGGACGATATCCGCCGCACGCTCGCCGACCAAGTGACCGGAAGCGTGCGTTGGGCCGATTGCGTCACCTGCCTTCTCGACCAGATCGGCTGCGACACTTTCCTCGAACTCGGCCCGGGCACGACCATCGCCGGGATGATCGCGCGCATCCGCAAAGGCACGCCTGTCTTGTCCCTTGGGACCGCGGAGGACGCGGACAAGCTCGCGCTCTGATTGCGCCGCGTCCCGCGTAGGATCATACTGAGCCATGTTTCTGGCCGACGAAATCAGGCGCCTCAAGAAGGAGCGCAACGCCGTCATTCTCGCGCACAATTACCAGACGGCCGACATTCAGGAGGTGGCCGACCACGTGGGTGACTCCCTCGGCTTGGCCTACCGCGCTGCCGAGACCAAGGCCGACGTGATCGCGTTTTGCGGCGTCCATTTCATGGGGGAAACGGCCAAGATCGTGAATCCCGGTAAAACCGTGGTCATTCCCGATCTCAACGCGGGATGTTCCCTCTCCGATTCCTGCCCAGCGGAAAAACTCGAAGCGTATTTGCGCGAACACGCGGACAAAAATTACTACGTGGTCGCTTACATCAACTGCTCTGCCGGTGTCAAAGCGCTGTCCGATGTCATTTGCACCAGCGGCAACGCGGTGAAAATCGTCGAAAGCGTCCCGAAGGACCGAAATATCCTCTTCGTTCCCGACGAAAATCTCGGCTCGTGGGTCATGGAGCAAACCGGACGGCCCATGACGCTGTGGAAAGGCAACTGCTACGTGCACGTCGAATTCACGCGCCAAAGCATTGAGCGCATCCGCGCCGAATATCCCGACGCACCCGTGGTCGCCCACCCCGAATGCACGCATGCCGTGCGCATTCTCGCCGACGAGGTTTGCTCCACGGAAAAAATGGTCGGCTACTGCAAGAACTCGCCCGCCAATGCATTCGTCATCGTCACCGAGTCCGGCATGCTCCACCGCCTCAAGCGCGAAATCCCCGGCAAAACGTTCATCCCCGGCCCGACCGACCATTGCGCCTGCGCCGACTGCCGCTACATGAAGATGAACACTCTGGAGAAACTGCGCGACTGCCTGCGCGACCTCTCCCCGCAAATCATCATCCCGGAGGAACTCCGCGCCCGCGCCGAAGTTCCCATCCGGCGCATGCTTGAGTTGAGCAAATCTTAGGAACAATCGGGAACACATTCCCGTTTTTGGTCGGGTTTCTGGGACTTTCGCTAAATTGCGGTATATTAGAAGGTTGTGATCCGCTCCCTGCGCCAAGCGATCGTCCTCCTCGTCTTCGCCCTCGCGCCGACTTTGGGGCAAGTGGCCTATGCGCAAATCGCCGAGACCAATGGCGTGGTGCGGATCGAGGCGGAGAATTTTGTTTCCAGCCGGACCAACAATATCGGCGGCGTGGACTACGCGTGGCTGCGCGATGAAGCCACACCGGGGTTTTCCGGAACAGGTTACATCGAAGCGACCCCGGCGGGCGATGCCTCGACGACGACCGTCACGTCGAATTGGCCGACGACCAGCCCGCAGGTCGACTACACGATAACCTTCAACAACCCGGGCACGTATTACGTTTGGGTCCGCGGGTATGCCGGCGATGCCGCGTCGGCGGGCGCTTACATCGGGCTGAACGGATCCAGCCCGGCCAATGCGCGCATCGACCTGCAGCAGTTCAACGCATGGTCCTGGTCCAACACGGCAGCAGGCTCTTCGACCCCCGTGAGCATCACGATCCCGGCCGCGGGAACCTACACACTGAACCTCTGGATGCGGGACGCGTGGCTGGATATCGACCGCATCCTGCTGACGCGCAACCCGAACTTCTCGCCCGCGCCGGATCCGAACTTTTGGCGCAATCAGAACATTTACCAGATCATCACCGACCGCTTTTTCGACGGCGACGCGTCCAACAACAACTTTTACGGAGGGGCGGAGCCCGCGACCGGCAACAGGACGCATGGCGGCGACTGGGCCGGCGTTGAGCGCAAGCTGGATTACATCAAGGCGCTCGGCGCCACCGCCATCTGGCTCTCGCCGGTGCTGAAGAACGCCAACGGTGACTTCGATTACCATGGCTACGCGGCGACCGACTTTTACAATGTCGACCCGCGTTTCGGTTCTTTGGCGGATTTGCGGCGGCTCGTTCGCGAGGCGCAGAAGCGCGGTATCCTTGTCATCAACGACGTGGTGGTCAACCACGGCAGCTCGTGGGTGGACAGCGGCGATGGTGGCTGGCCGAACTTCGTCTATCCGCCCAGCGGCTACAACCTGCGCTACAACTCCGGCGGACGACAATACGCGGCGCCGTTTGATCCGGCCTCGATTTCCTCGGTCTACGGAAACTCGAATCTGGCCAATATCTTCCACAACAACGGGACCACGCAGAACTGGTCGGATGCCACGCAGGTGGAGTTGGGCGAACTGCTCTCGCTCGATGATTTCAAAACTGAAACGCCTTACATCCGTCAAAAGATGAAGGAAATTTGGACCCACTGGATCGACTCCGTGGGCTTCGACGCCTACCGCCTCGACACGGTGAAGCATGTCGAGATGGGCTTTTGGAACGAGTGGTCGCCGGCCATCCGCACGGCGGCACAGACCGCCGACAAGCCGAACTTTTTCCAATTCGGCGAGATCTTCGACGGGTCGGATAGCAAGGTGGGGTCGTATACCGGAACGAAATCGGGCGGGAACTACAAGATGGAGAGCGTGCTGGACTATCCGCTTTATTACCAGGTCGGCAGCGTTTTCGGTAGCGGCACGGGCAACACCGGCCAAATCGAGGGGCGTTACAACAACCTGACCACGGCGAACTACGACGCTTCCGCTCTCGACTCCCTGGTTCTCAATCTGGACAACCACGACAATCCGCGTTTCCTCGCCACGACGGGCAGCAGCGCAACGCGTCTCGAGGTCGCGCTGGCTTTTATGTATACCTCGCGCGGCATTCCCAGCCTCTACTACGGGACCGAGCAGGATTTCAACGGCGGGGCGGATCCGGCCAATCGCGAGGACATGTTCGATGGTCTTTACGAACAGGGGCCGTCGCTGGGTGACAATTTCAACATGACCAGCGCGCGGTTCAAGCTGGTGGCCAAGCTGAACAACCTGCGCCGTCTTTATCCGGCGCTACGCACCGGAACACACGTCAACCTTTGGGCGAATTTCGGTGGTCCGGGTCTTCTCGCTTACGCGCGGCGACTCAATAGCGAAGAAGCCTACGTGGTGTTGAACACGGCGACAGCGGCGCAGACCATCGGCGCGCGGCCGACCATTCATCCTGCGGGCACGGTGCTGGTCGATGTGCTGAATCCCGCCAACACCCTGACCGTGACGTCAGGCATCGATGGGATTCCTTCATTCAGCATGCCGGCTTTGTCCTGCCGCATTTATGTGGCGCAGTCGCAGGTCCGCGCACTCTCGCCGGTGGTCAACAGCATCACGCCGACCCATGACGCCACAGGCATCTCGCCCGCGTCGTCCATCACAGTGAACTTCAGTCAAGCGATGAACACGGCCAGCGTGCAGTCCGCTTTTTCCACGACGCCCGCCTCGACAGGCAATTTTGTCTGGTCTTCGGGCAACACGGTAGTGACCTACACGCCATCCTCCAACCTCGCGGGCAGCACCGCCTATACGGTCCGCATCGGCGATGCCGCGACGGACTCCGTCGGGTTGGCTATGTATGGCGCTTTCGAATCACGCTTCACCACCGGCGCGGCGTCGAGCACGGCGCGTCCTTCCATCAACTCGTTCTCCTCCTCCGGTGTGACCGACTCCACGGCGTCGTTAGCTGCGGCTGTCACGCCGAACGGCGCGGCCACCACGGTCTTCTTCGAATACGGACCGACCACGAGTTACGGAACAACCGTCCCTGGCCAATCTATTGGGAACGGCAGCTCGCCGATCAATGTTAGTGCCAACTTGAGCGGGCTTACTCCCGGCACGACTTACCACTACCGCGTCTACGCGACGAATTCCGTGGGTACCACATTCGGCACAAACGCAACATTTGATACTTCTAGCCCTCTGCCGCAGGTCACGACGACAGCGGCTTCCTTCGTGACGACAACGACAACCAGCCTCAATGGCACGGTCAATCCGAACGGTCTGCCGACTTCGGTCTATTTCCGTTGGGGCACACGGAGTGATGATCTGACGAACCAAACGTCCGCACAAAACGTGGGCAGTGGGTCCGCGAACATTGCTTTCTGGGCCGAGCTTTCCGCCATGCAGCCCGACACGACTTATTTCTTCCAAGCGGTGGCGGTGAACGGATCGACTGTTGTGCCGGGTTCGGTGCTTTCCTTCCACACCCTGCCGGTGAAGCCCACGGTGACCACGCTGGCCACGACCAATGTCACCGTGACAAACGCGCTTCTGCCCGCGACGGTCAATCCGAACGGCTCGGAATCCATTTACTTTTTCGAATACGGCACCAACTCGTCGTTCGGCGCGTCCACTGCCTCGCAGTCTGCCGGCAACGGCACGAACGCGGTGTCCGTCAGTGCCACGCTTTCGAACCTCGCGGCGGGCCAGACTTACTACTATCGTGCGGCCGCCTCGAACTCCTTCGGCATTTCCTACGGATCGGCCCAGAATTTCACGGCAGGCCTTCCGCCTCCATCGGCGACAACGCTCGCGCCAACGGGCCTGACCACAAGTGCCTCGACCTTGCGCGGATCGATCAATCCGAACAATTCCTTCGCTTCCGCGTGGTTCGAGTGGGGCACGACGACGAATTACGGATCGACCTCGCGCGTCATCGCGACGGACACCATGGAAGGTCTCAGCGCCTTCAACCTGGCCGGAGGATCGGTCTCGGGTGGCACCGGGTTCGGCAGCTACAGCCGTTACTCCATCGGCACCGGGGCGGGAACTTTCCTCGCCAATAATTCGTCCAACCAGACCATCGACGGGGCGAAAAGCATCGGCGCTTATGCGGGCACGGCCGCCGGTGTTTCTTTCCGCCGTTCGATCAGCACCACGCGTCAATACGGCAGCATGCTGGTTTCGGCCCGCTTCAATGTGGACAACACCAAGGGATTCTCCGGCTTCAACCTGAAATCGGCCAACGGCAGCGGTGCGAGCGGCTTCGGTGCGGGCGAATTGGTGTCCTTCGGTGTCGCTCCGGCCGCCGGTAACAACGGAATCCTCGTCACGGATTCCGGCGGACAGCGTGTGCTGGATCTCGGATCGGACGTGCGCAACACCATCCTCGATTTCAAAATCGATTTCGATGCGAGGAATAGACGCTACGTGGTCGGAGCAAAATTCCGCACCAACTCGAGCTTCACCAAAATAAGCGGGACGATGAGCGGAACGGGAACCAACGTCACGCATCTGGGCTTTGCCAACTGGAACAGCACCGGGGCGTTCCAAGACTTCATGGTCGACAGCCTGCAGGTGCTGGGGTCGACAGCTTTGGGGACGGGAACGAATGCCATCGCGGTGAGCAACGTTGTGAACACCGGACTCTCTCAAAACACGCTCTACCACTACCGCATCGCCTCGATGAATCTCGATGGCGGGATCACCTACGGGGCCAACGCCAGTTTCTACACCGGCATCGATCTCGCGGTAACCGCGACAAATTCCGGACAAGCATTGGTGCAGGGCGGATCAGGACAATTCACCGTCACGGTGAGCAATGTCGGTGCATCGACCAGTTCGGGCACCGTCACGGTAAGCAATCAACTTCCGGCCGGCTTGAACATGACATCGATGAGCGGAACGGGATGGACCTTCAACTCCAACAATCTCACCGCGACGCGCTCCACCACGACGGGTGCCGGCACGAGCTTCCCCGCGATCACCATCGGTTTCAACGTCGCGTCCAGCGCCTCCGCCTTGCTGACCAACACCGTCACCGTGTCTGGCGGCGGCGACGGCAATGCGCTCAACAACACGAACACCTTGGCTTTGGCGGTCGGTCAGGGACCGGATCTTGTCGTCACGAAAAGAATCAACAGCAGCTATCAACAGGGAAAGACTGGTTCTTTCATCCTCACCATCTCCAATACTGGAGCATCGCCCACCACCGGCACGATCACGGTCAACGAGCAGCCGCCCTTGGGAATGACGGTCTCCTCAATGATCGGAAGTGGCTGGACTATCGGCTCGAACAATCTTACCGCAACGCGCTCGGACGCTTTGGCCGCCGGCACCAATTTTCCGCCGCTCACGGTGAATGTCGCCTTGGCTGGTGACGCACCGGCCAGCCTGACCAATTCCGCAACGGTTTCCGGCGGCGGTGATAGCACCACAAGTAACAACACGGCCGCGGCCGTGGTCTCCATTGCCACAGGCCCCGACTTGCGGATTTCGAAATCGCCGGTCGGCACTTTCCAGCAAGGAGCAGTCGGGACGTTCACGCTGTCGGTGTCCAACGCAGGAGGCTCCCCAAGCAGCGGTGCGGTCACGGTGACCGAACAAGCACCAACCGGCATGTCCGTCACCTCGATGAACGGCGACGGATGGCTCTTCGACTCGAACAATTTTACCGCGACGCGCTCGGATGCCCTGGCTGCCGGGACAAACTATCCGCCCATCTCCGTAGCCGTATCCGTAGCTCCGGATGCCATGGCCATACTGACCAACAATGTTTCCGTATCGGGAGGCGACGATCTCGTTCTGACCAACAACAGCTCCACGTCGGCGGTCAACGTGAGCAGCGGGCTTAGCGCGCTCGAACAATGGCGGACATTGCACTTCGGCACTGCGGAGAGCACCGGCACTGCCGCAGACACTTACGTCGCGACCGAGGACGGCATGCCCAACCTGCTCAAGTATGCACTCGGCCTCGATCCCACCAATGCTGCTTCGTTCTCCGAACGCCCGTCGCTGCAAACCTTCCCGCCGCTGTCCATCAAGTTCCGCCGCGCCAAAGACGCGACCGATGTGACCATCAACGTCGAAGCAACGGATGGCATGACCAATGCGTGGACCAATATTTGGACGAGCGCGACAAACGCCTACGGCGGCGGAACGAATGCCTTCGAGGAAAGAATCGTGCAGGATCCGGTCTCGGAGACCGAATCGCTCCAGCGCTACCTGCGATTGAAAGTCACGCGGCCGTAGAAATTCGCGACCTTCCATCGATTGTAGCGGCGTGTCTATGACCGCCGGAACATTGCTTGTTTTCCGGAATGATTTGGAACTCGAACGGATTTTTATGGCGTCGGCGGTCGCAGACACGCCGCTACAAAACGAGCGTAGAAAAAGGGCGTCCTTGCGGGACGCCCTTCCGTGAATTCTGTGCTGCGTGCTTAGTAGCCGCCGCGGTCTCCGCGATCGCGGTAGCCTCCGCCACCACCACCGCCGCCGCGATAGCCGCCACCACCGCCGCCACGGCCTCCGCCGCCGCCGCGATAGCCACCACCGCCGCCGCCACCGCCGCGGTATCCGCCGCCACCGCCCTGCGGACGGTCTTCACGCGGACGCGCTTCGTTGACTTGGATGGCACGGCCGTCCATGTCTTGGCCGTTGAATTTCGAGATCGCCGCGTTGGCTTCCTCGTCGCTCGAGAAGGTGACGAAACCGAATCCGCGTGAGCGGCCGGTCTGACGGTCGACGGCAATCATGACGTCGGTCACGGTGCCACATTGTCCGAAAGCCTCGCGGAGCGAGTCATCGGTGGTGCTGAAGGGGAGATTCCCCACATAGAGTTTGTTACCCATACTGTTGTGTTTTCGTTGTGTTTATCTGCCAGGCTCCAAGCCGTCCGGTGCCTGCGCAAACTCCCACGAACGTATACTCAACTCGGGGGGCGCTTTCTGACCTGAACTTGTCGACTGTCAAAAGTGAAGTTGGCCCGATCCGCCCAAAGCGCAAGCCAAAAGCGTTGCTATTGGGAAAGGATCACCCTGTAGAAGTGCTCGACTCCTCCCGCCGCGTGCTGGGCCGAAGCGGAGTTGGAGATGGCCGTGACCGGAGGCACGGAAAGATTCGACCAGGTAAGCGCACCGAGACTCGGCTTGCCCTGAAGCTGGTAGACCTTGTTGCTCACAGCGCTCCACGTGACCGTGGTGTTTGTCCCGTTGCGCTCGATCGCGGTGATGCGGAAGCTGGAGGATGGATCGACGGGGTGCGTGCCGAGGAGGTATTCCTGCGAATTGCTGAATCCGTCGTTGTCGGAATCGGCAAAACCGGAAACGCCCTGTGTCGTTCCGAAATATTGGTTCCACCAAGTATTGGGGATTCCATCGGTGGACGCCGACGAACTGTCGCGCACGACAACGGCGGCCTGACTGACCGACTGGGTGCCAACCGTCGCGATATTATGGGTCAGGGGACCGATGTAGACATTGTAGGGAGCTTCGGACCCGGCGTTGTCATTGAAGAATTCCATCCAAGTAATCGGGTTTCCGGTGGCAAGATTGCCGCTCACCGAACCGGTGCCGGCGCTCAAGGTGTAGGCGTTGCCGGGTCCGAGGGCCAATCGGACCTCGAGTCCCGCATCGGAATAGGCGATCGAGGTCAAACGGTCGCCTTGCGCGTCGACCACGCGGTAGGCGCTTTCCCCCCCGACAAAGCTGAAGCGCAACCGAACTGTGCCGACAGCATCGCGGAACTCCATGCCGGCGCGCGATCCGGTGTTGATCCAGTTGTTGTCGAACCTGACGCTGAAAGCATCTCCCGACTTCATTGAGGTGTTTAAGGAGCGCGACACCGCGGCGCGTCCGCCATTGTTGGCCCAAAGGCCGAATCCTTTGGTAACGCCGGTTCCGAGGTTCATGTTCGTCGCATTGGTCGCGAGAAATGCGCCGGCATTGTTTGACGAGTGATTGAAATACCAAACACCGAAACCGCTGCCTTGGCCTTGTTCGGGCACCCAGTTGGTGTAGCTCATCGGCGAATCTGAGAGCGAGTTGGTGTTGGTCACGGCAACCGAACCGGAAAAGGTGACCGCATTGCTCCCCTCACCCAAGCTGATCGTTTCATTCCACTCCCATCCATTGGTCGGATTGCCGCCGGGGAATGCGAGCACACCGCTGCCGCCGCTGAGAGGATTGGTCCAGGTCAAACCGCTCGAGAAAGCCGAGCCCGCGCGGCCTCGAAAATAGAAGGAACCTCCAGCAACTTGCGTGGGCGTTGGCGGATTCAACACAACAATCTGGTTGGCGGTGAGCGGAATGAATGCCGTGGTCACATTGACGCCACCGGATAGTCCCGATTGGCCCGCGCTGTTGGTGGCGCGCACCGTATAGGTGTAGGTCGTTTCGGGAGAGAGCCCGGTGTCCGTGTGGTTGGTCCCGACCGGCGTGGCCACTTGTGTGCCGTTGCGGAACAGCACGTAACCCGAGGCGGTTATGGCAGGATTCCACGAGAGCGTGGTCGAAGTGCTCGTTGTGTTCGTCGCAGCCAGACCGGTCGGCGTGGGAGGAGGATCGGTCGGCGGCTGGTTCGTGACGCTGAAACTCCAGTTGGCGTTATTGTTGTTGTCCCAATTTGTGCTTCCGGTATTTACGGCGTTGAACACCATGGCGATCGTCGTCGCGTTGGTCGCCACGTTGTAGGTGTAGGTCCAATTCGATCCGGTTTTCGTCATGGCCACACCGGGCAGCGCCGTCCAATTAGAGCCATTGAATCCGTGGTGGATATTCACAGATGTCGCGGACGCCAAACCTCTTCCGGTCGGATCATAGGTCACAGTGACCGGCTGGCCCGCAACCGGCGGAGCCGGAGAAACGGTAACCGGACCACCCGTGCCACCGCCACCTCCGCCGCCACCATCACTGCTGGCGCCGACCCAAACTTGATCGATGTCGCTGCGGGAGGGGTTGCCCTTTGTGTCGATCGCTTCGACGAAGTAGTCGATCAGCGCATTGGTTTGTCCGTTGACCGGCGCGCGATAGCGCATGGCCCGGTTGGCGGGTTCGGGAACCTGCGGCCCCTTGACCGCTGGATACCAGTCGCCAGTCATGTCGACGATGTTCCATGCGCTATTCTTGGCGGGGTTGGCCGCATAGAGTTCGTTGTCGTATTCGTTGATCGGATTCTCACCGTCATTGTCCGTGCGCCAGTAGAGCTTCACGCTCTGCAATCCGCTCACATCATCGACAAAGGTGAAGACGTTGAAATTCGAGGGTTGGTTCGTTGCTTCGTTGAAATGTTTGCCGCCCGGGTTGTAGATATCGCGCTGCGGCGGCCATATGGTCGGTCCGACGCGATCGGTTCCCGAACTGCGATTGATCACCTTGTTTGCTTCGGCAACGGCCAAGTTCGCCCCGCGCGTGGCATTGCCGTCCCAAGGGTTGGCCCGGTCGAAATCCCAATACCAGTGACACGAGGTCTCGGCTTGCAGATAGAAGCGCCAGGCTTTGGCCGTGTCGTTTCCGATCCCCCAGCGGACATCGTTCATCGTGTAGTTGTTCTCGAGGTTGTCGGCGTGAATGACGCGGTTGGCCGCAGCGACAAGGACGGACCACGACCAGAGGTCGGGGTGCTCGCCGCTGCGCGCATTGTCCTCGCGCCATTTGTCATAGTAGGGCGTTCCACCGTCGATTCCGACCCATGAACCCGGCTCGACATGGATGACGTCGTTGGCCGGCACGGGATAGAGTTCGAGATAATCCTGAACTGAGGTGTGCTCGAAATTCGGATTGCTCCGAACCATACTGAGGAAGTTGCCGTGCTGGCCGTTGTAAGCGTCGGCATTGAGCATGCCGAAGTTGTCGCCATCGCTGTGGCAGAGGAGAAGCATCGGCCGCTGCGGGTCGTTGTTGCGCGCGATGTGCGTGCTCCAGACGTTCTCCGGCTTGAAAGCACCGTAGCCACCGCGTCCGTTCTCGTTGCCCTCGTAGCGTCCGGCTGGGACGGCGATGATTTTTTTCACGGTCGGATCGGCCGGATTGCTGTTGGGATCGATGTATTGCACGTAGCGCGGCTGATAACCCCAAGGCGCGGAGACCTTGGTCGGCGCCCAGACATTGTTGAGCTGCACCCATTGGCTGCCGAGCGTTGCGGGATCGGGATTGAGTTGATCGGCTTTGTTCGGACGGATGCTCGAGGCCGGGGCCCATGGGTAGCCTTGGCATGCGCGGTCGAAGTGGCCGTTGTCGACGATAACCCACTGGATTCCCTCGTCGGCCAAGGCGGGGATCATGTTGACGTCGAACGCGCACTCCGGCGGCCAAAATCCTTTGGAGTAACTCCCACCCGTGTCCCATACATCCTTGTAGGCCTCTTTATGCAAACGCACCTGCATGCGCATCGCTTCTTTTGTCGTGAGCGGCATGAGCGAGTGATGGTAGGCGATGCCGACAAGATCGAGTCGCGGATTGTTCCGCGCGGTGCGAAGCCCGTTGCGTCCCCAGCGGTAATGATTTCGCCAACCCTGGCCGTAGAGGCCGTCCATGTTTTCCATGAGCGATCCGGAGAAACTCACCTGCACACCGGAGTTCGGGATGTTCGTTCCCTGCTGCACCGCATTCTTCGGCCATTCACCGTAAGCACCGGTTCGCGCATCGTGCACCCCGCGCACGCTGAAATTGAAGAGGCCTGCGTTGTCGGTCTGATTGACCGATTCATACGGATAATAAATCGGCTGATGCATGTGCCACAGATAGGTCACATGGATCGGATTTTGCGCTCGGGCAGGCGCGCAAAGGAGGAGTGCGGCGGAAGACACGCCGAGTGCCACAAGAAATCTCAGAACGGGGGAGAACATGAGTAGTGACAAGATACCCGTAAGGCCGCCTCCTACAAGCTGGACCGGCTGATTTTTGTTGAGACGACTTACTCAGTTCTAAGGCGTAACCAAGCGCACTCTGTAGAAGTGCTGGCTTGAGGCCGAATGCGTGGCAGAAGAAGAGGCGCCTGTCGCGGTAACCTCGGTTCCGACATCCGCCCAGCTATCGGAAAGGTTGGCCTTTGCTTGCAGGCGGTATTTTCTGTCGACCACGGAGGACCAGGCGACGGTGCTGGTTCCGCCGCTGTTGTTCACGGAGATAATGCGGAAGACCGACGCGCGATCGGTCGGATCGGTGCCCAGCGAGTATTCCTGTGCGTTGGTGAACCCGTCGCCGTCCGGGTCGTTGGATGCGACGCGATCTCCACCGGTGATGCCGTATTGCGACCACCACGAATCCGGAATGCCGTCAGTTACGCCCCCGGAAGTCCTGGTCACGAGTGCAGTAGTCGTGGCCGTGCCGCTGCCCGTTCCGGCAATGGTGTGGGACATTTCGCCGAAGTAAAAATTGTAATCCGAGTTGGGGCCTGCCCCGTTGTTGAAAAACTCGAGCCAAGAGATCGCAGTGCCGGCGCCCAGCGTTCCCGTGATCACGCTTGATCCGGTCTCGAGACTGTAGGTGTTGGAGTCGGTCTGGGT
Organism: Chthoniobacterales bacterium; assembly: GCA_044371145.1. Classification (GTDB taxonomy): domain Bacteria; phylum Verrucomicrobiota; class Verrucomicrobiia; order Chthoniobacterales; family JACTMZ01; genus JACTMZ01. The sequence continues at coordinate 5,374 of JBILUI010000003.1, read as the reverse complement.
CAGCTTGAGACTCAAGCCTGTTCCGGTGTAGGCGAGACCCGAATCGCGGCCTGTCGTCGCATCGGTGATGCGGTAGGTGTTCTCACCGCCCACGAAATATAATTTGAAACGGACCCCGCCGTTCGGATCGCGCAACTCGAAGCCAACATCCTTGCCCGTGGTGATCCAGTTATTGTCCAAGCGAACACTGAGGCTGTCTCCGGATTTCATCGGCGTGACGAACGCGCGGGACGCCTTGGCAACGCCGGCCGCATTAGCATAGAGACCGAAACCTTTGGACGCGCCGACATTCATATTGGCGTTATCGTTGTTGTTCGTGTTGGCAATGAAGCCGCTGGAGTTGGAGGCCGAGTTGTTGAAAAACCATTCGCCGAAACCCGCGCCTGCTCCGGACCCTTGGGTCCAGTTGTTGTAAGCGGCTGCAGAGTCCGTGTAGGTGGACGTGGCATTGGTCGGAAAAACACCGCTGAACTGCACGTTGTTCGTGCCGTCGGCCAAATCGATCTGATTGGTCCAGTTCCAGCCGTTGGCCACATTGCCGCCGGGGAAAGGAATGGTGCCGCCGGTGCCATTGGCCGGATTGGTCCAAGTGAGACCGTTGGTCAAAGAGGAGCCGGCGCGCCCCTTGAAGATGTAGGTGTTGCTCGAGACGGTCGGAGTGCCGGCCGGATCGAGAACGAGAATTTCCGTGCCGCCCAGCGCGGCGAACGGCGTGGTCACGGAAACCGGAGTGGTGTCGGCCGAATCGCCAATCGCGTTCACCGCGCGCACTTTGTAGGAGTAGGCGGTCTCCGGCGCGCGGCCTGTATCGACATAGACCGTGTCGGTCGGCGAGGCAATCTGAACATCATCGCGAAAAAGTTTGTAAGAAGCCGCACGGGCGGAGTTAGTCCACGAAACCGAAACGGTGGTGCTGTTCGTCGCCACGGCGGCAAGGCCGGTCGGAACATCGGGAGCCTGCGTGATCGGATTCGTCGTGACGTTGAAGTTCCAGTTGCCACCACCGTTGTTGTCCCACGTGTTGCCGGCGGCATTGAAGACCAGAGCAATCGTCGTTGCGTTTGACGGGAGGGTGTAAGTGTAGGTCCAATTGGTGGTGTTGGTCCGGCTCATGGCTACTCCGGGGAGCGGCGTCCAATTGGCTGCGACGTTCTGATTGTAGCCGTGGTGGAGATTCACCGCGCTGGCTGAAGCGAGATTCCGGCCTGCGGGGTTGTAGGTCACGGTGACCGGTTGCCCTGCCACCGGATTGGTCGGACTTAACGTAACGGCACTGCTCGTTCCGCCGCCACCTCCTCCTCCGCCACCTCCACCGTTGGTTTGAGCGCTGTAATCGTCCACCCAGACATGTTGGATGTCCGACTTGCTGACGTTACCCTTCGAGTCGGTCGCCTCGATGTAGTAGTCGAGGAGCTTGTTGCGGAAGTTCGACAGATTGTCGTTGGTGATTTTGGCGAAGTAGTAGTCCGCCACGGCGTCGGCTTGGACCGGCAGGAAGTAATCGATCTGGCTGTTGGCTGCCGCCGCGTTGAGGGCTTCGCGCGTTTTGGGCAACTCGCGCTTGTTCATGGTGATGGTCACCCACTGGCCGACCTCGGCGCCTCCGGCATATGTTTCGTTCTGGTTGCTGTTGAGCGGATTGGTCCCGTCCGCATCGATGCGGATCTTCAGTTTCACGTTGTCGGCGGGAATGCCGTTCAGATCGTAAGCATGCGTCCAAATGTAGAACTCGGAGTTCATCCGCTTGAGGAACACGTTGTTGGGAATCTGCGGCTGCTGGTTAAACCAGCCGAACGTATACCAACCCGGATTGTAGGGAAACCGCTGCGGCTTGAGGACCGTCGGGCCGGTGCGATCGTTGTTGCGCCGCGCTGTCGTCATCCAAGGCGTCAATTTTTCCACCGCGCGACGCGCGGCCAGACCGGGCTTCATCTCGTCGTCGTTGCCGAGACCGCCGTAGTAGTTGAATCCCGAATCGAGGCCTTTGAGATAGATGTGCCAGGCGAGCTCGACGTCGTTGGGCGAAGTCCACGCACCGTTCCAATCGTAGGGCGCCTGGATTTTCCATGCCTCCACAGAACCACCCTCGTCGCGCAGGATCTGCTCGGCCGTCTCCACCCAGTTGGCACCGGCCATGAGCGGTGCGTAGCTGTAGAATTTCAGCGCAAAGCCTGGCGTCTCCATGTCGATCTGCGTTCCGGGCACCGTCGTAACACCGCGGTTGGCCACCGTGGCCACCGGCGGCTCGATCCACTTCATGAAGTTCGGCGAGCCGTAACACATCTCGGGAAAAATCCACGCGCCATCCTCGATGTGCGTCATCGGCGCGCTCGCGCCGTGGGCGTTGACAAAATCCTGCGGCGTTGACGGCTTGTAGCCGGCGCTGGCCGCACCATTGAACAATTGCGGCGTGGCTTCGCTCCACGAACTTGATCCGCCGCCCCACGCATTGTCTCCGTCGGTTGAAGGCATGACAATGACCGGACGCGCCGGGTCGGTGGCGAAAGGAGAGATGAATTGTCCGATTTTGCCGATACCCTCGTTGGCATAGCCGTAGCGGTAAGAAAGAACGTCATCAGAGGGCACGGCAATCATGGTTTTCTCCGCCCCCGTTTCCGGGTTCACGTATTTCACCCGGTGAAGTTGGTAGGCGAAGGGTGAGACGTTCCACGCCGCATTGCCCGGATTCGGCTCGCTATACCACCAGCCGTCGGTGGGCGAAGGTCCGAGTTGGTCCGCTTTGTTCGGCGGACTGGAGAAAATATTGTAGGAGCCTTCCGGGTTCGCCTTTGTGTTGTAGGTCGGGCACGTGCGGCTGATGTGGTGACTGGCCACGATGACCCATTCGTATTTTTCCTCAACCAGCACATCGATGAGGTGGCGCGAGTAGCCCATTTCGGTCGGGAAGAAACCTTTCGAGTGATCACTCAGGTCGCTGTTTCCGCCCCAAGCTTTCCACCAAGCCTGTTTGAAAATCTGCAGCTCTTTGCGGAAAACAGATTTCGGCAGGAGCGGGGCAAGGGAGTGATGGTAGGTGAACCCGACAAGATCCATGCGCGTCGAGCCAGCCGGCGTTTTCCATCCGCGCGCCTCCTTGTATCCGTTGTTCCATCCGTTGCCATAGCCATATTGGCCGACCGAGCCGAGTTGCCGCACGTTGTCGATAAGCGATCCGGAATAGCTGATGGCGAATCCGCCGGCGCTATTGAAGCTAGCCAAAGAATTACGAGGGCCGCTTTGGTAGGAGTTGACGCGATCTTGGATGCTGAAGATCTCGGTAAGGTTGTTTTCCGGGTGCTGCTTGGGGCTGAGACCGCCGTAATTTTGACCCGGCTTGAGCACAATCGAGTCCCAAGCATATTGACCGCGCTGGGTTTGGTTTCCATTGCTGTTCCACTCCGGCCAGTAAAGCGGTTGGTGGTTATGCCAGAAGCGCGAGACGTAGACGTTGCCGTTGGCGGCGGCTTGCGGGGCGGAAAAAACGGAGAGAAGCCCTGCGAGAAGCAGGGTGGCAGGGAGGAGCGGGTGGCGCATGGGGGGAGAGAGTTTGCCAAGCTAAACGGCAGAACTCATGGCGCGTTGCGCATGAGTTGGAAGTTGTTGAAGCAAAAGTCGTGGGTCTCGGCGTTGCGATTAAAGAAGGCCACGCTGTTGATCGAGCCGCCGCCCTCGCCGCCGAATTTCCGTTTTTCGAAAAGTTTGACCGATTGGTCTTTGAGGTTGATCACCTCGAGGTCGTAAGTGTCTTTGTCCACTATTGTCAACGTAAGAGCCACGACCTCAGTCGTGATGGGAATGCCTGTGTCGAACTCCTTTTCCGCGTCGCCGATGAAGTAGTTGGGCGATCCCTCGCGAGCGAAGAACTTCAAACGCGCACCGGTCGCCCAGTCGCCGATGGCTTCATTTGCGTTGCCCGTGCGATAAGTCACACCAACTTCTGAAGGTGTCGCTGCATCCTGATCGCTCTTGGCGACAAACGGACCGTGGGCGATATCGAAGGAGAAATTGTCTCCCGCCTCGAGCGGCACCGACACACCGCGGAAGGCGACGACCTCCTCGTAGGACTTGCCATTGGCAAAGAGCGCGAAGGCGCGGTCCGTCGCGATCGGGGCGACCTCGGGCTTCTCCGATTTCTTGGCCAAGTAGTTCCCGGCGAAACTCCCCTCGCCGTCCGTTTTGGTCACGATTTTCCAAGGGAAAAATCCGTTGTCACCGCCCGTGCCGTCCCGCCAAGCCGCATTGTAGATACCTTGCTCGGCGTCGTCGTCGCCAATGTTGACCTGACTCGCGGTAAACGCGCCACAGAGACCGAAAGCTGAAACACAAAAAATCAGAAGGAAATGGCGCGTAATCATAAGGATACGAACCTTCCAATTTACCCTTGGAACCTAGGGCTGTCAAACCACCGGGAATCTGGGATCAGTCCCCGGCGCCGTCCCCGAAGTGCTTGCGCGGCACCAAGTAATGCGAGACGTAGTCCATCACCGCCTCGCGCAAGTTGGTCACCCCCGACCGGTAGCCCGTCGAGAGCAGCTTGGTGACATCCGCCCGGGTGAAGTATTGGTATTGCGACCGCAGCGCCTCGGGCATCTCGACGAACTCGATGCGGGGTTCGCGTCCCAGAGCTTCGAAAATGGGGTGGACCAATTCCAACCACGTGTTCGCCTCGCCCGATCCGATATTGAAGAGGCCTCCCGCTTTCCGGCTGCTGGCCAGATGCAACGTCATGGCCACGGCGTCTTTGACGTAAAGGAAATCGCGCTTTTGTCCGCCGTCCGGATAATCCGGATGGTAGCTCTTGAAGAGTTTCACCTGCCCGGTCTCTTCGATCTGCCTCCAAGCTTTGCTCACCACGCTGCGCATGTCGCCTTTGTGCTCTTCGTTCGGACCAAAAATGTTGAAATATTTCAGACCGACGACGCGCTGCAGATACCCCTCGCGCTGCGCATGCAGGTCAAAAACTTGCTTGGACCAACCGTAGGCATTGAGCGGACGCCAGGCGGCAAGATCGTCGGACAAGTCGTCCATTCCCGCCGCACCATCACCGTAGGTCGCAGCCGAGGAGGCATACACAAAACGCGAACCGCGCTTCAGCGCCCACTCGGCGAGTTGGCGCGTGCAACCGTAATTGTTGCGCGTCAGGTAAGCCGCATCACGCTCCGTAGTGGAAGAACACGCACCGAGATGGAAAACATGCGTGAAATTGCCGAAAGCCGAGGCTTTTTGCTCGAGCTTTCCGTAAAAATCACCCGCTTCGACGTAATCTTCGAAAGCGAGTGGCGAAAGATTGCGCCATTTCTCGCCGTTGCCCAGTTCGTCCACCACGACGATGCGATCGAGCCCGTGCCAATGGTTGAGCGCGCCGACCAGCACG
>JBILUI010000213.1:0-2897 GCA_044371145.1 Chthoniobacterales bacterium | reverse complement strand
GCCGCTAACGGTGTAAGTCGAAGCGATCACGCGGCTTCCTTCCGTTGAGCGTGGAGCCAAGAGCATGGAGCAGAGAGCATGGGGCATGGAGCCGGAGGCGGAATCCGGTTTGTGCAGAGGTTTTAGCCACGGATTGAAGAAGATGTCGGAGGATTGGTTTGCGCCGACTGACATCGGCGCAAACCGGACTTCGCGAAAGGCACACCGAAGATTCATGCCACCTCCTTTCCAAAAGGGTGGAGCGGTGAGTTGGAGGCGGAATCCGGTTTGCGGGAATCTGCCAATTCGTTTATCGTTCCGTCATGAGTGAACTGATCTTCATGGTCGAAGAAGCGCCGGAGGGCGGATTTACGGCCCGGGCCCTCGGAGAGGCGATCTTCACCGAGGCGGACTCCATGGACGATCTTCGCAAGCAGGTCGCCGATGCGGTGCAGTGCCACTTCGAGCCGGGCAAGGCTCCGCGCGTGGTGCGTCTGCACATCGTGAAGGAAGAAATCCTCGCAGCCTGAGACGTTCGTTCCCATGAGATTGCCGCGAGACTTGGACGGCGATGATTTGGTCAAGGTCCTACGTATCTGCGGGTACGAACTCACGCGCCAAACTGGCAGCCACATGCGGTTGACGACCTCGGTCAATGGCGAGCACCACGTAACTGTGCCGAAACACAGCCCGCTCCGTGTGGGGACTCTCTCTGGAATACTCTCGGATGTGGCCGCGCATCTCGGGATGACGCGCGAGGAGCTCGCCGAGAAAATCTTCAAATAGTTCACGCGGCCTCCTTCCGGAGCGCGCTGCTCCATCTGCCGAGCACGGCGTCGCGCTGCGATCGTGCGAGGCCCACGTTTTTCGTTTCCAGCGGCAGACGCAGGCGCTGCTTGGTGTAGTCGGGACGGTGCACGGTGGCGTGGAGCCACCATGTGCCATTATTCCACCAGAGGTGGTGGTTGGGGTTGGCGGTGTGCGTGCGCAGGGAGAGCGCGCAGCCTTCGGGCAACGCCGCGAGCGCGGCGGATGTCGTTTTGTTCATTTGTGCGTTTCCTTAAACGCACCAAGGGAGATTTTGCTTTCCGGTCGATCCGATCGACCAGCGCATTGGCACGGAAGAGACTCGCTCTCCCGCACCAAGCCACCGTGGGTTCTCCTCCTCGGTTGGCAGCCCCGCCTTTTACGGCAGGACGTTCTTGATGCTGGGTATACTAATACACCAAACGAACCCGAACCTCAAACGCATAGTGCGTCATAGCGCCCGAAGGGCGCTGTGAAAGGTGGAAAAGTAGGAGCCGAGCGGAGCGAGACAGACTGGCGCGGAGCGCCAGCCGCGCAGCGGGATCGCCGGCGGGCGAGATCAACGTGGGAACGACCAAAAGACCGGAGACCAAGAGATAAGAGACGTCAGTGGTCAGTGGACAGTTGGCAGTGGACAGAGGGCGGAATCCGGTTTGCGGCGGCTGGTGCCGTGGGTTATTCTTGGCCCCGTGAGCACGATCACCGCTGTTCTTGATGCCGACCCTGATGGCACTTTGCACCTGCCGTTGCCGCCGGATCTGCACGGAACCCGCATCCGGATCGAAGCCAAGCTGGAAGCGACGAAGCCTGCCCCGCAGGCGAAGGGCGGCTTGCGCGCTGTCATGCGCCAAATCCGTGCCCGGAATCCTTTTCGTGCGATCAGCGATCCGGTGGCATGGCAGCGTGAGGAAAGGGAAGACGTGTCTCTCCCAGGCCGGAACTAAAGCATGGCTCGTTTGCTGGACAGCAACATTCTGATTTACGCCAGCCAACCCGGAAACGAATTTCTCGACGAGTGGCTTGAGACGCCAGGAACGATGTATTCGGCGATCAGTTTGACCGAGGTCTTGGGCTATAGAGGTATTACCACCGAGGATGAGCATTTGTTCGAAGCCATGTTCGCACAATTGGCGATGCAGCCAGTCAGCGTAAGCGTGCTGCGCAAGGCGGCCGCCCTGCGCCGCGTTCGCAGACTCAAACTCGGCGACGCTATCATCGCCGCCACGGCTCTCGAAACCGGAAGCGAGCTCGTCACGCGCAACGAGCAAGATTTTCGTGGGATTGACGGATTACAAATCATCAATCCTTTCGCCGGGTGACGGGCTTTCAAAGAGCAATCAATCTTTGTAGACAGGGACTCCGTAGGTTTATGCTTCGCCTATGACCACGCTGGCGGAAATCAAAAAGGCCATTGAGACGCTTTCTTTGGAAGAGAAAGAGCAATTGCTGGCAAAGCTTTTGGTGTCATTGCGCAAGACTGAAGGGGAACTTCCGCCGACGCGTCTTTATTCTCCCGAAGAAATCGCGGCCATGCTGGCCGAAGACGAGTTGACCAAATCGATGATCCAAGAAGATGTGAATTGGGGCCTGCATGGCAAAGGCTGAGGGCTTCGCCAAGGTTGTTGTCTGTAACGCGGGGCCGCTGATCCATCCAGCTGCTGGCAGAAGGAGGCGAGAAACAATCCTTGATAAGGACTGGGATCACTCTGTGTGAGCCTCCGCCACGAGCCTCGGGTTGCAACGCGAGAGAAACTTTGTAGCTTTCACCTTTACTGCTCCCCGCGCTGCTGATGCGGGCAGAATTTCGACCCAATCATGACGCCTCCTTCGCGTGTTTCTTCCGCCCGCTTCCGCGCTCTTCTGGCGCTTTGCGTTTGTGCCGCGCTGATGTTTTCGGGCCCGATCGGGCACGCTTGCACGAGGGTCTTTTGGAACGACAACTCCATCGCCAAGGTCGTAGGCCGAAACGCGGACTGGTTTGAGGCCGTCACGGATCCGCGGGCGGCGTCGGATCCCAAGCTGCTGGTCTTGCCGCGCGGCTTATCGAAGTCCGGCGCGATGAGCGGGACAAATGTTGTCGTCCCCCAGAACCCGGCTAAGTGGACCTCTCT
>JBILUI010000200.1:0-3354 GCA_044371145.1 Chthoniobacterales bacterium | reverse complement strand
ATCTCACGCAGTTGGCCTGCTGTTTTCTTTTTGTCCGCGCCCTGCTCCAGTTGGTTTATCTCGTCGACGATCTGCTCGAGGTTCCCCGGTGAGTAGACAGTGATGGTATCGCCCACACCGCAGCCGAGGATCGAGGCGAGGGCGGATCCGATGACTGTCTCGTTGCCTTCCAGTTTCAGTTCGCCGGCCACCATGAAGTCCTTGAGCGTGGTGACTTTGCTTTCCGCCTCGGCATCGATCCCGCGGATTTTCGGCGCGAGGCGGCGTCCCATGAACTCGGCGAGGACCGGCCCCTGCACGAAAGGCGCCGCTCCGGTCACGCCCGGCACGGAGGCCACGGACTGCGTCCGGTTGGGCCAGTCGTAAATGATCGTCTCGCCGCCCACGACAAGGTGCGCATCGAAGCCGAGCACCTTGCGGCGGAGTTCCTGCTCGAACCCGGTCATGACCGAGATGACGAGAATGAGAACCATGATCCCCAAAGTGACCCCGAGAATGGAGATGACCGTGATGAGGCTGAGGAACGTGCGCTTCGGTTTGAGGTAACGCAGAGCGAGGAAAAGACTGAATGGTTTGGTCATCGGACTGGCGGGGAAGATTCCCGCGGGCAGGCTGGCAAGCAAGGCCAAACCGGGGATCTGTAGCATCTCTCCGATGGTCTCAGACTCGGATCGGTGGTTGGATCGCTATGTCCCCATCGCAATCGTGTGCGTAAAAATCGCGCCGGGACGGCGCGATCCACTTGAACAATCCCGAGTTTCACGGGTCCGGTCTTATTCCGGCGCGACGGGCACGCGGCGTTCCGCGGCCGGGATGCCGAGCTTTAACTCCAGCTCGTGCAGGAGGGTGAGGACGCGCGGTTTGCGCTCGTCTTCACCCAGATCGTAGATCTCTTTCAGTTTTTCATAGGCCTCCTGCTCGCGTCCCTCGACTGAAGCAAGTTCGTACGCGGCGAGGCGTTTGACGTAGGGCGGGGCTTCTTTCATCTCCGCCGCCTTGCCGAACGCTTCCGCTGCGCCGGCATGGTCATCGAATTTGTCGCGCAAAAGAATTCCCATGCGCTCGTGCAGGATGTAGCGATCCGGATTGTTGGCGATGCCCTGCTCGAGGAATTCCCTGCCGAGTTGCTGGTATTCGCGCTCGGCGCGGCGACGGAGGAATTCGCTCGGCTCCTTTGGATTTTGCCGCGCGGCAATCGCGGCGTTCCAGGCCATATGCCAAGAAGACAAGTCCCAGTAGGCGAGCGACCGAGGCTGCAGCGAGGTCACTGTGCGGAAAAGTCCCGCCATTTTTCCCCAAGCCGTTTGCTCCCAAGCAGTGTGTGCCTCGATCCAGAGAAATGCCGCGACGAGCGAACGAAATCCGCTCAAAGCAGCAGCGTAGGAGAGTTGTCCGAGTTGGTCGCGCAATCCGATGATCGGCGCCCCCGGTCGCAGGTAGGCATCGCGTTGCGCGGCCTCGAGGGAGCGCTCGACGGGCAGCCGCAAAAGTCCGAATCCGACCAGACCGGCGGCGACGATGCCGAGTGTCGCGGCGCGACGCATGGTCAAAGCTCCCTCGTCTGGAAGACCGCGGCGGCCAGCACGGTGTAGACCGCGATGTAGCCGAAGCCCAGCGCCAGCGTCCTGAGTAGCAACGCGGCGGTGACAGGCGTGCCGGTGACGATGCCATCGACCAGATTGAAGGCCTGCAAATCGGGAAAAATGATGGCGACAAGCGCGAGGACCATTTTGGCCGCGGGACCGAGATCGCCTCCCGCCATCCAATAATCCCGCGCCGTGGCTTGGAGATGCCCGATGAAATAAGCGGCGAACGCCGTGATTGTGGTGAAGATGGCCGAGGTGGCGAACGTCGAGATGAAAACAGTCATTGCGGCGAGCAGCCACGCTTTGACCAAGATGATCAAGCCGCCCGCGAGCAGCGCCGGATCGTAACCGGCCGCGCGCACTTTTTGCAGCGCGGCGGCAAGCTCGGGCGCGGGCAATGCCGACATTTCCGCGGCCGTGGCTTGCAGGACAATCTGTGTGCGCAAGACGAGGACCGCGGCAAAAACCGCGCCCATGAGAATGACGGCCAGCGCGAGCAGCAGGAAGACACCGGCCAACTTGCCGAGGAGATATTCGAAACGCGACACGGGCTTGGCCAAAATGGTGTAAATCGTGCGGTCTTCGAGGTCTTTGGGCAGCAGGGTGGCCGACGCGAGGATGGCGAGCAGTGCGCTGAAAATGCTCATCGCGCCGAGGGCGATATCTTTGAGCATCTGGAATTCCTCCTCGAAGCTGAAGCGCGCGAGGAAGAACGAGTTTCCTATGACCAGCAGGGCAAAAATGATGATGAAGTAAAAGACCTTGAGGCGGACGAGCTCCGTCCACGTGACAGCGGCGATCGCGGCAATACGGCGGATCATCGCTTCGCCGGGAAGCGTGTTCCCGTGTCTTCGCCGGTCAGCGCCGCGGCGATGCGGCCCGGTTGCATTCCGTCGAGAATCCATGTCTCGATGCCCGCGCTCGTGGCGAATCCGACCGCCTCGAGTTTGCTGCCCATGCCCCCGGTGCTGTGAGCGCCTTTTTCCCCTGTAACGTGCGAGCGCGCCGCGGCGAGGTCCGTCACGATGCTTTCGCGGCGGCCGTTGGCGTGGAGTCCGTCACTGCGGGTCAGGATGAGGTAGAGATCCGCATGGAGCAGCGAGGCCACCTCGGCCCCGAGTTGGTCATTGTCGCCGAATCCCAGCTCTTCGACTGCCACCGAGTCGTTTTCATTGATCACCGGGACGACGCGGGGGTAGGAGAGCAATTCGCGCAGGGTGTTCTCCGCGTTAGCGCGGCGCTGGCGGCTGTCGATGTCGTCGTGCGAAAGCAGCAATTGCGCGGCGACAAGTTTGTGCGGAGCGAATGCTTCCTCGTAAGCGCGCATGAGCTGCGATTGGCCGACCGCGGCGCAGGCCTGTTTGGCGGGCAGCGACGCGGGACGCTCTTTGCGTCCGAGCGCGGCCACCCCGGCGGCCACCGCGGCGCTGGAGATCACGATGACGGCATGTCCCGTGTCGACCAGCGCGGAAATTTCCCCGGCGAGGCGCGCGAATTGCCCGCGATCCAACTGCAGACCGCTGGCATCGGTGGTGAGGACCCCGGTGCCGAATTTCAGGACGATACGTTTGCTCATGGTTTGGCCAATGCGAGGCAGCCCGCCTCAAGGGCGATGTCTTCCTTCACGTTGCGGTCCAACAAAACGCGGAGGAGGGCCGCGCCGTCAAGAACGCGCAGAAGCGCCGTGTCGTCGAGCGAGCCGGCCAAGCGCTGCGTTTCCGTCTCCAGTGCAGGGAAACGCAGCTGCCGGACGCCGTGGCGGGACCGA
>JBILUI010000199.1:0-3371 GCA_044371145.1 Chthoniobacterales bacterium | reverse complement strand
GGTTCGAGCTGGTCGGGCGGTCGAGCCAGTGTTGCCTGCGGTGCCAGCCGAGCAGGCCGTGATTTTGCAGGACATTAATCCGGGTTGGGCGATGGAGGCGTGGGTGGAGGCGATCAAACGCGCCGCCATACTCGACGAGAAGGAGCGGCGCGGAGCTCATTCGTCCGCCGCAGGATACACATCGCGGGCCGTCGCGGCGTTCAAGGACGACCCGGAATGGCAGCTTCAGTTGGCTGTCGAACTGGAAGGCCAACCAACACTTTTGGCGTATTGGATCACCGCTGCAGGTCCCGAGGCGGTGGACGCAAAACTCCGCGACATGCAAAGCGAACAGCAGTTCCTCGATGCGCTTTCGCCCAAGCAGCGCCAACAAGTGCTTTCGCGGTGGATCGCGTTGCCGGAGGCGCAGCGGGCGGTTGCATTCATGGAGGAGCGCGAAGCGGTGTCGGCCAAAGGCGAATATTGGCCCGTGCTGGCGCGCTACTACGCCGCCCAAGGCGACTTGCCCCGCGCTGTCCGCCGTGTTGCGTCTTCGTGCGGTATTTCGTCGGATGCGCCGCGCGATGGCGACGCGGGTTTGCGGGGCGAGATGGCGGCTCTTATTGCCCAAGGCAACACGGTGGCGGCACGGCGTTTGGCCAATGATGCGGTGGTCGCGCCCAAGGCCGACACGGACGCCCTGGCCGCGGCCTTATCCTATTACGCCTCGCAGGAGGACTGGCCTTCTGCCTGGAAGGCCGCCTCCCGCCTCGCCAACGAAGCGAAAATAGGGCAGTAAAGCCCGCGCTTCTATGAACCTCGCGCCTACCATGCGACGCCTTTGGTCTGCCGCCTTGCCCGCGGTGGTCTGCGCGGTGCTCTTTCCTTGCGCGGTTCCCGAGGCCGCAGCCCAGCAGAATGTGTTCACGCCGGTCGTCACCGTGAGCGATTCCGCTTTCCGCACCCGCTGGACCGGACCGCAGGTCGACGAGGCTGGTGCGATCGCGCTGGCTCCGGCCGGCGAGGGGGTCCGGCCGGTCAGCGATTTCGCCACCAAATTGCGCGAAGGACTGCACATCGGCTCGCTGCGCTTCCGGCCCGGGCTGTCCTTCGGTTGGGATTACTCCGACCGCAATGCGGATGGTCAGGACACCACCAGCCTGCAGAATAACCAGAGCTTCTACATCGCGCCTTCGCTCGGCCTGGAATACGCGCGCGAGGCCGGACCGTGGTCGCTCGCCGCGCGCTACGGAGGCGCCTACACATACTTTCTCAACCCGGACTATTCGGCCAACGGCACGGGCGACTCCCGCAATCCCTTCAACAACACGGCGGCCTTCGGAATGGGCCATGCTGGCAACCGGCACTCGGCGCAATTCAGCGGGCAGGCGTCCTACGGAAATGGCGAGAACATCCAGGCGAACGGATTCACCACGACCTTCGTAGGCAACACCACGCTCAGCTACGACTACCTGATCAACGATTTCCTCACTGCCGGCGCCTATGCAGGATACAACGCGCAAATCACACGCTACGAGGAGGAAAACCAAGACGGCAGCGACCTTACCGGTATCCGCGCCGGAGCCTACATCGACTGGCTGGCCACCGGGAAAACCACGGCGGGCATCCGCTGCGAGGCGGGGCGGTTGACCTCCCAGATCGTGGAAGACGCGGTGAGCGTCCCCGCGCCGGCGCCCACACCCGCTCCTGCCCCGGTGGTTCCGGGAGCATCGCCCACACCCACGCCGGCTCCGACGCCGGAGCCCATTCAGCCGGAAAACGAAGTGCAGGCGCGCCAATACGCGCAGGTTCTCGCCGTCGTCGCGCACAATCTCACGGCCAAGATCCTTATCGTGGGCGGTCTCGGTGCGAGCTACACGGTCGATGAGAATATCGTCGACGTTGACTCGCAATACACCGGCGTGCGGCCTGTCTACCTGCTCGGGCTGCAGTTCGATCCATCCGAAAAAACCAGTCTCCGCGCCTACACTTCTTTTCAAGGCGCGGATGTTGTGCCGTCTTACGGTCTCAGTCTCACGTGGCGCCCCAGACTCAACACGTCGATCAGTTTGTCAGCCTACCAGACCCAGAATTTTTCCATCACCAGCATCGACCAATTTCAAGTCAACCGCGGCTTCGTGCTCTCCCTGCAGCAGATCCTTTTTTCCAAACTGACCGTCGGACTTTCCGGGGGGTGGCAGCAGACGGAGTCGGTCTCGCTTAGTTCGGACATCGAGTCGGCCGAACCGACCGAATACGCCTTTGCGAGCGCCAGCCTGTCGTGGAGCATCAACAGTTGGGCCTCTTGGGTGGCCACCATCCGCGCCTCCACGGGGAATCAGGCGGAGCCTGTAAATTCCTTAACTTTCCCCGAGACAACGGCTTCAGTCGGTTTCAACTTGCTTTTTTGAGCCTTCGGCCTACAGAGTAAGTGTTCTGTAAAATGCGAGCCTACTCTTACGCACGGCATGCCCTCCGTCTGCTTGTCCTTCTGGCCCTGCCTGCGACGGTGTGGGCCCAAGAGGAATCCGCCGCCGGGGATGCGCCCGCCGCGGCCGCCACGCCGGTCCCTGCCGCTTTGGCCGCTCCCATGGCGCCGGTCGCCACCGCGCCCGCGCCTGTCATCCGTTCCTCCGGCGGTGGTGGAGCTCTCTCCAGCGGGGAGAGCGACTACGTGTTGGTCATCGGGGACGTGGTCGAACTGAATATTTTCCGCGAGCCGGATCTGACCACCCAGGCGACCATCGCCCGCGACGGCACGGTCCAGCTTCCGCTCGTCCGCGAGGTCAAGCTGGCGGGGCTCACCATCCGCGACGCGCGCGAGCTGCTTCGCGGCTTATATGACAAACAATTCCTTGTCGATCCCCAGGTCTTCCTCAACGTGGTAAAATTCGCCGAGCGCAAATTCACCATCATGGGCCAGGTCGCGCGCCCGGGGAGTTACGAACTGCAGGGTGGGGAACGCATCGATCTACTCGAAGCCATCGGATTGGCCGGAGGTTTCACCCGCATCGCCGACCGGGGCCGCGTCATCATCCAGCGCAAAGAGGCAGGCGAGGTGAAGGCGCTCAAAGCCAACGCCAAACGCATGGCCGACGGCAAAGCCGACCCGCTCGAAGTCCAACCAGGCGACGTCATCACGGTCAAAGAGAGCTGGTTCTAAGCAAAAATCATGAACAACCCTTTGCCCGCCGACCCTTTCGACCCCTTGCAGGAGTCCTCGGAACCGTTCGATTGGCGCCAATACCTCCACGTCATCGTGGAGAAGTGGTGGATCGTTTGTCTCTGCCTTCTCCTCGGCGCGATCCTCAGCATCTTCCTAATCAGTCGCGAAAAGACGCTCTACGGAGCCCGCGCCGTGCTCTTCATCGAACAGCAAAAGGAGCAAGTGC
>JBILUI010000198.1:0-3384 GCA_044371145.1 Chthoniobacterales bacterium | reverse complement strand
ATCCCGCAGTGAACAATGCCCGCACCAAAAGCCTCGTCGAACAATGGCGCGCGGCTTCACCAAACACCGAAATCTTCCTTCAAGAGTTCCCCGCAACGGAGAACATCCCCCACGACTTCATCGACCCCCTACAACCCGACGCGCGCAGCGGCAAGGTCAACGCGCTCTTGGTCGAGTGGCTGACAGGAAAAAAATAAGGACGTGCGAGCCGCGTTTCACTACTCGCTTAGCCTCACCGGCACGCCGCGCTGCGCGAGGAATCGTTTCACATCGCCCACTGTGTATTCGCCGAAGTGAAAAATGCTCGCGGCCAGCACCGCATCCGCGCCGGCGTTCTGCAGCACATCGGCCATATGCTCAAGCTTGCCCGCGCCCCCGCTGGCGATGACCGGAATGCTCACCGCTTCGCTCACCGAACGCACGAGGTCCATATCGTAGCCTTCTTTGGTTCCGTCCGCGTCCATGCTGGTGAGTAAAATCTCCCCGGCGCCGAGTGCCGCGACTTTCTTGGCCCAGGCCACTGCCTCAAGATCGGTCGGATTCCGTCCGCCGTGCGTGTAAACCGTCCATCCGCCCTCCGGACGCCGCCGCGCGTCGATAGCCACCACAATGCACTGCGATCCAAAACGCTCCGCACCCTCGCTCACCAACTCGGGACGCTGGATGGCCGAAGTATTCACGCTCACTTTGTCTGCCCCGGCGCGGAGCATGACCTTCATGTCGTCAACCGTGCGGATTCCACCTCCAACGGTCAGCGGCATGAAGCACTCGGACGCCGTCCGCTCAACCACACCGACCATGGTCGCGCGGTTGTCGGACGAAGCGGTGATATCGAGAAAAACCAACTCGTCTGCCCCCTGCGCATCGTAGGCCTTGGCGCACTCGACGGGATCGCCGGCGTCGCGCAGCTCAAGGAACTTGGTTCCCTTGACCACGCGTCCGCCGGTCACGTCGAGACATGGAATAATGCGTTTCGCCAGCATTCGTGAAGCATGGGCTTTCAGCGTCTCTCGCGCAATCCGGCGGATATTTGCCTTGCTCCCAGCGCCTCGTTTTTTACTTTTCGATGATGCCGCGTTTTTTGCTGCTCCTCACGGCCGCCGTTTTGCTCACCGGCTGTGCCTCCAGTCCCTACGGCGTGGGCCGCTTTGGCACGGTCGTAGTCGACGCCGGGCACGGAGGAATCGATCGGGGTGCCCGCGGACAATACGGCACGATGGAGAAGCAATTGGCTTTGGATACCGCGAAAAGAGTGGAGCGCGGCCTGCGGGCGCGCGGGTTTCGCGTCATCATGACGCGCCGCGGGGATTACTTCGTGCCTTTGCCGCAGCGTGCCGCCATTGCAAACCGCCAGTGGAATGCTGTCTTCGTCAGCGTGCACTACAATTATGCGCCGCGCTCCGCCCCTTACGGCACGGAAACCTATTACTACAACTCCAAGTCCTACCCGCTGGCCGCCAACATCCAGCGGGAGCTTTCGCGCTTCTCCAACAGCCGCGGGGTCAAACGCGCACGGTTTCACGTCTTGCGCAACAGCACCAAACCTGCAGCGCTCGTCGAGTGTGGCTTCCTCACCAGCCCCTACGAGGCGCGCAAGATCCGTTCGTCCGGATACCGCCAACGCATCGCCGATGCCATCGTGCGAGGCATCGTCAACTCCTCGCGCTAGCGGCTAGCGCGCCATGCCGCGCAGAACCGCGGCCCGGATTTCCTGGTCGCGCTCGGGAAAAAGATTCGCCGCGTAGTTGGCCAACGAAGCGGCCTGTTCCGGACTCTCCCACGCCATGCGTCCGGCCGTGGCGATAAGCGAGGGCTCGCCCATCGATGCCGCAGATCTCAACTGCTGCGTCTGTTCTCCGCTCAGCCCTTCGGCTGGCAGGCTGCCCTGGGGACGCACGCCCCATGTGTCCATACCGACGCACCCGCCGAGCAAAAGACAGGCGGTAGCGGTCGTGGGGAAAAATTTCATCGGACCGCATTAAACGCCCTCGCCGACCGGCAAGCAAGGGAACGCAGCCACCGCTTGCGATGCGGGCGCGAAAAGGCTATTTCCACTCCCCCAATGAGGAACAGCGCCGCTCTCGTTGGCATTTTTGGCTTTGTGCTGCATGCCGGAGCCCAGGAGAGCGCCACTCCCGCGGAATCCGCTGCCCCGCCCGACGCAACGCCACCACCGGTTGTTGCGCCGCATGAAGTGACGCAGACACCCGCGGAAGCGCAGGCCACACCGACGCCGACCCCAGAACCCTCTCCGACCGTTTCACCGGAACAAGCCGCCGAAGAAGCGCGACTCGCGGCAAACGCGCTTTTCACCGCAGTTTTTCAGGACGACACAACGCGTGTGCGGGAACTCCTTGCCGCGGGAGCAGACCCGAATATCACCATGCCCGTTCCGGTCGACCCGGCCATTGCGGAACTCTTCCGCCCGACTGTGCTGAATTATTTTCTCTCGGGCGAAAGCGGACTCACGCCGCTGATGGTTGCCGCCACGCTCGGATATCTCGGCATGGCGGAAATGCTGCTGCAGGGCGGGGCGAATGCCAACGCACGCACAAAGCGCCACGGAACAAATGCGCTCTGGCTGGCCGGATACAAGGGGCACACCGGTGTGACCAAACTGCTCCTCGGCGTGCAGCCCGGCTCGGAGCCCGACCGCATGCGCATTGAAGTCGATCTCGGCGCGCAAACCGCGCAACTCCTCATCGACGAAGTGGCCGCGGATACCGTGCCGATTTCCTCCGGGCGCAAAGGATACGCCACCCCCAAAGGCGAATTCGTCGTGACCAACAAGCACCGTCATTGGCGGTCCACGATTTACGGATCGTCCATGCCGTATTACCTGCGACTCTCCTGCCGCGCCTTCGGGTTGCACGCCGGCCAATTGCCGGGCTACCCGGCTTCGCATGGTTGCATCCGGCTGAACAAAAAAGACGCCGAGAGCTTCTTCGAGCGTGTGCCGGTCGGCACGGTGGTGGTGATCAAATAGGCTCGGCCAGCTTCTGTTGACCCTTTGCAATCTCTACAAGAATCGGACAGCCGCAAAATTCCTCGAGGACGGCGCGGTTGGTTCGCTTGGCTTCGTCGTCCATGCCGTCGGCGTCGTTGAGGATGATGCCCGCTAGGGGAAGCCTGCGCGCGCGGATCGATTCCAAGGTCAGGAGAGAGTGATTGAGCGCTCCGAGTTTGTTGCGCACTACGACAATGACCGGCCATCCGAGATCCGTGGCAAAGTCGGCGATGGTCAGTTTGTCGGTCAACGGAACCAGCCAACCGCCCGCGCCCTCGCAGAAAACCTGCTCGTGTTTTGCCGCCAAATCACGAATGCCGGTCAGAGCACGGGAAACATCGGCACGCGGCTCCCCGAGCAGCTCGCAGGCCCGCGGT
>JBILUI010000097.1:0-8893 GCA_044371145.1 Chthoniobacterales bacterium | reverse complement strand
CCGCCTCTCCTAAGGCGCGGCGCATCGCCAGCGTATTCCACTCGGACTGACGCACGGTGATGTCTCCCTCCTCGGCATGGACGCGCAGCAAATCCGGATCAACTCCCTCGAAGGGATCCCGTTGGAAAAACACATCGCGCAAGTCCACCATGAGCACGCGGTCGAATTCCTCGCGGTGCTTCGCCAAATATCGGCGATAAAGCGACCAACGCAGCACGTTCGCTTGCTGCAGCCGGTCCCAAGGCGGCGAGAAAGAACCCGCATCCTTCCGCATCCGCACTCTTCCCCAGAAAAGCATCTGCAGGGGGCGCCGCAGGACGCGGTGAAGATGCAGGCCATGGTCGATGACCTCAGCTCCCGCGCATCTGTAGCGTTCACGGTCGGAGCGCCCCAAGTTGGCGGCGAAAACCACAATCCGCCCGGCATAGCCCGTTTGCGCGAAAGTGAGGAAAAACAGTTTCGCCCGGTCAAAGGGGAGACCGAACGCCGTGGTCAGAATGACGTCCCGCGGCGTGGATTTCCCGTTCGTTTTCAAGCGCGCAAAAGACTACAAGCATCCCGTGAATTTGGCCAACCGCTTGAGGGAAAGCGCGCGCATGTTCGTGCTGCGCCGCCTCTTTCCGCTCTGGTTCAGGCTCGGGGGCGCGGGCTCCGGCGCTTGGCCCCGCGACGAAAAGCTCACCGTCGTGCTCCTGAGTTACGGCCGCGCGGCCAACTTGAACGCCATTGTGGCCGCCTGCCTGGCCTGCCCCTTCGTGCAGCGCGTGATCCTTTCGAACAACAATCCTGCTCTGCGCATGCGCGATTTCGTCCGACAGCGCGATCCCCGCTTGCAGATCACGGATCAACCGGCGCGTTGCTATCCCTCCAAGCGTTACGAGCTGGCCCGCGATTCCGGCGACCAATTGCTGCTTTGTATCGACGACGACACCTTCCTCACGCCGTGCCAGATCCGGTTATTATTCGAGGCCCTGCTGGCCGATCCCCAACGTCCGCACGGCATCGCCGGGGAAAACTTTGGCACCGGACCCGTTCGCTACATCTTCGGCCGTCCGGACGAGCCGGAGGAGGTCGACTGTCTCGTCTGGGCTTATGCTTTCACCAACGTTCAGGTGCTACGTTACTTCGCATTACTTGAAGCTCTCGGCATCGACAACGCCGCTCTCAAAGCGAATGAAGATGTTGTTTTGAGTCTGTCCGGCGAGAAGCGCCCATTAGTCCACAATTTCGGCACGCTGCAACTCTGTGGTTCGCGCGAGTCCGAAGAAGTCGCCACCTCGAAGCAAAGCGGCTTCCGCGGACATCGCGAGGAACTGCTGCGCAAAGTTACCCCCTTGACCACCAGAGCACGCACGCGATGAGCACTCCACAGGTCAGCGTCGTTATACCCACCTATGGCCGCGGGGAATCACTGCGCCACACGCTCGCCGCGCTGGCCAAGCAAGACATGTGCGGCTTCGAGGTGGTTGTGGTGGATGACGGCAGCCCGGAGCCTGTGAGCGAAGATACATCGCCAACCACGGACGTTTTCGAGTTGCGCATCATCCGGCAGGACAACGCGGGGCCCGCTGCAGCGCGTAACCTCGGCGCGCAGCAAGCGCGCGGGGAGATCCTCGCCTTCACCGATGACGACTGCCTTCCGCAGCCGACGTGGCTTTCGACCTTAACCCGGGAAATCTCATCGCATCCCGAGGCCCTCGTCGGCTCTTTGACCTTCAACGGGCTGCCGGACAACAACTGGTCGTCCGCGAGCCAACTGATCATCGATCTGGTTTACGACTACTTCAACCGCGATCCAGAAAACGCCTACTTCCTGGCCAGTAACAACCTCTCCTGCCGTCGGGAATTATTTCTGACGCTCGGCGGCTTCGACACCGCCTTTCCCCGCGCCGGTGCGGAGGACCGTGATTTCTGCGACCGCTGGCGGATGACGAAGCGGCCGATCCGGCTGACTGGGGAACCACTGATCGAACACCGCCACGCACAAACGTTTCGGAAATTCATCGATCTGCACTACCGCTACGGACGCGGCGCACGTCTCTACCAAGCCAAGCGGAGGCAACGCGCCTCCGGCACAATGGCTGAGGATCTGAGCTTTCATCGTTCCCTGCCGCAGACCGTTCCCGCACATTTGCACGGACTGTCTTTATCTTCGAAAATAGCTATGGTCTTCGGCCTTGCTTGTTGGCAAGCGGCGAATGCGCTCGGATTTTTCACGGCCGCAACGAAAGACAAACGCACTTGATAGCATCCCCTTTGATGAATGTTTCTCCCGATCAAGCGGTCCCTGAAGCTTTCGCCGTGCGACGCAGGCAGACGGCGGAAGCGCAACGCGCCGTTGCCGCGCAGCGCGCGGAGTGGATAGGGCGTCGCGGTTATTACTACAACCTGATGCGGCGGGCTCTGGCTTTTCTCGTGGAGCCGGGCGGAAAAGTGCTCAACGTTCGTTCACAGACCGGATGGATGCTCGAAGCCATGCACCCCTCGGAGGGTGTGGGAGTGGAAATCACCGGGGAAATGAACGAGGTTGCGCGGCGGCAACATCCGCAGTTCCGCTACGTAGAAGGCTTTCCCGACGTGGACCAAGTCGAGGGCGTCTTCGACACCATCCTCGTGGCCGATCCGGGCGAAACAGCGGATCTACAGCAGGAATTGGAGAATCTGCGCCGGAATTGCCATCGTGCCACACGGCTCCTCATCTACGCCTACAATCCGCTTTGGGAATCCCTGCTGAAATTCGCCGTCCGGTTGGGATGGAAAATGCCCCTCCCGGAGCAGAGCTGGCTCGATACCGTCGATTTCGAGGGACTCTTGAAACTCTCGGGCTTCGAGTTGGTCAAAGTCCATCACCTTGCACTGATGCCCATCCGCGTGCCTTTGCTGTCACGTTTTTGCAACGAGGTTCTGTCCGGGATCCCGTTTCTCCGCCGGCTCTCGATGATCCGGATTTTCGTCGCGCGCCCCGTGCCGGAAACAACCGAACCATCACGCCACACGGTTTCGGTCATCATTCCCTGTCTGAATGAAAAGGGAAACATTGCGCAGGCCGTAAAGCGAGTGCCCGATCTGGGCGCGGGCACAGAGTTGATTTTCTGCGACGACAAGTCCACCGACGGCACGCGATCGGAGATCGCGCGGATGATCCGCGAACACCCGGAGAAAAACATCCTCTGCATCGAAGGCCCGGGCGAGGGCAAATCACGCAATGTGTGGGCCGGATTCCGCGCAGCGAAAGGCGACATTCTCGCCATTCTCGATGCGGATCTAACCGTGATGCCCGAGGAGTTGCCTCGCTTCGTGGACGCGCTTGCACGCAACCACGGTGAATTCATCAATGGCTCGCGCTTGGTCTATCCCGTGCCGCGGCATGCCATGAAAGTGACGAACATGGCCGGAAACATTGTGTTCAGCTGGCTTTTCTCGCTTTTACTTGGCCAACGCATCAAGGACACCCTCTGCGGCACCAAAGTCTTGTGGCGGTCTGACTGGCAGCGGATGGAGAAATATATCGATTTCTGGGGCGTTCGGGATCGCTGGGGGGACTACGATCTCTTGCTCGGGGCCGCGAAGCTTCATCTCCGCATCATCGATCTTCCGGTGCATTACCAGGAACGCGTTCATGGTATCAGCAAAATGACCCGCGTCCTACGGAACGCGGCGACCATGCTCACAATCATGTGGTGCGCCTCACGAAAAATGCGGCGTCATGGGCAATGAGCGCCAGCGAGCACCAGCGCCAGATTCTGGAAAACCAGCGCCATTGGGATGCCAAGCCGGAGCTACGCCGGATTTACCGCGATTTCCACAGGCTCCTTGCGGAGAACCTCTCCAACGTGACGGGCGAAACGGTGGAGATCGGATCAGGCATCGGCAACATCCGCGAGGTGATCCCCGCCTGCGTCCGCACCGATCTTTTCGAGAATCCGTGGATCGACCGGCGCGAGAATGTATATGCGCTTTCGATGGCCGACCGCTCGGTGGCGAATCTCATTTTGTTCGATGTCTTCCACCATTTGGAATTTCCGATGGCCGCCCTGCGCGAATGCCGGCGCGTATTGGCGCCGGGAGGGCGGCTTCTCGTTTTCGACCACGCCATGAGTTTGTCGGGTGCGATGTTCAGCAAGTTCGTTCATCACGAGAAAAAGGGATTCATGCGTAGCTACTCAGTCGATCCGGAGCGGCCCTCAGATTGGCAGGAGCCCCGCTATTACGCTGACCATGCCAACGCCCATAGATTTTTTGTGCGTCGGTTCGACGAGTTGCTTTCTGACGATTGGCGACAGTCACGAGTGATTCAGATTCCAGCGCTGGAGTGGCTGCTAAGCGGCGGTTACCGCGGCCCCTCATTGCTTTCAACCGTTCCACCGAGAGTGCTGGCCATGGCTGGCCGACTGGCCGCAAACTTCCCCCGAGTTTTTGCCCTGCGCTTGCTGGTCGTTCTGGAATCGAAATGACACCCTCTGCCCCCGCGTCTCCGCTGCCATCGCATCGCGTTATCCGCTCGCCCGGTTTTGTCCCGGCCATCATTTCGGTCTGCTTGTTTGCCCTCTCGCTCTTGGGAGCGTGGTATACCAGTCGTCTGACGGACTACCCGCCGATCCACGATGTGCTCAGCTACACAACCAAGGCCGAGAATGTCTGGGCAGAACTCCGTCAAGGCCGCTTCACCGGTCTTCTCGGCGTAGATCAGACTATCCGTCCCTTCGGCACATCGCTGCTCGGCTATCCACTCGGCTACAACGACGATTTCCGCGCCTTCTACTGGCGCACCGTCGCAATTCCCGCCTTCCTGTGCGCCTTGGCTGCGCTCGTCGCCGCCCTGGCAGCAGGATCCTCTTGGAAAGAACCATCTGCGTGGCTGCTCGCATCTCTCGGCGGGATATTACCGATGTGGTGGGCTTTTGATCCGATGCACTCCGCAAGAGGCATTACTTACTGGGGACTGATGGACGGAATGCAGGCGGCAACCGCTGCACTTGCCGCCGCCCTCCTGCTTTTCGGATGGCGAAACAACGCCTTAATGGCAGCTCTTGCCGGGTTTGTCCTTTCCGCCTTCACCCTACTTCTAAAGCCGGTCGGGGTATTTCTCATTGCCGGACAAATACTGGCGTCTTTCATTTTTTTAATTTGGTCGATACGCCACCAAAACCCTTCTTCTTGGTGGCGTTTTGCATTGGGTTCGGCAATCGGTGTCGTTTTCTGCGCATGTGTCGGGATTTGGTGCTACTTCTCGCCGTATTTCTCCGCGGCAAACCAGGAAATGGGGAGACAAGCATTGGATCAGCTCAAGGCTTTGGGCGAAAAAAACACATTTCAGATCTTTTTTGACAGAACACTCCCGAAACTCTTCGTGAGAGGAGCCGGACTTGTCTCCTTGGCTTTCTTCGCCGCATGCGCCCTGCGATACCCGGCGACGGCACGGGCGCACAAGTGGGTAAGTGCGCTGCCGGTCGCGGCCATGCTGGTGCTGACGTTGCTGCTGACCGCTCTGTACCAAGGGACCCACTTCCTCACGGCGCGGTATTTTCTACCCGCCATCGCGGTGACTTGGACTCTTTTATCGCCACTCCTGTGGTTCCTTTTGCACAGATCGAGGGTTGCGCGCCTTGTCGTTGTTCTCAACGCGACGGTCCTTGCCGCGAGCGTTTGGTTTCCAAGCTTCGCCAAGAAATCGCACGCCTTCACGGGATATGCCACCTTCACGAGCGAAGTCGCGAAGTCAGCGGCCAAGCTTGCCGCGGCGTCCGTAGACAAATCCCCAAAATTCGGGACGGAACCCGTGGTCTATGTTTTGTCAAACCCAAGCTGGTTCGAGGCATCTATGGTCGCACATCAGCTCGTTTACACGGGTGGATGGAAGGAAAACGTGCTTTGGAAATATGCCCCACGCATTTGGGAGAAGCACAGCCCGGCCATCCATCCCCACGAAATCGCGGCGGCTGACTTTCTGGTCGTGGATACGGACATTCAGAAAAGCGGCCCTTTTCCCGCGATTTCGGAAGCCGTGAGGGTTCTGCAAAGCGCCGATGGCTTGGCCATGGCACCGGTCCTGCACGAAAGCAATGGAATCTCGGTTCGTAAAGTGGCCGATCCAATAGGTCTGGAAGAATTGCTTGCCGTGACACTCGGTCAAGAGCGGCTGTTGCCGTCCGGAGAATCCGGGCCCGCGGAAACAGTCCCGACTCCAACCCCTCTCGCCGGATTCAGATCGGGCGACGAGTTGCTTGAGGCGAAAGCCGAGTGGGTCGAGGGAAAGCTGCGGATCACCTCGACTTGGAGCGGCACCCGCGTGGAGAAAGGACACCTGGTCATGAATGTCGGATTTTACGATCGGGACGGCACCGGGTTTCACTGGATCACCTGCAGCCTGCTCCCTCCCCCGACGAGCCCCGGCGGGGATCGATATCGACGGACGATCGTGGACGAACTCGATTGCGGAAGTTTTGGCGACAGAATCCGCAGCGTCTCGCTCGGAATTTACGACCGATACAACAGGGGCATAATCCCGCT
This sequence comes from Chthoniobacterales bacterium, assembly GCA_044371145.1. GTDB lineage: Bacteria > Verrucomicrobiota > Verrucomicrobiia > Chthoniobacterales > JACTMZ01 > JACTMZ01. The sequence continues at coordinate 2,383 of JBILUI010000097.1, read as the reverse complement.
AGCAATGCCGGTCGGGGATGGAAAAGCCGATAGGATTTCCATTTCCCTCTCTGGAATTCAGGAGCCATCCACCCCTTGACGACGCTTCAAAAACTCGCCCTGGCCCGGATGGCCTCACGCATGGTTTGTGCCGCGCGGGGATTGGCGGGCTTGAAAAGCCGGATCTTATGCCGAAGGGGTGGCGTGCTCTGGGATCTCGACCTCTCCGAGGGCGTGGATTTCGCGATATACCTGTTCGGCTCGTTCGAGCCCGAGGTGTTGGCCGCCTGCCGGAAGCTTTGCCCCGAGGGCGGGATTTGTCTCGATGTCGGGGCGAACATCGGAGCGCACACGCTTCCCCTCGCCGCTCTGGCCGGGCCTCAGGGCCAAGTCCACGCCTTCGAGCCCACCGACTTCGCTTTTCAAAAACTTATTCGCAACCTTTCGCTCAACCCGGAATTGTCGAGCCGGATCGAATCCTCGCAGGTTTTTCTGGGTGAAACCCTCTCCCGGCCGGTTCCTGAAAAAGTTCCCGCCGCTTGGCCGCTGCGCGCCGGGCCAGACCTCGACCCGCTGCATGGCGGGCGCGCAGAGAGCCTGACGGGCTGTCAGTGCGACACCCTTGATGATTGGATGCTGCGCACCAATCCTGCGAGGATCGATCTGCTCAAACTGGATGTGGACGGCCACGAGATCGAGGTCCTGCGCGGCGCTGAGCGGCTTTTGCAAACGCATCGGCCCACGATGATCGTCGAGTTCGCACCCTATGTGTTTTCCGACAAGCAGGGCGGATTCCAGGGCTTCATCGAATTACTGAAAAGCCATGGCTACGAGGCGCGCACGCTTAAGGGAAAAGCTCTTCCGCTGGATTCCAGCCTCGAGACCCTGATCGCCCACGGAGCCGGAGTGAACGCGGTTCTCACTCCCCCCGCTAGCCTATTCCGCGCGGGCTGAGAGATCAAAATACCATTCGTCGCGCCACGCGGCTTGCAGTTCCTCCCCTCGTGGAGCGACCACCTCCAAACCGCAGCTCGCCAGAATTTCCAAAATTTCATCCAGATTCGAACCCACGCGCCGGAGGCCTGCCGGCCAGACTTCGAGGCGCGCCATGATCGGTCGGTTGCGCCGGAGCGTCTCTTTGGCCCCGCGCAGGACCGAAGCTTCCCAACCTTGCACATCGATCTTCAAAACATCCACGCGCGTTCCCGCGAGCAATGAATCCAAACGGACGGTTTGCACTTGAACGGCTTTGTTTGTTCCGCCGCCGAGCGACAAGGAATTATTGCCGCTATTGAAGGACGAGCATTCGAGAAACATTGTGCCCTCACTATCCGCTGCCGCGACGCCGTGAATTTCCACATTGGCCCAAGCATTGCGCTGCTTGGCCTGCTGGAGCGCGAGCAAATTGGCGGGGGCAGGCTCCAACGCGATCACCCGACCGCGGGGGCCGGCCCAACGGGAAAAGGCGGCCGTCCAAACGCCAACGTTTGCTCCGACATCAACCACCGTCATTCCCGGGCGAATAAGACCCGCGATTTCTCGTAGATTGTTTGCTCCCATGAGCCCAATTTTGTGGAGCCATAGATAAAGCAAGCGGTCAGCTGTGAAGCCGAACAATCTGTTGCCGTGAAGCACAACAGATCCGCGTGCCCATCGATGGCGGTTGAAGCCGCGGAGCACTGTGCGCATTGCGTCGATCATGTTCTCTGAAGCTGTTTTACTCGGGCTTGGTCACTGGAATCACTCGCTTTTTCCAATAAACACCGAGACGCAGCATGAAATTCGCACGAACATGCGGTAAGTCAGACGGGATCCACACTGCGATCCTCTCGCCATGATTACGCGCTGCATTATCCACTTCGGTCTCCCCAAGACAGGAACCACATCGATCCAGAGATTTCTCCGATACGAGCTGACTGATCCCGGCTTCCATTACCCGACTTTCACCACAAACAGGCATTTACGAGACGACTGCCACAACCGCGCTCTCAACCGCGCTTTTCGATCGGACCCCGAAAACTTTCACGCTCATGTGAAAGCCGGGCTTTCAAAAGAAATCCTCCAAAAGCAAGGTGCGGCTTTTCGCGAGCAGCTGCAACATGAAGTCCGATCTTCTCCGGCGCATACGCTTTTGCTTTCGGCGGAAGACTTGAGTTGGTTTTCTCTTGGGGACATCCGGAGACTGGTCGAGTTCTTGACCAGTCTCGGGTTGCGGGCTAGAGCGCTGGCTTTTGTCAGGCGACTCAAGCGAGGATGTGGATTGGGTCTCGGGATTGCTGGGAGAAGACATGCTCGGCGAGCTATACGCGGACGACGAGGATGATTGTCTGCGCGGGGAAGCGGATTTGTTTGTCTTTTCGCCATACTCCCTCGAGTGGCTAGCTTGCGCCACGAAGACAAAAAT
>JBILUI010000197.1:0-3409 GCA_044371145.1 Chthoniobacterales bacterium | reverse complement strand
GCGGCGGGCTCGACGAGGTAAGCAATGCCATTCTCCCGCACCACGATCTCGCCGGGATCCTCGCCGGCCAAAAGGATGGCCGGCTTTTGGTCGGTCGCTTTTTTTACCAATTCCCGCGCGAGGTATCCGCGCGGAGCGAAGCCGTAACGTCGCAGGACTTCCTCGCGCAGCACTTCGACCCGCGGAGGCTTGCCGCCACTCCAGAGCAACCAGTCCGCGTAGCGGTCGAGCCATCCATCGGGCGCTGTCGCCAGGCGGTGGGCATCGGTATCTTCCTCCGCCAGCCGCGCCCAGTGATCCGGGGAAATCCACTCCATGCGCCGAGAAGATGCATCAGATGGTTTGCCGCGCCAATCCCGCGATTGCATTGTGACCCGCGTGCCACGACTTCGTTGCTTTTACCACCCGGACTATTTCCTGCCCCTCCCGCCGGGTCATCCGTTCCCCATGGAGAAATTCCCGCAGGCGCACGATCTGCTGTTGGCCGGCGGGGCGCCGGTGGAAATCAGTCCCGTCTCTCCGACACCCAACCGCCAGCTGTTGCGTGTCCATACCAGCGAATATCTCCGCAAAGTCGCCCACGGAACGCTCGATACCACCGAGGTCTACAAACTCGGATTGCCATGGCAACCACGACTACTGCGCCGCTCGTCGCTCGAAACCGCGGCGACCGTTGCCGCGTGCCACCATGCTCTCGAGCACGGAATGGCCGCGAATCTTGCCGGTGGAACACATCACGCTTTTCCCGAACGCGGACTCGGATACTGCGTGCTCAACGATGTTGCCGTGGCCGTCCGCGATCTGCATGAAACGCGACCGAAGCTGCGCGTCTTCGTCGCCGATACCGACGCGCATCAAGGCAATGGCACGCATGCCATCTTCCGCCTGGACGAGCGCGTTTTCACCTACTCGATCCACGGCGAACGAAACTACCCAAGCGCGAAAGAGGCCGGTGATCTCGATGTCGGACTGCCGCGTGAAGTCTGTGGTGACGACTATCTGGCCGCTTTGACCGACACGTTGCCTGCGGCCTTCGATCGCTTCCCAGCCGATCTTGTCGTCTGGATTTCCGGCGCCGACGTGCACGAAGATGACCGCTTCGGTCAGATGCGGCTGACAACGGCGCAAATGACCGAACGCGACCGGATGGTTTTGTCCTGGTGCCGCGAGCGGTGTTTACCCGTCGCGGTGCTCTATGGCGGCGGATACAACCGCGAACCCGGAATGACGGCGCGCTTGCACGCCAACACGATTGAAGCCGCAGCCGAAATCTTCACGTCTACACCCCATGCATCCGCCCCTTGAAGTAGTCGTCGCCCGCCACAACGAAGACCTCGCGTGGCTCAAGCGTGTCCCCGGCGACTTCCGTATCACGATTTACGACAAAGGCGACGGCACGAGCGGGGGGAAGCAACTGCCCAACGAGGGACGTGAAGCGCACACCTATCTGCATCATCTGGCGGATCGCTACGAGTCCCTTGCCGAATTGACCGTTTTTGTCCAAGGCCATCCTTTCGATCACGCGCCCGATGTACACAAGAAGCTCAGGGCTTATGCCGAGGGTAGCGAGACGATCACGGATTTTCACTGGCTCGGCTTCCTCGCCGACACGGACGACGCGCGCGGACGCCGCCTCTTTGTCCCTTGGAGCAAAAACCCCGGACGAGAGGAACTGCAGCTTGAGCGATTCCATAAGGAACTTTTCGGCGTCTCAGGACCGCAGATGTATCGATTCTTTGTTGGGGCCCAGTTTGTCGTCCGGCGTGACGTAGCGCACCGGCGACCGCGGGAATTCTACAAAAAAGCGGCCGAGCTCGCTGTCAGATTTCCCCTCGCCCCGCATTGTTTCGAACGGTGCTGGGACGCCGTATTTTGTTCTGACGGAACGGCAGGTCGTCTGTCCGCCGGACAAGCCACCGCCTACTTCAAACCGATCAAGCGCCTCTCGACCTGGGCGGGCATCGCACCGGCCCCCCTCGACTTTTTACCCTCGCCCTCAACGGATCCGCCATCCTCCCCTTGTGCGTCACGGCGGTTCGCGCTAAATTCCGATTCGTGATCGTTAATCGGACCCCCGAAAACCACGACCCGATCGTCTGGGTCGGGCGCGTGCCTGTTTTTGCCACAACGATCATCGTGGCGCTCTACGTGGCGAGCATGATTGCCGTCACTCTCTTTCGTGCCTTTGATTCGGACTTTATTCTATCGAAACTCTCTTTCAACAGCGGCGCCGTTTTGCACGACTGGGAGTTGTGGCGTTGCCTGACCTACGCGTTCGTCAATCCGCCCGACCCGTGGTTCATCATCGCCCTGGTCATGTTCTACATCTTCGGTCGCGATGTGGAACAATTCCTCGGCCGCAAAGGATTCGTCAGGCTGTATTTCGGATTGCTTCTGCTCGGCCCCTCCCTGCTTCTTGCCGCGACGCTAGCCACGGGTCGTGATTTCACCCTGCTTCAGGGATGGGCAAACTTCGCCGTGTTCATCGCCTTTGCCGCGCTCTACCCGAGTGCGCAGCTGCTTTTCCACATCACGGCGAAAGTTTTCGCCTGGGTTTTGCTCGGCATCAATGCACTCATGCTGATCGACGTCCGTGCGTGGCCCGAGATGACCGTCCTTCTCGCCACTTCGGCACTTGCCTGGTATGCCATCCGCCACGGCGCCGCGCTCAACTTTGATTTCCTCGCCCGCCTCCGTCCCGTATCGCACCGCATGGGCCGTCCGCGTCTCCGCGTCATGCCCCCGCCGCAGGATGCACCCATCGACCCGCACCGCATCATCGATCCGCTGCTCGATAAAATCTCCCGCGATGGCCTGGCCAGCCTGACCCGTCGCGAACGCGAGCAACTCGAACGCGCTCGCGCCGTCCTTCTCGAGAAAGATCGGGGCTGACGCGATGGGGGGCAGCCGTGCAGTCACCCGGACCGACGGGCGCGAGCTCGAAGACCCTTGCTACGTCAATGCCATGTCTCATTTTTACCGCGGCGAACTCGGCCGCATCATGGTCTGGCGCCAGCGGCTCGACATCACGACGACGTGGGCCATCACTAGCACGACAACAATCATCACGGTCGCGTTCTCCTTCCGCGATATCCCGCACATCATCTTCTTTTTCAATCTGGCCATCGTCTGGATGATGCTCTGGATCGAGGCCCGGCGTTACCGGTTCTATGACGCCTTCCGCGGACGCGTCCGCATGCTCGAATCGCACTTTCTCGTCTCCGTCGTCTCGCGCAACCCCGCATTGCTTGGCGGCGATTGGCAGAAACTGGTCTGCGAGGACCTCATCCTGCCGTCCTTCAAGATCAGCCGGCTCGAGGCCCTCGGACGCCGCATGAAGCGTAACTATGTCTTCATCATTGCCTTTATCCTCGTGGCCTGGATGACCAAGCTGTTCATGCATGCAACG
>JBILUI010000232.1:0-3422 GCA_044371145.1 Chthoniobacterales bacterium | reverse complement strand
GGTCGTGGTGTTCCCCCCCGTGGAGCTGCGCTCGGGTAGTCGGGTCGCCACAGCCCGTTAGGCGGAATGCGGCCGCACCATCCCAGGCGTTGCTTTTAGGCAACAGCCATCTTCTATTGACGGATTTTCGTGCGAGGGCGTACTGTTCGGTTGGGTCACGCAATCGTCATCCGAGGACGGTGCGTTTGTCCGGCACGGGGGCGTGCCGGTTTTCAGTCATTAGGGAGATGTCATACCAATGAAGTCCACCAATCCGATCGTGCAGCGCAGCATCACCCAGATCCTCTCGGGTGTCGCCGTGCTCGCCGTCGCCGCGCCCGCGATGGCGCAGAGCGAACTCGAAGAGGTCACCGTCACCGGCACGCGCATCGCGAAGCCTGACCTGGTCTCGAACAGCCCGATCACCACCGTCTCCGCTGAGACGCTGCAGCAGCTGAACACGGTCAACCTCGAGAGCCAGCTCCGCCAGCTCCCGCAGTTCCTGCCGGGCGCCACCGAATTCATCAACAACGGCAACCCGGGCGCCGCCACCATCAACCTGCGCGGCTTGGGTTCCAACCGCACGCTCGTGCTGATGGACGGCAAGCGTCTGCCGCCGTTCGGCACCTCGGGCGCCGTCGACATCAACCTCATCCCGGCGCCGATCGTCGAGCGCGTGGACATCGTCACCGGCGGTGCCTCGGCCGTGTACGGCTCGGATGCCGTGTCGGGCGTCGTGAACTTTGTCACCAAGAAGGACTTCGAGGGCGTCGAGGTCGGCGCCAACATCTCGCAGTACGGCGAGGGCGACGGCCAGGTGGTCAGCGCCTCGATGACCGCCGGCTCGAGCTTCGCGGACGACCGTGGCAGCGCGATCATCTCCTTCGGCTACACCAAGCGCGACGAAGTGCTGCAGGGCGACCGCCCCTACTCGAACTTCAACCTGGTCGCCACCGACGGCTACCGCTACGCCGGCAACTGGTACCAGTACTCCTCCGACATCTTCGACGCCAGCCGTCGCCTCGGTTCGAGCAACGCCGGTGCCACGCGTGCCCGCGTCCGCAGCGCGACGGGTGGATTCGCGACGCGCTACTTCACCCCGGACGGCAACCTCGTCTCGGGCGGCGCGCTCGGCCAGTACGCGCCGAACGCCACCTTCAACTACAACCCGTACAACTACTTCCAGGTGCCGCAGGAGCGCTGGCAGGCCTTCGCCTCGGCCGACTACGACATCTCGGATTCGGTCCGCGCGTACGGTCGCGTGTTCGCCGTCAACTCGAACGTGCCCACCCAGCTCGCCTCCTCGGCGTTCTTCGGTGGTTCGACGGCGACCTTCAAGGTCAACCTCGACAACCCCTTCCTCACCGCCGCGCAGCGCACCGCGCTGATCACGGCGTACAACAACGAAGCCGCGTTCCCGATCCCGGGCGAGGCGGCCCACGGGGTCTACAACCCGGCCGCTGCGCCGGGCTCCCAGCTCGTCACGGTCAACGGCATCCGTCGTCGCATGATCGAGCTCGGGCCCCGTGTCGGCATCTCCGAGTCCAAGACCCTGCAGCTCACGGCGGGGGTCGAAGGCGATATCGGTGATTCGGGCTGGACCTGGGACGTGTCGGCCCAGTGGGGCCGCGTCTCGCGTCTCGATGGCCTCGAGAACGACGTCAGCATCGCGCGTGCGCGTGAGTCGCTCATCGCCATCCAGACCCCGGACGGCATCAAGTGCCTCTCCGGCGGCGCCTGTGCCCCGGTGAACATCTTCTCCGGCAACGGTGCCCCCTACCGCGACAGCGGCATCCCGATGACGGGTGCGATCTCGCAGGCGGGCCTCGATTACATCCGCGCCAGCTACTACTCCTCGCAGACCACCGAAGCGCACTCCGCGTCGGCCAGCGTGGCGGGCGAGTTGGGCGCGTTCAAACTGCCGACGGCGGACGCCGGACTCGGCCTCGCCTTCGGTCTCGACTGGAACGAGAACAGCTCGGTCTATCGCCCGGATGATCTCACCCAGTTCGGTGGTGCCATGGGCCAGGGCGGCAACTCGCCCCCGCTCAAGGGCCGCGTGGACAGCACCGAGCTCTTCGCCGAGGCCTATCTGCCCCTCGTCACGGGCAAGGCCGGCATCCAGAACCTCGCGCTCGACCTCGGTGTGCGCTTCTCCGACACCAACCTCGCGGGCTCCTTCGAGACCTGGAAGGCAGGTCTCGAATACACCCCGGTCGAGGGCTACCGCTTCCGCACCATGCTGCAGAAGGCGGTGCGCGCGCCGAACATCGGCGAGCAGTTCGCCCCGGCCTCGTTCGGTCTGACGGAAGTCCGCACCGATCCTTGCGCCGGTTCGGCGCCGGTCAGCAATGCCGCGCTGCGCGCGAAGTGCATCGCGCAGGGCGCACCGGCTTCGCAGATCGGCCTGATCTCGCCGCCGGCGGCACAGCAGGCGGCAAATATCAGCGGCGGCGCGGTCGCGCTTGGCGTGCAACTGGTCCCGGAAGAGGCGGACACTTTCACCATCGGTCTGCAGGCCTCGCCGGCCTTCCTGCCGGGCTTCTCGGTCTCGGTGGACTACTACAAGATCGAGATCGACGGCGGTATCGGCAGCTACGGTGCCCAGGAGATCCTGGACAACTGCTTCGTCAACAACCTCACCTCGTTCTGCAGCCTCGTGCGCCGCAACTCGGTCGGTGAGCTGGAAGGTGACGGCTTCGGCATCGTCCAGGACATCCGCAACCTCGCGACCATCAACGCCGAAGGCATCGACTATTCGCTCAGCTACGACTTCGATGTGGGCGATTTCGACATCGGCCTGGGCATCGCGGGAACCCACACGCTCGACAGTTCCTTCCAGTCGAGCCCGGCCTCGTCGCTCATCGAGTGCCAGGGCGTCTACGGCGACACCTGCGGCAACCCGACCTCCGAGGACCGCATCAACCTCTCGGCGTCGGTGGGCTGGAAGTCCCTGTCGGCGACGGTGTTCGTGCGTCACCTGTCGGCGGTCGATGTCCAAGAGCGTGCGGACGATCCGGACCAGACCGGTCGCAGCATCTACTTGGTCGAGAAGATCCCGGCCGTCCAGTATGTGGACCTCTCGCTGCAGTGGCGTTGGAACGACGCCCTCAAGGTCACCCTCGCCGCGCAGAACCTGCTCGACGAAGAACCGACCATCGTGGGCAACATCCCGGGTGCCAACACGGCGCCCAACACCTATGTCGACATCTACGACCCGCTGGGCCCCAAGTACAGCCTCGGCGTGACGTACAAGTTCTGACAGCACTGACGGCATAAGCGTCACAGACCGGGGTGTCGCGGAAGCGGCACCCCGGTTTTTTTTGAGGGACGGCTTGCGAGACGATGATGGAGGGGGACGGGTGTCGAACGAACAGGATCTCTTGAGGACGGCGCGGGACGCCGAGGGCGCCGGCGACACGGCGCGTGCACGCAGCGCCTAT
>JBILUI010000066.1:0-12448 GCA_044371145.1 Chthoniobacterales bacterium | reverse complement strand
GTCGTGGTTCTCTCCTCGACTCCTGCGGCTTTGTAAGGCTTTTTGTTTTGCAGGTTTTGCGCCGTTTGTTTGAATGAGCTCCATCGGATGAACCCCCCCGGCTTGGCCAACTCCTGCGTTTTTCTCGCGGCACTTTGCTTCTTTTTGCCTCTGCCGATCCATGCGCAGCGGGCGAAGTCTGTGGAGTTTCGGCAGACTGGCGGCGTGTCTCACGCGGTTCTCAGCGGTCCCGAGTTGACGAGATCGTGGGGCGACTGGGTTTTCTTCCCCTTCCCCCTCACAGCTCCCGGCGACTCTGTTTCGGGTGTTATTCGAACTTTTCATGCTGGGGCTTCGGATCAAGAAGATACCGCGGGTCCTTGGTGGCCCGACCACCCCGAACGCAAGAAATACCGGCCCATGTCCTTCGGCAACAACTTGGCGCTTATCAGCGCGCCCGATACGCAGCGGCGGAATTCGTTTTTCCCCCAGCCCGTGGTGGAGTTGGCCAAAACGAATGGAAAGGCGGCCGGGGAAAGCACCCCTGGCGGCACTTATTTGCCGCTTCCCTATGAGGCCGAAAAGTTGCTTGCCGGCAACCGGCGAAGCAAGTTCCGGTTGCAGAGGATTTCGTCCACTGAGTTCAGCTTCGTTTTGGAGCCCCTCGATGCCTCTAAAGGCGCAACAAATACAGCCACAAACTCCGTCGAACTGACCCTTCTCAGCCCCGATAGCGACAGTTATTGGGGATTCACGGTATGCAGAGGTGGTGACGTCTGGATAGAGTTGGACCCCTACTGAGGCGGGGCTTTCGCCGTGCCTCGGCCCGCGGCTTTTGCCTTTTGCTCCTGTGAATAAACTGTTAATAAGTTAAAAACAGAGCAGTCCATCAGGAAGAGCTTTTCTGATCGGCTGTCTCAAGGTGTATCCTCCTATGCTTATCAACAAACGAAGCCTATGAAAGCTTCGCGCCAAACCAGACCTTTTAGGGCCTGTCGCCTCGTCTTGGTCGGCGCGGCGCTCATGAGCGCCGCTTGCTACCTGTCCATGGCTTCAGCGCAGGATCTGGATCGCGCGACCTTGAGTGTTTCCACGAACTCGACCGACCAACCGCTGCCTCCGCTTCCCGAACCTCAAACCATCGATCCGCTTCCGACGCCCACTGCTCTCCCTAGTTCGTCGCCTTCTCCGGCCGCGCCCATGCCGCCTACGCCCTTTCCAATGGCCGTCGCAACCCCTGTCCCGCCACCATCGCCTAATGCTACCGCGACCCCGGTGGCAACCCCGCGCAACGAGCCGCTCGTGGTTCTTGGTTCGCCGCTGCAAGTTCCGCGCACGGATTATGGTGCAGAGGGCAATCGCAAGGCTGCGCAACTCCGGACGCAGCCTCCCGAAAGCTTCACTTTCGACCGCGCGCTACTTCGCGACGTTCTCTATTTTCTCGCCGATGCTGCCGGCATTCCATTTGTCAGCATCGCGGAGAACGCCCCGCAGGCTCTCCAGCTCGTCACATTTCGCATGACAGCGAGTCCTTTTGTCGCCTTGGAGACCTTGATGCGGCAAAACGACCTCAAACTCGCTTTCGACAGCGGTGTTTGGGTGGCAAAGCAAGCGGTGGACTTCGCACCTTTTCGCGATGAGCGGGAGGAAATCGCGCGCAAGAAGGAAGAGGCCATCCGGAAAAAGCAGGAAGAAAACGAGCTTGTCGGGGTTATGTACCAGTTGCGTTTCGACGCTGCCGACAGGGTTGATTTTCGCGGCGATCTCACCGGCGGGCAGTCTGCGCAACAAATGGGCCAAGCCGGGAGTTCCCAACAATTTGGCGGAATAGGAACCGGTGGAACCGGCGGCCAGACCCCCACAACGCCGAACTTGCCCTTGCAGAATTCGCAGATGGTTTTCCAGCAAAAGATTCCTCGCCTGGTCAATGACGTGCGCGCCATGGTCGGCTTGCCCCCGCTTCAGACAGACCAAAACGGCAATCTGATCCAGGGAGACATGGGCAGCGCGGGTTCTGTTTTGGATGCGGATGCGCAAATACGCAGTGCCCAAGACCAGATCGCTGAAGTGCTCCGAGAGAAGGAAGCGGAGCAGAGGAGGAAAGAGCGAGAGATGACAAAGGGTGTCGAAACCCAGACCACAGTCGGCTCAGGAGGAGCAACAACGACAACAACCGGCGTTCCCACTGATTCAGGCGGCTTGGGGTCCATGTCTCTGTCATCTCAAGGTCGAGACTTCGGCGGTTCCGGGGGCGGACTCAGCCAACCCGGCACAATCGCTCCGCTTTACATCCCCCCGGAGCGACCACAGGTTATCTACAACTCCGATCAAAATTTCTTGTGGGTAGTCGCAACACGGAAACAGCACAAGTGGGTCGCTGAATACCTAACGAAGGTTGACAAACCTCAGACACTGATTGCTATCGAGGTGAAGTTCCTCGAGACGAAGAAAAACCCGCAAACCGACGTCGGTATCAACTGGCAGAATACTTTCGGCACGGGCTTGACCGTGACTGGCGGTGCGAGCATTGGGGGGACAAACATCGGCAACTTTGGCTACACCAACGGCTACGTCAACCAAAGCATCTCCGCGGGCCAGACAGGCACGCAACCGGATGTTGGTCTCACGCCCGGCACAGGACCTTATAGCTTCAACCAATTCAGCAACGTTACGACTGCGGCACAGATTGCTTCGGGAAATATTCCTTATTCTGCGGTCCTCAGCCTCAACCAGTTTTCGGTGACCCTCCAGGCCTTCATGCAGGATCGCGATACCTCGGTGGTTCAATATCCGCGCGTTCTTACGCTAAACAACCGCGAGGTGGCAATCACCTCGGCGGAGAACACGCCGCTCAACGTGGGCACTTCGACTTCCGTTTCCGAAACGGGCACATCTGGAACGACGGTAGGCCAACTCGGCTATCTGCCCACTGGCACGCAGATCAACATCCTCCCGAAAGTCGTCAACGCCAACCAGATCGCCATGACCGTGGCGGTCACCATTTCGTCCGTTGTCGGCGTGGTTCCGATCAACTTGGGCACCGGCATAAACGAATACCCCATCACGTCCTCACGCGTCTACAACGCCTCCCTGCAAGTGGACTCCGGCTACACGCTTGCCGTGGGCGGGTTGGAGAAAGTCGCGGATAGCAATTTCGTGGGAGGGATCCCGGTTCTTCAAGACATCCCGGGTCTCGGCTATCTCTTCAAAAACAAAAACAAGAAGCGCGACAAGGTCAACCTCATCATTTTCATCACGCCCTACCTGATCGGCGATCCGGCCAAGACACCCGGTATCTCCGAGACTCCAAAATCGATCGTGCCATTGCGTCCGGGCGTTCCCCCTGAGGCGCCGACCTTCACTCCCGATGGAAAACTGGCGGGCGGCGAGGCCGCGGCGTCCGGCGCACTGGCTTGGTTGGACTTCCAGCTACAGTATTTCCGCCAGATTAACATCGAAGCTATGATGAACGGCGAGTCGGTCCGCAAGCTCCGCGACGTCATAGGGGTGGCGCGCGCATTGGTGGCTGACCTGCAGCTCGCGGCGGGCGCTCCGCCCTACAATCCCGACACACCTGAAGGCGACAATGCCCTTCGCGCCGAAGATTTGCTTGCGGAACTAAACCGGGTGCTGGCTTATGCGCAGGACAATCTGATGTGAGGGTGGCTCCGGCCCATTTGTGCCGCTTGGCAGCCGCTTGCCGGCGGGTATATTGAATCATGAGGCGCGCATCGGCAGAAAAACGGGGGTTTACTCTCATCGAGGCGCTGGTAGGCATCGCCGTTCTTGGTTTGGTTGCGACGGTCGTTGTGCCATCCATCCAGCAGTCTCCCGACGCGGCCAAAAAGGCGAAGCTCGAGCAGGATATCGTCATGGTGAACAACGCGATCGATGCCTATCTGGCAGCAGGAGGATCGCAGGGCGGTCTGAGCGCCGAAGGCGCTGTCGAGACGCTTAAGCAAAGAGTGATGGCGACAGTGACCACCGAAATGACCGGCGAGCTGGGACCGTTTCTCGATCCACGCATCTTCACCGCGCCGAGCGATTTTGGCTGGAGCGCGAGATTCGTGCCCGGCGCGCAACCGCGTTTCGTCCTCCAAAATTCCCCCGACGGGGTCATCTTCCAGCGGGGGCTGCCCACTGCCGTGGGAGGTCCAACCGCCTCGACGAAGCCTTCGTGGCTTTGGTCCTACGCGGAGGCGGAGGCGGGCTCGGTGAGCAAGCCGGTCTTCGAGCCGGCGGCCATCGATACCGGAACCACGCTCGGAGCTTCCGGTTCGGTGCTTGTCGGGCTTGCCTCTCCGTCGATCAGTCCGGCCAGCCAGACCTTCGCTTTGTCGGGTTTCCCATTGCCGGTGAGTATCAGCAATCCCAATCCCTCCGGCAGTTCCATTGTCTATTACCGCATCGATGAAGGGTCGTGGGTCCTGTGGGTCAATTCGCCCTTCAACGTGAACCCGGGTTCGACCGTGGAAGCGGTGGCTGTGTCGATCGACCCCAGCCGCTACTACAACAGCGCGGCGGATTCCGAAACCTACAGCGTGACGCCGCTGCAACTCGGGCTGTCGATCAACGCCCCCCCATCGATCACCTACGCGCAGGCCGGGGGCGCGATGATCGGGCAGGCCGCCCAGTTGCCGCCGTCCGCGACAATATCTTTGGTTGGAGGAGTGCCGCCGCCATACGTCAACAGTGCGAACTTCCAAGTGCGCTACACCGGCGACGGGAGCGATCCGCGCACCTCGCCGACAGCTGTTGTCGCTTCGAACTTCAGCGGTGCGTTTCCGCCCGTTTCCTTTGGTCTCGGTCTCTCCTCATGGGGCTCAAACAATTCGATTACGGTCCGCGCGGCGGCGGTTTCCTTGCGCCCGGATTGGTTCACCGGTTCGCCCGTTGCGTCCGCTACGGTCTCGCCGCAAAGGGTTAGTCTCGATCCCCCCATCGTTTCGCCAACTAACCAAGTCGTGACTTTTTCCGTCACGGTTATCATGAGCAACCCGGCGACTGGCCCCTCCTCCGGCATGTCGGTCCGATACACGACGAACAACACGGCGCCCACCGCGGCGAATGGATTTACTTACAGTTCGCCTTTCTCGATTTCGTCGTTCGGAGTAAACGAGCAGAAGCCGGTGCGCGCCTCCACTGTGGTTACCGGATCCCTGACCAATTGGTTCAACCAAAGCGCGGAAACAACGCGCGTTTACACCGGTCCCGCTTTCGGCGGTTCCGGCCTGCCCAGCGGCGCGTTGGTCGGCTCCGCCACGCTGAACAGCACGTTCAACGGCAATGTCACCGTCGCGTATCCGAGCAACGGCGTCGTCGCGAATATCACCTACAATGCCAATGCGGTGATCAACGGCAGCCTTTATGTTCCCGGAACGCCGAGGATAGCGCAAAACTCGCCATACATCCCGCAGTGGACCCTCGCGAACGATGCGCAATTCGCCAACCGCATCTACGGCATCGTGGAAGGACAAAGCCCGAGTCCCCGCGTGGTGGATCTCAACGGTCCGGTCACGCCGACCAACTACGTGATCACTTTCAACAACAACTCCTACATCACCGGAAAAATTTTCCGCCGGAGCGAGCGCTACACTCTCACCCCGCTCAATGTGGCGACTTTCCCGGTCAAGCCCTCTTCCGCCTCGCTCAGTCTCAGTGGTCCGGTTGCCAATCCGCTTAGCGCGAGCAATGTGGCCAATGTCACGCTCAACACGACGAGTGTCGGCTCGGTCACTCTGCTCCCCGGCACCTACGGCAACATGACGGCGAACAACAACAGCAAGTTTGTCCTCGGCAACGCGGCGGACCCGGAAACCCCGGTGGTCTACAACTTCGACAGCCTCACGCTGAACAGCGGCGGCGATGTTGTCATTGTCGGACGGGTTATCCTCAACATCCGCAATTCTTTCGCCCTGAGCAACGGCGCGGTCTTCGGCAACGTCAACCGCCCGGATTGGCTGCAGATCAACGTGTGGAGTTCCTCCAACATCAACGTAGCCTCGGGCAGCAGCGTCTACGGACGCATTTTCGCGCCCAACAACACCATAGCTTTCAACAACGGGAGCACCCTGAATGGTTCGGTCTCGGCGAGAGTTCTGGAACTTAACAGCTCTTCTGTTGTTTTCTCTCTCTCTCCAGCCAACTCTCCGGGCCCGTAACCGGCCAATCATGCGATGAACTACCTCCATCTCGATCCAGCTTCGCCCATTGGCCAGCGCATCAAAGAACTCAGCCAGGACCAGCGGGTGAGCGACTTCTACCTCACGGCCAACGAACCGCTGGCCTACAAGGTGAATGGCCAGCTCATTTACGACACCGTGGTCCACGAGATGAATGTTCCCGACCACATGGAGCCGGGCTGCGTGGACAGCGCGATCGATTTGCACGGGCGGCGCTACCGCGTGAGTCAGATGCTGACCAAGGGCAAATTGCGCTGGGTCTTGCGCCTTCTCCCGAACCAGATTCCCACACCGGAGTCGATCAAGGTTCCACCGCCGGCACTGAAAGCTTTTCTCGAAGCGAAGAACGGACTGTTCCTCATCTGCGGCGCCACCGGTAGCGGCAAGTCGACAACCATCGCCTCGATGGTTCTGCACCGCGCCAAGCGGCGTCGCGAGCATGTCATTTCGTTCGAAGATCCGATCGAGTTCGTTTACCCGGAGAATCTGCCCTCGCTCATCTCGCAGCGCGAAATGGGTTCGGATGAAATCGACTTCGGCAACGCGCTGCGCGCCGCGTTGCGCCAGGCGCCGGACGTGATCATCATCGGCGAGATTCGCGACGGGGAGACGGCCGAGATCGCGCTGCAGGCCTCCGAGACGGGCCACGTTGTGGTTGCGACCCTGCACACCTCGTCCGCTTCGCAGACCGTGCAGCGTTTCCTGAAACTCATTCCCAGCGAACGGCTCGAGAGTTCGCAGGCCAGTCTGGCCGACTGTCTCAAGCTCATTATGTGCCAACGCCTCATGCTCGACGACAAAATGGGGAAGCGTTTTCCCATCCACGAGGTGCTTTTGCAATACGACGGCGTGGTTAACATCATCCGGCGTGGCGATTTCAAAAAACTCGATGCGGAGCTGGAGACCGGCTTCAAGCGCGGCATGTTCAATTTCGAGAAGAGCCTGCAGATCCGCGAGGCCGAGGGGTTTGTCAGCACGACCAAAGTGATCTCCTCGGGCTTCGGCGAGGACGAGGTGCAGGACTACCTCTCCAAACAGGAGGAAATCGTTTCCTGATCCATGCTCGAACAAGTTAAAGCCGTGCTCAATTTCTCGGCCTTCCGGCCCGAGCCGGACGATCCCTCCGCCGCGTGGAAAAGCCGTTTTCCCAAAGGCTCGACTGCGTTGCTGCACATCGGGCGCAACAGTGTCTCCTACTGCCTGGTCGACGCGAAGGGCGAAGTCTTGCCGGGCGAGGAAAAGCAGGGTGACTACAAGGAAGTTTTCAAAGACCTCGGTCCGCAGATCAAATCCGCCTCGCACGAGGGTTGGTGTGCCGTCTCGCTCGACACGCGTTACGTTATCAGTGTCGAGACCAACCTTTCGCGCAAGAAGGGCTCCGAGGAAGCGTTGCGCAAGGATCCGCGCAGCGTGCTGCATGCGCGCTACGAGAAGGGCAAGCGCTATGCGGTGACGCACAACCCGGAGACCAACGCGAGCCTCCTGCTGACCATCGACGAAGAGAACATCAAAAAGATCGAGGCTCTCTGCAAGGAGCAGCACCTGAAAGTCGGGCGGATGTGCTGCGGCACATGGGTGCTCCTGCGCCACGCCCTTTCTTCGACGAACACGAAGAAGGGATCGGAAGCGCCGTTCAGCGGACTCTACGTCGTGGTCTGCCACGGCTCGGTCTGTGCCCTCTTGCAGGAAAAAGACAACTGGATGGAGTTGCGTTCGCGTCCGGATCTTTTTTCCGGGGACTTGCAGCCCCTGCTCGAACTGCTCTCGCCTTTCGCCGAGCGTCTTTCGCCGGGTTCGCCGGTCATCCTGGCCTGCGACGAACCGGTCGACGATCTGCCGGCCAAGGTCACCGGGCTTTTCCCCGATCATCCGCTGGAAGACCTGAGCAGGCCGGGCTTGCTCGCCTCGCTCATCTGGGAGAATTGACATGCTCATCGCCGAGACGCAGATCGACGACTTCAAGACGGAGCGCAAGGACGTCGCGCCGCCGTTGCCGGCCATCATGCGGCTGGTCCCGTTGCTGTTTTACCTCTCGCTGCTCTTTCTTGTCGTTGTCGGCACCGTGGCTTCGCTGCACGCCAAATTTTCCTCCGACCAGCGCACCGCGGTCACGGCGCGCATCGATTCGCTGAAAAAGGAAATCGAGGCGACCAAAGTGCGGCGCTCGGCGCTGGAGGTGGAAATCAACGAAGCGATGGACCTCGAGGCCTGGGTTTTGGCTTCGATGCCTCTACAGCCACTTGTGGTGGCCATTATTCGCAGCATGCGGCCTGAGTCCGAGATCGTCGACCTTTCCATCGAGCGCGATGCCGAGTCCCCCTCGCAACTGCGTCTCGCCCTTAAGTTGAATATCGTATCTGATGAGCAGCTGGAGGAGACTCTGAAAAGCATCCGAGACATGCATTACCGTGAGTTCAATCCAACTCAGACCCAGTCGCAGGGCAACCTCGACTACAAGGCCAGTCTGCTATGGCAGGATCCGCGGGCGGAGTGGCAGACGCCGGAACAAAGAACCGGGCAAAGAGGTGCGGCTCCGTGAATCCAAAGCAGATAGGAGCCTTGTTTGTTTTAGCAGGCATCTTCGCAGCGGTGCAACTTGGGATGATGTTCCAGAATAACGCGCGGGCGGTTGACTTGGAGGTCGAGAAGGCGCGCAGTGAGGAAAAGGGCCTCCAGACGCAGTTAGTCGCCGAGAAAGATCTTCTATCGGACTTGCAGAGGCAATCTGACGAACTCCTAAAGTTCGTGGCCAAATGGAAGCCCTACTTCGCCTTGATCACAGAGAAGCAATCGGCCGAAACGGGAATCAGTATGAAAGTGCGAGAGGAGGCCATGCTCACGCTTTCGCAGCGTTACCAAGAGGTTCCCCACAAAATCAACAACAAGGACAACGCGTCACTGCCCCTTCTTATCCGCGCCTCTTTGCTTTTTGACGACAACTACAGCAAGTTGCTCAACTGGTTCGGTAAGATGGAAAAAATCAGGCCAACAATGCGGGTCGGCAAATTGCGGCTCAACAAAGGCTCTCAGGGTGATGACCTGCGCATGGAGCTGGTGCTGGAGGTCCCCTTGATGAAGGGCGAAGCAAAATGAGATGGATCGCGTTCTTGGCTGTGCTTGCGTTCGCTTTGGTAGCCACGGCCTGTGGTCCGTCCTCGCCCCCGGCGTCCCTTCAGCCGTCGGCCAAGCCGTCCGTGTCTAGGAGCACGGCGGAAGAAGAGAAAAGAGCAGACTTGAGCATTCCCGAATTGGACCGCTCTGCCTTCGAACCGGAAATGCGCACTCCCACGGACGTGCGAACCGACGAATCGAGTCGCTTCGGATTCGAGAGAGAACCAGCGCCCGAGACAAAGCCAGGAGAGCCAGTTCAATCCGAAAGCCCGGAGGACAAAATCCGCCGCGTCTTGGGCCTAATGCCTGTGCGAGGTCTTGCCGGTCAGCCTTGGGGGAACCGCGTGTTGTTTGGCTCAATGACTCTGAGGCCGGGTGATGTCGTGCCGCGTCTGTTCCGGGATCAAGCATTGGGCCTCCGTGTGCAGGAAATCACCGACACCAAAGTGGTGATGATCATCACCAACAATGGCAAAACCATCGAATTGCCCTTTGACCTTTCCCCCCAAGTTCGCTCCGTCCTGCCTGGTGAGATGTTCGACGGTGTCGCTTTGGCGGACGACGGTTCCCTTGCGCACACCAATCCCCTCGCAACGCCTTTTGTCGACCAAATTAAGGCGCGTCTTAAGGCGTCTCCCGAAAAAGTGCGCGATATTCCCCGCGATACGCTCGGAAGACCATACCAACCCTGATGCCATGCGACTTTACCGCCGCACGGCTGCGTTCACGCTTGTCGAGCTGCTCGTCGCGGCTGTCATCGGAGCCGCATTGATCACGGCGGCCGTTGTCGGCTTCGGCATCATTTCCAATCTCTCCTCGGAAAGCGGGAGCGTGAACGTCGAGCTGCCCGGCGGCGCGATTTCGGATCTTTACGGGGCGGACTCTGACTTCATCACGGTCGGGGCCAATCCGAATTATTTCCAGGGCATCCAGGCGCGCCAACTCAAAGACCGTTTGGTCAAGGACGCCGCGGCGGGCACGGCGATTTTCTGCCTCGGGCGTGACTTCCGCGGATCGCCCGACATCCGGCCCCGCAGTCTCGCGGTCGCGCAGGGAACCGACTTCCGCAATGTGACCTCGCCCGACGAATTTCGCGACGCGTTCGAGGATCAACTCGGATCGTTTCCCTCGGGGCAGGCCGGCGCGCTCGATTGGGCGCAGAACGCGAGCATTTTTGTCCTCGGCACCTTGGACAATGTCCTGCAGTCCTCGAACAACCTTTCGGTCATTGCCATCTACGAGGTCGACTTCGTGCCGACCTCCGTGCCGGCGGGTGGAACCTTTGCCTCGGTTCGCCGCTTCAGCGGAACGAACAGCGCGGTGCCCTCCGATTACTACCACGCTTACTATCGGGACGAGTCCAATGGCGCGAACGGCTTCCGTCCGCTCGCCGCATTTTTTCCCCGCGGTGCGGTGGCCGGGGGTTCCTTTGCCGCCGAAAATCTTCCATTCACTTTCGTCTGGTGGCCCGATCCTTTGGTTTCGAAGCTGGAGGGAGCGTCCGTGCCTGCGGACGGCGATGCTCCGGCCAGCTACGCGAACATGGCTGGACGAACCGGGCTCTTTTTCGTCTTGCCCGCTTTTCCTCCGCTATGAAAACGCGCGTGATGAACGAACGGCGCGGCGCGATCATGATTTTCGCCGTCCTGCTCATGGCGGCCGGCGTGTTTGTCCTCGCGGCGGTGCTGCAGCTCGCCGCCACGCAAGCGGTGTCGGGAGAGGCGGAGTGGTCCGCTCTGCAACGCCGCGTGCAGCTGGGCAACAGCAGGTCCATGGCCCGTGAATACATGCTCTCTCGCGTTTTCCGAGGGACGGTTCCGGCCAGCACCAATTTGGGAAGCGCCGGCTTCAGCAATTCGTTCGGCGGATTCACCGTCCAGCCCGCGGGGGGTATCCAGACGAACTATTGGACCGCAGTGTCGACGACCAACACCGATGTGGTGTTGAACATCAACCCGTTCAATCTGATGGAGCGCGGGGGTTTTTACCGCGAGATTTTCGCGGCGCAGTTGCAGGAGGGCTCGGCGACGACCGACTGGAGCTTTGCCCTGCGCACGCGCAGCCCCGTAGCCGCCGGCTACAGCTTCGTGCAGCACCGTCCGTCCGACAACGATCTCGCCTCGCTCGCTGCGCCGCCCTACATCGACATGAACGACACGGACAACCAATTCTTCGGGTTCTACGGCATGCCACGCACGCCGCTTTCGTCGGTGACGAATGTCATGACCCGCGTGACGGGCGACACCAACGGGTATCAGGGATATCTCGATGTGAGGGAGGGGGCTTCCGTCTTCGGACTGTTTACCAACACGTTTTACGTGGCGCGCGAGCCGACCAACCAGACGCCGCAGACACTGCAATTGGTGGTCAATCTGGCCACGCCCGACCCGAACATCGCCAGTCCGGTGCTGCGCTATGATGTCACGGCGAATCGGGCGATGTTCACCAACGGGACGAATGTTTACAATCTTCCGGTCAGGGCCGTCGCCCTCATCGGCACCGACAGCGCGGGGCTCAAGCCGGTCCACGTCGTCGTTCCCGAAAGCAACACCAACGTGACCGGTCTGGTGCTGAGCAATGACAACACGCGTCTGGTTTATTTTTACCGCGAAAAGGCGGCCAATGACGGCGTGCCTTTCGATGTCTCGTCGGTCAACGCGGGCTCGTGGCGTCTCGGAATCACCATGTCGCGCTGCGACATCCAGTTCGACATCGGCAGTCTCGAAATCACGGGGGGATTGCGGACGGACGGGGTGATCAACTTCCAGGGCGGCAGCGCCAACTTCGTGCCGGAGACCGAACCGGCCGGATTGGATTTTATCGCCGACCGCATGATGTGGGTGGAGGACTACCGGGCGGAGCAATGAAGCGGAACGGATTCAGTCTGGTCGAAGCGCTCATGGCCGCCGCCATCGTGGCCATCGGTCTGACCGCTGCGGCCTCGCTGGTCGGTGCCCTGATGGCCCGCGAAGAGGTCAACACCGTCTCGTTGCGCGCGGCCAACCTGCACGAACAGGCCGTCATGCTCTACCGCTTGGGGCTGAGCCCCGAGCGCATCCTCGAAATCCTGCCCGAGCCTTGCAGCACGACAACCTCGCCTTCCGCCGGTGCGTTCGGGTTGAGTTTCGGGTCGCCGTCCGCGATCAACTGCACGGCGACCGACGGCTCCGTCTTCG
>JBILUI010000196.1:0-3440 GCA_044371145.1 Chthoniobacterales bacterium | reverse complement strand
AGCGCATCAACGCCGGCATTGGCTAGCATGTGCATGTGGCGCCGGATGACCCAAGGGTCGGTGAGCTTATAGTAACCGAAGAGAGGCTCTCCCCAGTGGGCCATGTGCCACTGCTTGGGGCCGCGGTGGCGGAAGGTCGGGACTGTCTGCATATCAGGCTGCTCAGCGAGGATTTTACTCACATCATAGGGCCCGTAGCTGAATTCGTCGCCGGTCCACGAGAGATAGAAAATCCCGACGAACCGGTCTTTCTTGGGCGGTCCCACTTCCGCAGTAAGCGGAAGCTCGCGTCCCAGCGCATCGGTCGCGGGCCATGGAACACCGGAGTTGATCGAGGCCGCCGCCAAGGACGCGAAGAACGTCACGGAAAGAATTCCTGCAGCCCGAGCCCGCAGTTCCGGGGAAATGCCGATTATCCTCACAGGCTAATCCTTGACCGTGACTTTCCAGTCGGAAGTGGCGAGCACCGGCAGGCCATCCGCCATATCATGCTTGCAGAGCACCGTAATGCTCACGCCTAGCTCCTTGCCGACGTCCTCGGGTTTGATCGTGTAGGTCGAGGAGACATCGCCCCAATCCTTCTCGCCGGCCGATTCGAACTCGAATTCGGGCCCATCATCAAGACCGGCAAAGCCCTGACTGCCGTCACCGATTACGAACCCGCTGCCGCGACCGATAGTCAGGTCCTTCACGCGCATAGACTCCCCACCATACCAACCGAAAAGCGCGCTGAACTTGACAGTTTTTCCTTCATCTTGCGCGGTAATCGTTCCAATCGGCCACATCACCCGGCTGACGATGCTTCGCAGATACGGTATGTCGCCATACGGCTTCCACAGGGACGCATCGAGGACCGCAAAATTTCCCCCGCTCTTGTCGGACATTCCGTCATCGCCGCGAAACTTGATGGACTGGGGATCCGCACCCCAAAACATTTGAAAAGTGCCGGCACCCCACACGGGCGGCGAGGCGAACTCCAAGGTCTTGTTCTCGATCTGTCCCTGGCAAACAGGCAGAGAAATCGCCGTTGCGGCAAGCAAGAGAGAAATCAGTCGCGGAAACCTCATGGTGAGGAAAGTGTCCATCGTTATAGCCAGTTGGCGCCTTGGTTTTCGCGCCAAAAACTATCAGAAGGGCGCCATCCGCCGCGCAAATGGCAAACCATCAAGACGCGACCAACTCGGCAGGCTTCACTTTGGCCGCAGGACGCCTGCCGAAAACATCGGCGATGGCCTCGAGGTAGCCCGTTCCGTTGACCGTATCCGGCTCGATATAGCTACCCTCGGTCCACTCGTTCCATGCATTTATGCTCATGAAGTTGGGCCCGGGGCGGAGGCTCAGTCTCTCGCGGTAAGTTTCCAACGCGCGGCGGAAAGCTTCCGGCGTGTTGCCGCCGATGCAGTTGGAAAAAGTCGACTCAGGCAACGGCTCCCAGATGTCCGACTGCAGCGTACGCGGGGAATTATCCCAACCCATGGTGATGTTCGGGAAATACGGAATATCGTATTCCTCCTCCATGCGGTTCCACGTCTGCAAATACTTGGCGAGCACCTCATCGAAGGGTGTGAGCGGTGACCCATCGAGTTCCGCGTGATGAATCCAGACGTAGCTGGTCACACTGTCGGAGCCGAGGGCCGCCACGAGTTGGGGAAGGTCTTTGATGACCACCTCGCCCGGCAGGACAGGCTTGCCCCAAGCCACGGCGTTGAAGTGGAGATCCGGAAAGCCAGCGGCACGCACCTTTTCGCGGAAACCGTCGATCGCTTTGCGCGTGGCGTCCACGGACCCGTGGATGGCGACAAACTTGGAAAGGTCGTAAACCGAGAAATAGGGGCAGCCATCGACCGTGAGGTAAGACGGGTGGCTGAAGTAGCGGTCGATGATGAGATCGGTGATGTAGCCGAACATGCGCGGCGAGACATGTCCGGGATAGAGCAACTCCTTGCCGAAAGTGCGCCCCATCGGGTGAATATTGATCCAGTCGTGGTTGGCCCACATGAGACCGAACTCGATCCGGTCGACGTTGCGCGCCTTAAGGAATCCCTGCTCAAGACAGCGCTCGAGAAAGGGACCGTCCTCGTAGTGATACCAGTCGAAAATGAAGTGATCGATGCCATGGTCGGCCGCCGCATCGATCTTTTTCTCCATGACGAGCGGATCGGATTCGTCCTCGTGACCCCAGAGCGGAACCTTCGGTTGCTCGTGACCGGGGAAACGCGGTCCGGCGTGCTTGACAAGCTGCCACTCCGTCCACCCGGGCCCGTGCACCTTCTCGTTACGCGGATCAACATGGTAGTTGGGGAAGTAGTAGCAACCTACCCGGACATTGTTTGTCAGCTTATAGCTCATCGGCGCTCTTGGCGTTGACTGATCAATCTTCTCCTTTGGGCTTATTCCGTGATTTTGAGCCGTAGGAAATTCTTGCCACCTGTCACCGGCACGGCGGCTTGCCGCCGCTCCATTTCAACCCCGTCGACAAGGTTAGTCCCGATCACTGAGTTGGATACTCCGTTGGTAGTCCAAAGCCCGGCAACGAGATTGGTAGTGGCTTGCGCCTGGACAAGTAGGTTGGTGTCCCCCGTGCGCACGGAATAGTTAAGAACAAAAAAGTTGTTCGTCGTTCCGTAGGTGGGGACATTCGAGGAGCTGACCGCGTTGGTGGGTGAGACGGCACCGAAGGCGTAGCTAGTCAGAAGCTGCGGGGTAGGCGCATTCGTGCCCAACCAGCCGGAGAATGTGCTCCCGGAAGCCTGTAGCACAAGGCTGTTGGCGTTGACAACGAGTGCGTAGCCCGGAACAGGCGCAGCCAGCACGGGTGTTCCGGAAATGCCGCCACTGGCGGTCAGCAGGGTCACCGACGGTCCGGACGGGAGGCCGGAAACCGACACGCTGGAACCCGGACTGAAGTTGACGGCACCTAACGCGGTGACCGAGAGCGTCGAGTTGAAATTCAGCGCTGCTCCGGTATCCACCGAGATCTGCGGCGAACTCGAATTTGCGTGCAGCCCTAACGCTCCCGCGCTGATCGTCGTCCCGCCCGTGTAGCTGTTGGCTCCGGAGAGCACGAGCGTTCCGTTTCCGGCCTTGATCAGCCCTTGGCCGCCTTGGATGTCACCGCTGAAGGTGTCACTGCCGGAGAGTTTGTTCACCGTCACTGTGCCACCGTCGCCATACAAGATTCCCGCTCCGGTCAATCCGCCAATTGTGCGATTGATGTTATTGGATGCAAAATACCCGGTCAGATGGACCGAGGCTCCCGCCGCAATCTGCACCGCACTGTTGGTCGAGATGGCTCCCACACCACCCAACATTAACTGCCCGCCATTAATCACCGTGGATCCGGTGTAAGTGTTCGGGTTCCACAGCACCGCAATGCCCGCGCCCTCCTTGGTCAAGGATCCCGCTCCACTCACCACGTTGACCAAATCAGCTCTGATCGT
>JBILUI010000251.1:0-3464 GCA_044371145.1 Chthoniobacterales bacterium | reverse complement strand
CCGCTTTCCTCCGCGACCACCCCCAAATATGAATGTCCGTCGTCAGGATCTCGAACTCCGTCCCGATCCGAAGCGTGTTTTGCTGCGGCCGTTCATGGCCTCGGTCGTGGTCAAGCCCACCGGCCACGCCGAACCCAGCCGCCGCCTTCTCGATATTCTCGCACGCGTCCTCGTCCTCGATGATGCCACGGTGGAAGCCACCCTCGAAGGAGTCCTCTGTGAATTCCACGACCGCCACGAGGACATCCGCGCCATCTTTCTCGATCGCTTCAACAAAATGGAGCCACTCCTTCCGGTTGGAGGCAACGTCAGCGAGTCGCGCAAACTCCTCATCGGATCCTATTTCACCAACGAGTATTCCCTCGAATCGAGCGCGCTGTTCAACCCGAGTATTGTTCCCGCACCCGACCAATCCGGCCTCGCGCCGGGAGAGTTGCGATTCATCCTCAGTCTTCGTGCGACCGGCGAAGGACATATCTCGTCGATCACTTTCCGATCCGGCGTGGCGGACAAGAATGGCATCATTCGTCTCGATCCCGTCTCCCGTTTCGTTCATTCCCCCCGCCCCGAGCCCGCGGCGCGTTATGACCTCGCGCTCTTCCGTCGCAAACTCCACGAAATGGGCATGGACCACGAGGCAGTCCGGCGCGCCACGGGGGAACTTCCGGACAGCTTCCGGATGCAGGAACTTGCCGCCCGTGTAACCAGACTCCGCCGCGAAGACGTGGCCTCCGATGTCATCCATGCCGGGGAGCAAGCCCTGCATTTGGCCGAGGCCAACTACACCGTGCGCTTCAAAGACGGCTTGCGCATGTCCGAGAAAGTTCTCTTTCCCTTCTCGCCCCTCGAGAGCAACGGGATCGAGGACGCGCGGTTCGTACGCTTTGTCGACGATAAAGGATCCGCGGTCTACTACGCGACCTACACTGCTTACAACGGAAGCACGGTATTCCCCCAGATCGTCGAGACACGCGACTTCGCCCAGTTCCGTGCCAGCACAATGAACGGACCCGCCGTGGCGAACAAAGGCTTCGCCCTGTTTCCGCGCCGCATCAACGGGCTTTACGCCATGCTCGGACGTCAGGACGGCGAGAACATCCATCTCATGTTCTCCGAACATCCGTATTTTTGGTATGAATCCCGCGCCATCATCCGCCCCGAGCAACCCTGGGAATTCACCCAGCTGGGCAATTGCGGTTCACCGATTGAAACCGAGGCCGGGTGGCTCGTCCTCACGCACGGCGTCGGCCCCATGCGCAAATACTGCATCGGCGCGGCCCTGCTCGACCGCGACGATCCGGCGCGCGTCATCGGACGCTTGAAGGATCCGCTCATACGTCCTGCCCCCGACGAGCGCGAAGGCTACGTCCCGAACGTCGTCTACTCCTGCGGAAGCATTGTCCACAACGGAGTTCTCATTCTGCCCTACGCTGTGTCCGACACCGCGACACGCTTCGCTTCCGTTGCCCTCGAAGAACTCCTCTCTGCCTTGCGCGCACGCTGACCAAGACCAACACTGCAATCAGACCTACTGGACGGGCTGAGAAATCGTTTCCTGACGTTTTCCTACGGAAAAAGATCCACCCCGAAACGCTTTGCGATCAGGGCGGTGATGACAAAGCAGGCGAACGTCAGCAGAGCGCACCAGAGCAAGGACCACCAAAAGCTGACGCCCCTATTCAAAAGCCACGGCATGAGCAGGAACATCGGCAGCGTGGGAATGACATACCAGAAAGTGTAAAAGGCGTGATTGGACAGCTTGGACGCGCCCTGCTTCTCGAGGTGCAGCCAGACGAGCACCATGATGGTGACAAACGGCAACGAGGAAACGAGCGCACCCATCCGGTCGCTGCGCTTGGCCAATTCGGAAACCAGCACGATGACAAACGCGGTCACCGCATATTTCGTGATGAGCAAGGTCACGCGCCGATCATGGGTCTGCAGGCGGGAATTGGCAACGCCCCTCCGCCCCCTTCCCGCAGGTCGCCCGGCACAAAAGCCACCTTTCTCCGGCCACCCACCGAACCTGTTGCACAGCCTTTTTTGGCAAAAATTTCGCGCCCACCCATTGCGCGCGCCCCGGAGCAATGCAAGGTTCCGCCGTCAACCCGCACATGCCCATGCACCGACTGCTCTTTGTTGCTGTCGCCGTATGCTTTTCCGGCGGCACGGCGCTTGCCGCCGTCGGAACCACCAAGGAATCAGCTTGGCGCGAGGACGCCTCCCGGATTCTCGAGATGCGGCGCCACGAACCCCCGCCGGTTCGCCGCGCCACGACCCGCTCGCCCTATCCGTGGAAGCGCAACATCATGACAACGGTCTTTTGGATCGGCGAGGCCGCCGCGCAGAACAATCCGGTGCCGAACGACAAAAGTTCCTGGGACACCCGCTGGGCGAGCAATTACGGAGGTTATGACAATCCCGACCCGCGCGCCCGGCGCGGTTACTTGCCCGCCGGTTTCGTTCCGCAGCAAAATCCCTTTTACATCGCCCTGCCCTACAATGACGTCACCCGCGGCGGCACCAAAGCGGAGGCAGCCGAGGTTGTTCCGTGGTTCAAGGACGCCTTCGTCAGCTCCGGCCGCAGCGTGCTCAAAGGACGCTGGCTCGCCATCCATTACCGCGGACGCGTCGCTTTCGCCCAATGGGAGGACGTCGGACCTTTCCGGACCGACCACTGGGAATATGTCTTCGGCGACGAGCGCCCCTCGCCCAACCGCAACAAAGCCGCCGGACTTGATATCTCGCCCGCTGTGCGCGACTACCTCGGGATGAAGACAAACGACTATGTGGATTGGCGCTTCGTCGAATTCGCCGAGGTCCCCATGGGACCGTGGGCCTTGCACGGCGAGAACAACTGCTTCATCAAACTTCGCCGCGGCACCAGCCGAGATCTGGCTGATGCTTCACCCTCGTCGCCATCGCGCGCGAACTGACCAGGTCTTACTCTCCGACCCGCCGACGCAGGGTTTGTCCCCCAGTTCAGGGATGGTCGTTAGAGAAAGCCACTTCCTCCCGCACGGTGACATTGGCTTTCACCGCGCGCTCGAGGATGAGGATCATGTAGCGGTGGCGTGACATGCCGGATTTTTCCGCCAGCTCATCCAGACGCTTCACGGTGTGCGGTGATAACTGCACAGCGATGGCGCGTGTCTTTCTTTCGGTCTTCACGGAATCAAGTGAGTCTTTTTTGTAATCCTAGGCGTTCCCCCAGCGATAAGCAAATATTCTGCCACATCTGGAAAACCTTTGCTGTCTGTATCGGTAATATATAAATCATAGATACAACCGATGGCTTCCCAAGAACTCAATCCGGATAAAGAAACCATCTTGATTCGTGGTCTCCCCCCGCATGTCGAAAAAAGCCTGATCGAACGCGCCGCCGAACGCGGCTGCGACGTTGCCAATGAAGCAGAAGCCATCATCGAGCAACATGTCGCGGATCGCAGCGACGGCTTCATTTA
>JBILUI010000195.1:0-3505 GCA_044371145.1 Chthoniobacterales bacterium | reverse complement strand
GGCTACGTCCACAAAATGCTCACCGGCCGGGCAGAGCAGATCGACAGCATCCGCCAATACCAGGGGCTCAACGGTTTTCTTTTGCGCAGCGAAAGCGAGCACGACTGCTACGGCGCGGGACACGCCGGCACGGCCCTCTCCGCCGGACTGGGCATGGCCGCGGCGCGCGACCTGCGCGGATCGGACGAACACGTCGTCGTCGTGGCGGGCGATGCCGCCTTCACCTGCGGCGTCAGCTTCGAGGCACTCAACAATGTCTCCGAGACGACCAAGCGCTTCATCGTCGTCCTCAACGACAACGAGTGGTCCATCTCGAAAAACGTCGGCGCGGTGGCAAGTTACCTGAGCAAAATCACGACCAACCCCGCTTACGCGCACCTGCACGAGCAGGCGGCCAAATTCATCGAAGCGGTCGGCGGCAAAGGCGCCCTCGCCCTGGCGCACAAAGTCGAAACCGGCGTGAAGCACATGCTCCTGCCCAGCGTCATTTTCGAGGACTTGGGATTCCGCTACTACGGCCCGATCGACGGACACGACACCGCGCTGCTCGCTCGCACCTTCGAATTCCTCAAGACGCAGAACGAACCGGTCATCCTCCACATCCACACCACCAAGGGCAAAGGCTACGCGCCCGCCCTGCAGCAACCTGACAAATTTCACGGCCTCGGAAAATTCAAGCCCGACACCGGCGAGACTGAGCCTGCCACCGCGCCGACTTACTCGCAGATTTTCGGAACGAAACTCTCCGACTACGCGGACCACAACAACCGCATCGTGGCCATCACCGCGGCCATGGCCGGCGGCACGGGCCTGAGCATCTTCGAAAAGCGCCACCCCGACCGCTACTACGACGTCGGCATCGCCGAGGAACACGCCGCCCTCTTCGCCTGCGGTCTAGCCACGCAGGGATACAAACCCTTCCTCACCATTTACAGCACGTTCATGCAGCGCGCCTACGACATGCTCATCCACGACATCGCGCTGCAAAATCTCAATGTCGCCCTCTGCATGGACCGAGCCGGACTGAGCGGCGACGACGGCCCGACCCACCACGGCCTTTTCGACATCGGCTATCTCCGCCACGTGCCGAACTTCCTCTTCATGCAACCGAAGGACGAAGAAGAGTTCGCCGACATGCTCTGGACCATGGCGAATTACCACAAGGGCCCGATCGCTATCCGCTATCCGCGCGGCGCGGGCACCGGAGCCAAGCCGAAGGAACATCCGCAGATTCTTGAAATCGGACAAAGCGAAGTCCTCCGCCACGGGCGCCGTGTCCTCCTCCTCGGTCTGGGCAATATGGTCGAGATGGCGGAGCAAGCCGCCGACCTCCTCGCTGCGAAGGGCATCGACGCCGCCGTGATCAACGCGCGCTGGATCAAACCGCTCGACACACAAACGCTGGAATTTTTCGCCCGCGGAGCCGAAGTCGTCTGCACCTTCGAGGACCACGTGCTGCACAACGGCTACGGTGCGGCTGTGATCGAGGCTCTCTCCGATGCCCGCATCACCACGCCGGTTATCCGCATCGGCTGGCCGGATGAATTCGTCGAACACGGCAGCGTTCCGGTGTTGCGCGAGAAACACGGACTCACCGCCGAAGCCGCCGTGCGAAAAATTCTCGCCGAACTCAAACAAGAGTCCACTGCCGCCAACGCCACGCCCGCTGCGTAAAGCGGCGGAGTTTTCAGTGTTCAGTGGTTCAGTTTTCAGTTCTGTAGCGTCGCCGTCCTCGGCGACGGTCTTTCCCGAAAAAGTTCAGCAAATACTGAACACCGAAAACTGAACACTTAATGCACTTCGTCTTCCACCCCGGAACCTCTCCGGCGCTCCTGTTGCTCCACGGCACCGGCGGGGACGAAAACGATCTCGTCCCGCTTGGGAAATTGATCCGCCCCGGCGCGGCGCTGCTCAGCCCGCGCGGTGAGGTTGTTGAAAACGGACAACTCCGCTTCTTTCGCCGGATCGCACCCGGAGTTTTTGACGAAGTCGACCTCGTCAAACGCACGCATCAGCTCGCCGACTTCGTCGAAGACCAAAGCGAACGCCATAATCTCCGGCAGATCGTTGCCGTCGGCTACTCGAACGGCGCCAACATCGCCGCCTCCATGCTTTTGCTCCGTCCCGGCGTCCTTTCCGGCGCCATCCTTCTGCGCGCCATGGTTCCGCTCGACCAACCGCACCCTCCGGACCTCGCCGACGTGCCCGTGCTGATCATCGCGGGGCGCCACGATGAAATGATGACGGCAGACCAGCCCCAGCGCCTCGCCGCGCTGCTCCTCAACGCCGGCGCGGAAGTCACTCTCGATTGGCAGGACGCCGGCCACAGCCTCGGCCCGGCCGATTTCGAAAAGGCGGCCGAATGGCTGGAGGAGAAATTTCCCGCGTAGACCGCCGGAACTTTGTCCTTCCCCGTTTGTTCGCGGAAGTTTAGATCACGAGGCGCTGTATCAACCCAAACAAGAAAGGAAGTCTCCCATGAACTGGTATATCGACGCTTGGAAAAACTACGCAAACTTCGAGGGCCGCGCGCGGCGCAAGGCTTTCTGGATGTTTGCCCTGTTCAACATCATCGCCATCGTGGCCTTGACAATGGTCGAGGGCCTCATCGGCCTTCGCGGCGATGGCGGCTACGGAATTCTCTCCGGTCTGTATTCGCTCGCGGTCATTCTGCCCGCCCTCGCCCTCGCCGTCCGTCGTCTCCATGACACGGGCCGCAGCGGATGGTGGTTGCTCATCGGACTGGTGCCTTTGGTCGGCCCCATCGTCCTCATCGTCTTCTACGTCACCGACAGCCAACCCGGCACGAACCAATACGGGCCGAACCCGAAGAACGCGTAGTCGAACAGGTTTTCGCAAACCGGCCGAGTTCGCCCGGCCGGTTTTTTATTTGGCAGCAAGACCGAATCCCGCGTGCACGGCTTTGGCCGCGTCGGCGATGCTGCCCTCGTCGAGGATGACGGCGATTTTGATCTCGGAGGTCGAGATCATCTGAATATTGAAACCGCCTTTGGCCAGGAGATCGAAGAGTTTGGCCGCCACGCCGGAGTGCGTGCGCATGCCGATGCCGACGACGCTCAACTTCGCCACGCCGGCGGTCTGAGTCACCCCGCGGGCACCGATTTCGGCGGCCACCGCCTTGAGCACGGGCTCGGCTTTTTTCAGTTCGTCTTTGTTCGTGGTGAATGAGATGTCGGTTTTCCCCTCATGCGGGGCGGTCTGCACGATGACATCGACCACGACATTGGCCGCGGCCAGCGCGTTGAAGATATTCGCCGCGGTGCCGGTCTTGTCGGGCACGCCCTCGATGGTGACTTTCGCCTGGTTGCGTTCGATGCTGACGCCGCGGATGACGACGTCTTCCATGCCTGGTGTTTCTGCTTTCACGATGGTTCCCGGGTTCTGGTTGAAACTGCTGCGCACTTCGAAGAGCACGTTGAATTTGTTGGCGAACTCGACGGAGCGCGATTGCATCACTTTGGATCCGGATGACGCCATTTCGAGC
>JBILUI010000194.1:0-3528 GCA_044371145.1 Chthoniobacterales bacterium | reverse complement strand
CAGGCAGGCGCGGACCCGGTCGGCCATGACGCGCAGCACTTCGTCGCCAGCGGCGTGCCCGTGGGTGTCGTTGACGTTTTTGAATTTGTCCAAGTCGCAGAACAGCACGGCCATGGCATGCCCGGTGCGCGTATGATTTGTGCTGAATTCGCTGATGTGGTCGAACACGGCTTTGCGGTTGAGGAGATTGGTCAATTCGTCAGTGCGCGCGCGGCGCTCCAACTCCATCTTGGCCGCGACCTCCTCGTCGACGATGCGGCAGGCGGCGACGAGACCGTCGGCTTTGCCTTCCGCGTTGAGATACGCGGTGGTGCGGATATCCATCCAGTGCTTGGTCCCGTCTTTGGCTGCGACCAGGCCGCGCGTTGTCACGGGTGCTCCGGAGGCGAGCAGATCCAGGTTGGCCTTGCGAGCTTCGTCAATGCCCAGATCGAGCAGCGCGGCAACAGGCTTCCCGGCCTGCTCGGCGATGGACCAGCCGAGAACGTCGGTGACGGACGGCGAGATCCACTCGATCTTTCCGTTCTTAACCCGGATGACGACATCAGAAGAGTTCTTGGCCAAGAGGCGGTATTTTTCCTCGGATTGGGCGATTTTCTTGGCGAAGCGCGAACGTTCGGTCACATCGCGCCACGTGTAGCTCAGAGCATCGCCCACTCTGACGGCGCGTATGTCGAAGCGTCGTTCCTCCGCGTGGATTTCGTGCGGGTAAGGGAATTCGTTGAGAACAAGCGGCTGGTCCGATTCCATGGCCTGCCGGTAGAGCTCGAGCAGACCGGTCGAGGTGTGGGCGGGCAGCATCTCGAGCAATCGGCGGCCGACGAAATCCGCGCGTTCGAGTTTGTTGTAGTGGCAGGCCGCCTCGTTGGCTTCGGTGAAGAGAAAATCGGTGATCTTTCCGGCTCGGTCCCGCACGGCTTCGAGCACGACGTGCGGGTCGAGCAGCGAATCGAGCGTGGCGTGCAGGCGTACGCGTTCCGCCTCGAGTTCGTTTCGGGTCTGCACTTCCCGCTGCACATCGTGCCAACCACCGACGAAGTGCGCCACCGAGCCGCTCTGGCCGAGCGCGGGCCGCATCACCACGGAGAACCAGTGGTAGCCGTCGCCGGAAATGCGAACCCGCAGCTCCACTTCGAAACTCGTGCCCGAGAGGAGTGCCTGCTGCGCGGAGCGGAGGCGATCCGTGTCGTCCGGATGCACGAAATCGCGGAAGTGGTGGCCGACAAGATCATCCGGAGTCCATCCCGTGATATGGAAGACGGATGGCGAGATCCACTCGATGATGCCGTCCTTGGCGCAGCGGAAGACAACGTCCGAAGCATTCTCGGCCAGCAGGCGGTATTCTTCCTCGCGGCGGGCCAGGGAGGCACGGACGTTGACGGCAGCGCTGATATCGCTGATCGAGGCGCGGCAGAATTCCTTGCCCTTCTCTTCCAGGGCCTTGGTGATTTCGAGCCGGGCCCAGAAGATCGTGCCGTCGGACTTTTTCATGCGCAGCTCGCAGGTCTGCGGTTTTTCCGTGGCGACCAGCTGTTTGCGGGCGAGGTAGAACCCGTCCTGATCGGCCGGCTCGATGATGCGGGTGAGGGGTAGGTGGGAGAGCTTCTCGCGGGGCAGGCCGAGCAGCGTGGCTGCGGTCAGGTTCGCTTCGAGGATGGCGTTTGCTTCGTCGAGCGCGACGTAACCGACGGGAGCGAGATCGAAGAGATCGAAATAGCGGGTGCGCTCCGCATCGAGCACGGCCTGCAGGCGACGCAGTTCCTCGTTCTGCATCTCCAACTCCACCTGGTGCACGAGCAGTTCGTGCATCGTTTTTTCCTGATCGCCGGACGCCAGTTGCGTCCTCGCCATGCGGGCCACCGCCTCTTCGGCTTGGCGGCGGATTTCCGCGGCGTGGATGTCCGGCTTCGCGCTCATGCGGCTCCCTGCTTGACGTGCTCGGTCGTGGCGATGCCGTAGATGCGGCCCGTCTCGTTGACCAGGGCGGTGACGCTGATCTCTACGGTGACGGTCCGTCCGTCCTTGGTCAGGCGCTGCGCAGTGTAGGCCGGAAGGACTTCGCCGCGCGCGATGGCTTCGGCCTTGGCCCGCTCCGGCTCGCGCAGCGCTTCGGGGATTCGGTCCGCGACATTCATGGCCAGCGCTTCCCCTTCGGTCCATCCGTAGATGCGGGTCGCCGCGGGATTCCAGGCGAGAATGCATCCCTCGAGATCCTGCACGGTGACGGCATCGTGGGCGTCGCGCACCACCACGGCGAGGCGGAGGAGTTCGTTCGCTTTGCGCAAATCCTCGCGTGCGTTGATCATGGTGGTGATGTCGATAAAGGAGATCACTGCACCCTCGATCACGTTTTCCAGCGTGCGGTAGGGCTGGATGCGCATGGTGAAAAATCTGCCCTCGGCAATCCGAACCTCGACTTCTTTGGGCACGAGTGACTCGAGCACCTCGCGGATGTCGGCGACCATCCGGTCGTAGCCGACCAGATTGGTCACGATGTGCGCGACGGGGCGGCCCACATCGCTGAGGATGACATTGAGGATCGCGCCGACCGCGGGGGTGAATCGCATGATGCGCAGCTGGTGATCGACGAACACGGTGGCGATACCGGTGCCGGCCAGGAGGTTGTTCATGTCATTGTTGGCCTGCGAGAGGCCGAGGACCTTGCTCTGCAACTCGGTGTTGACCGTGCTGAGTTCCTCGTTGACCGACTGCAACTCCTCCTTGGATGTCTCCAGCTCCTCGTTGGTCGATTGCAGCTCCTCGTTGATCGACTGCATTTCCTCGTTCGACGATTGGAGTTCCTCTGTCGCACTCTGCAATTGCTCGTTGGCGCTGCGAAGATATTCGTCCTTGGCCCGCAGTTCGTTCTTCAACTCCGCGATGAGCTTGGCGCCTTTGCCCTTCGTCGAGGCGCGTCCGTTCGTGGCTTGCACGTCCGGCGCCTCGCGCGGTTCGGCGAAAATGACGAGGAAAAGCGGCGCCTCGGATGCTTTGGCGCCTTGGAGGGGCCGCACGCTCAGGTCGATGGCCACGGAATGACCGTTAGTTTTGACCCGCACGGCCGGTGCCCGCACGAGTTCCGAAGACGATGCCGCTTTGCGCAGGGCGGCGGCGAGGGGGACGCGCAATCCTTCGCGGGCCATGGAAAGGATGTTGCTCACGCCGGGCTCCCCGACCGGCGGCTCGAGGTAAAGGCCCGAGCGCCCGTGCAAATAAAGGACATCGCCTTTTGCGTCGACGAGGGCCCCGACCAGCGCGGTGTGGGCCAGCAGTTCGCGCTCGGTGAGCTCGCGCAGCGGTGTCTTCACCGTCGGTTTCATCCGGTGGGCGGTGTCACGCGGGATCAACGCACCTCCGGCGATGAGCGGGGGCACCGGTCCATGTCCGCGGGCGTTCTGCGCTTCGTCTTTGCGGCGGTAAAGTTTGGCCTTCGCGTCGAGTGTGGTGAAGAGACTGCCCGCCTCGCTGGTGCTTTCCGAGTTGCCGAGGAAAAGCGTGCCGCCAGGATTGAGGGCGTAGTGGAAAAGG
>JBILUI010000193.1:0-3534 GCA_044371145.1 Chthoniobacterales bacterium | reverse complement strand
ACCCTCGCCTGCTCGCTCATGAAAATCGCCAACGACATCCGTTGGCTGGCCAGCGGACCGCGCTGTGGTCTCGGGGAGTTAACCATTCCGGAGAACGAGCCCGGCTCGTCCATCATGCCCGGCAAAGTCAACCCGACCCAAAGCGAAGCCATGACCATGGTCTGCTGTCAGGTTATGGGCAATGACGCCGCCATCGGTTTCGCCGGATCGCAGGGCAATTTCGAGCTCAACGTCTTCAAGCCGGTCATCATCCACAACTTTCTCCATTCGGTGCGCCTGCTCACCGACGCCTGTCATTCCTTCAACCACCACTGCGCCATCGGTATCGAGCCGAACATGGACCGTATCGATCATTACGTGCAGGACTCCCTCATGCTCGTCACCGCGCTCAATCCGCACATCGGCTACGACAAGGCCGCGCAGATCGCCAAAAAAGCGCACAAAGAAAAGACCAGCCTGCGCGAAGCCGCCCTCGCCTCCGGCCACCTCACCGGCGAGCAATTCGACCAGTGGGTCAAACCGGAAGCAATGACCCGTCCTTGACTGCGCCTCTTTCTTTCCCTCAACTCTTCGTTCCAAAATCTCTCAGCCCTCAATTTTCAAATCCCAACTAACATCATGCTTACCATAGGAACCACCGCTCCCGACTTCGCCCTCTCGTCCAAAAATGCCGACGGCCTCAATCTGGTCAAACTCGCCGACCACAAAGGCAAAAACGTCGTCTTGCTTTTCTTCCCCATGGTCTACACCAGCGTCTGCACCGACGAATTCTGCTCCGTCTCGAAAGGCCTCGCTGATTTCGCCGGCGCCGAAGTCATCGGCATCAGCGGGGACAACCCCTTCGCGCAGGAAGCATGGGCGCAGAAAGAAGGCATCAAGGTGACCTTGGCCAGCGACTACGATCACAAAGTCGCAGAAGCCTACGGCATCGCCTACACGCAGTTCGCCCCGCAACTGAACCTCCCCATGGGCGGCGTAGCCAAACGCTCCGCCTTCATCGTCGACAAAAACGGCGTCATCCAATACGCCGAATCCCATGACGATCCGCGCGAGTTGCCCAACTTCGACGCGATCAAGGCCAAGCTGGCATCCCTGTAGCGTCTCCCGTTCCTTCCGATTTTGTAGCGGCGGTCAGCCGAGGCTTGGCGAGACAGGTCGCTCTCGGCGACCAACTGATATAACCGTCGGAACTACTCCATGAGCCGGCTCTGGAACGCCTCATAGACCCAGCGCCTCGCCCCGGCGAAGACGCATGTCGCGGTCCGCTTGCCCCCAACCATTTCGTATTCGAAGATCACGCGGTAGCTTCCGACGCGCAGACGGCAGAATCCTTCGAGATCGTCGGTTAGTGCGCGGATGTCGCCGCGCTCATACGCCAGATCTTTGATCGCCAGGCGCAAGGCGTGACGCGGTTCCGGCGGCAACTTGCGTAAGTAGTCGAGGACCTCCTCGCGCACCCGCACCTCGATCATAATTCGTCCAACTTCGAGGCGTCGTGGTAGACCCCTCGTCCCGCGCGGTGCTCTCGAATCGCCGCCATCGCCGCCGGATCGGCCAGAATTTCCATCGTCTCGGCGATGGCCTCCATGCGCTCGATCGAGAGCATCACGGCCACCGCCTTGCCCTGCTTGGTGATAGTCACAGGATGATCCGCCACCTCGCGCACCACAGCGGAAAACTGCTGCTGGGCATTTTTTACAGTGTAAGAGTCCGCCACGGATTAAGAATCTGCCTTTTTGCATAAAAAAGCAACACCGATAAGCAACCGGCCTCTACCGACGTGCTAGCATGGTCTTCCGAACCCCATGGACTCCCTCACCCAAATCACCCTCGGCGCGTGCGTTGCGGCGGCTTGCGTTCCACCCGGGCAGCGGCGCAAGGCCGCGTTGCTCGGCGCGGCGCTTGGGACAGTGCCCGACTTGGACGTCTTCGTCGATTACGGCGGACCGGTGGAGAATTTCACCATGCACCGCGGGTTCAGCCATTCGCTGTTTGTCTTGGCTGCGATCGGAGCCTTGCTCTGGCTGGCGTTGCGATCTTTCTGGCAACCCGTGCGCGAGGCGCCGCAACGATGGTTCGCCGCCATTCTTCTCGCTCTGCTGACGCATCCGCTCCTCGACGCGCATACCGCTTACGGCACGCAGCTGTTCTGGCCATCGGCATCCAATCCGATTTCTTGGGCCACGATCTTCATCATCGATCCGCTTTACACCTTGCCACTACTCGCCGGGATGATTGCCGTTCTCATCCGCCCCGCATCCAAGGCCGCAGGACGCTGGCTGATGGTCGGGCTGATGTGGAGCACACTGTATCTCGGATGGTCATGGTTCGCGCAAACCATGGTCGAGGCGAACGCCCGGCAGAGTCTCAACGCTCAGGGAATTGCCGATGCGCGCTTGTTCGTCACGCCCGCCCCGCTCACCACACTGCTTTGGCGCGTGGTTGCCCGCACCGAGGGCGGCTATTATGAGGGATTAGATTCGGTCGTGGCAAATGACGGGCCGATCGATTTTGCCTTTTATCCGTCGGATGACCGAGTTCTCGCCGAGATCCTTCCCTACGTCCCCGCGGCACAGAGGCTGCAGTGGTTCGCCGATGGATTTGTCGGAGCTTCCGTGCAAGACGACACGCTCATCGTGACCGATCTACGGATGGGACAGCACCCCGACTACGTCTTCCGCCACGCGGTGGCGCGCCATGGAAATCCCCACTGGCATGCCATCGAAGCGGAAAGATTGCCAAGCGCGATGCGAACCCGTCAGCTCAAGTCGATCTGGCAGCGCGTCTGGGATGAATCACCCGATCGGTAGCAGGCTTCAGCGTTCCTTGCGGATCCGGCACGAGACTGCTCCGTGCGGAATTTCCGCAGGTCGTTCGCCTTTCTCCATGAAACATGGCGCGCCATTGATCGCTTCGCGGCACAGGTTTTGCAGATCCTTCTCGCCCCACTCGGAATAGTTGCAGGACACCAGCAAACATCCGCCGGGTTCCAACAACTCGAAGCACTGCGAAACAAGGTCGGGCAAATTCTTTTCGATACGAAAAACACTCCCTCCCGCGCGTCCGAAAGTCGGCGGGTCGAGCACAATGAGATCGAACTTCTCTCCGCGTTTCACCAAGCGCGGAACGACCTTGATGGCATCATCGACGAGAAAGCGGTGACCATCCGCCGGATCGAGTCCGTTGGTTTCCAAATTTTCCCGCCCGTGCGTGAGCACGCCCTTGGCCGAGTCCACGCTGCAGGTTTGGGCTCCCGACGCTGCGGCGCAAACAGTGAAACTGCAAGTGTAGGCAAAAAGGTTGAGCATCCGCTTGGCGCCGAACCCCGCCACCCAGCGCCGGTTGGCACGCTGATCGAGAAAGAGCCCCGACGAGTACCCGGCGGCGGGCTCGACGAGGTAAGCTATTCCATTCTCCCGCACCACGATCTCGCCGGGATCCTCGCCGGCCAAAAGGATGGCCGGCTTTTGGTCGGTCGCTTTTTTTACCAATTCCCGCGCGAGGTATCCGCGCGGAGCGAAGCCGTAACGTCGC
>JBILUI010000192.1:0-3553 GCA_044371145.1 Chthoniobacterales bacterium | reverse complement strand
CGGCACTTCCCGCATTATTACTGCTCGTATGTGTGGAATTGTCGGCTATGTCGGTCCGGCGGAAGCGGCGCCCATCCTTCTGGACGGGCTACGCCGTCTGGAATACCGCGGCTATGATTCGGCCGGAGTGGCCTTGGGCAATAACGGCTCTCTCGAGATCCGCAAGGCGGTTGGTCGCATCCAAAATCTCGCCCAGTTGATCATCGACGAGCCGGTCCATGGCAACCGCGGGATCTGCCACACGCGCTGGGCCACGCATGGAGCGGTGACCAGCGAAAACGCCCACCCGCACACCGACCAAAGCGGCCGCATCGTTCTCGTCCACAACGGTGTCATCGAGAACTACGAAAAGCTGCGCGAGGAACTCGAGCGCGAGGGTCATGTTTTCCAATCGCAGACCGACACCGAGGTTTTGGCCCACCTCATCGGCAAATACGCCATCCAACTCGGCGAACCCTCGGCGGATCATTTGGTCGAGGCGGTGCGCATGGCCTTGCGCGAAGTCCACGGGACCTACGGCATCGCCGTCATGCACCGCGATGTGCCCGACCTGCTCATCGGCGCGCGTCGCGGCAGTCCGCTCGTCCTCGGAGTGGGCAAAGGCGAAAACTTCCTGGCCAGCGATCCGCTTGCTTTGGTCAACCACACGCGTGACGTCGTTTATTTGAAAGATTTCGAGATCGTCCTGCTGCGTCCCGACAACTTCCAGATCCAGTCATTGGCCGGTGACGGACGCGACTACGAGATCAGCACGGTCGACTTCGACGCGGAGGAAGCCTCCAAGGGCGACTACCCGCACTTCATGCTCAAGGAAATCTTCGAACAGGCCTCGACCGTGCGCGATGCGATGCGCGGACGCCTCTCTGCCGAAGAAGCCACGGCCAAACTGGGCGGGCTCAACATGTCGCCGTCCGAATTGCGCGAAGTCGAGCGCATCATCCTCATCGGCTGCGGCACGGCCTACCACGCGGCCATGGTCGGCGAATACGCCATGGAGACTCTGGCCAGCCTTCCGACCGAAGTTGAGGTGGCCAGCGAGTTCCGCTACCGGAACATGCCGCTCGACAAATACACGCTCACTTTCGTCATCAGTCAGAGCGGCGAGACCGCCGACACCCTGGCCGCTTTGCGCGAAAGCCAGCGCAAGGGCCACCGCACGCTCGGTATCTGCAACAATGTGGCCAGCACCATCGCGCGGGAAACCGACGGTGGCGTCTATATGCACGCCGGACCAGAGATCGGCGTGGCGGCGACGAAATCATTCACCTCGCAGGTCACCATCCTCACGCTGCTTTCGCTTTTGATGGGACGTATCCGGAATCTCTCCAGCTTCGACGGCCTGCGCATCATCGAGGAACTCGAGCAGCTACCCGACAAGGTGGCGCGCGTCTTGGAGATGAACCCGCACTTGCCCGAGGTTGCCGAGAAATATGCCAACTCCCACGGCATGCTCTTCATGGGGCGGCAATTCCAATACCCCGTTGCCATGGAAGCCGCGCTGAAGCTCAAAGAAATCAGCTACATGTTCTGCTCGGGTTACCCGAGTGCCGAGTTGAAGCACGGCGTCATCGCGCTGGTCAATCCCGATACGCCTTCGGTCTTCATTGCCCCCGACGATGCGCTCTTCGAGAAAAACGCGAGCAACATTCAGGAAGTGCGCGCCCGCAAGGGCCCGGTCATCGGCGTCGGCACGGAAGGACACAGTGCGCTGGAAAGAATCACCGACGATGTCCTCTGGGTTCCCTCCGCTCCGGATTACCTCATGCCGGTGCTGACCATTATCCCGCTGCAACTCTTGGCTTACCACATCGCGGTCCAGCGTGGTTGCGACGTGGACAAGCCGCGCAACCTAGCCAAGAGCGTCACCGTCGAGTAACGCCGTCGACGCCTCAAAGCGTCGATAGTATCCGGTTGAACGTGGCGCTGGGACGCATGGCGGCCGAGGCTTCGGCGTCATCCGGCCGGTAGTAGCCCCCGATGTCGGTCGGCTTGCCCTGCACCGCGGCGAGTTCGGCCGCGATGGTTTTCTCTTGGGCGGTCAATTCGTCCGCGAGGGGCGAGAAAAGCGCTTTCAGCTCCGCGTCGTCGTTCTGCGCCGCGAGGGCCTGGGCC
This sequence comes from Chthoniobacterales bacterium, assembly GCA_044371145.1. Classification (GTDB taxonomy): domain Bacteria; phylum Verrucomicrobiota; class Verrucomicrobiia; order Chthoniobacterales; family JACTMZ01; genus JACTMZ01. The sequence goes on along the minus strand of JBILUI010000192.1, from coordinate 1,441 downwards.
CAATAAAGCGCGAGATAGAAATGGCTGCCGCGGTTATCCAGCGTGCCGAGTTTGCGGCCCGGACTTTTGTCGTTTTCGAGAAACTTCCCGGTGGCTGCGTCGAGCGTCTCGGCCAAGACCTTGGCCTTTTTGTTGCTGGTCGTTTCGGCCAGATGCTCGAGCGAGGCGGCGAGGGCGAAAAATTCGCCGAGCGAATCCCAGCGCAGGTAGTTTTCCGCGGTGAATTGCTGAACGTGCTTGGGGGCGGATCCGCCCGCACCCGTCTCGAACAAGCCGCCGCCGTTCATCAGCGGAACGATGGAGAGCATCTTCGCGCTGGTGCCGACTTCGAGAATGGGAAAGAGATCGGTGAGGTAGTCGCGGAGGACATTGCCGGTCACGGAGATGGTGTCCTCACCCTTGGCGATGCGCTCGAGACTGAACCGGCACGCTTCGGCCGGGGCCATGATGCGGATATCGAGTCCGGCCGTGTTGTGTTCTTTGAGATACGGTCCGATCTTCGCGATGAGCTGCGCGTCGTGGGCGCGTTTCTCGTCGAGCCAGAAGACGGCCGGTGCGCCGGTGGCGCGCGCGCGTTTCACGGCGAGTTTCACCCAATCGCGGATGGCTGCATCTTTCGTTTGGCAGGCGCGCCAGATGTCGCCTTTTTCCACGCCGTGTTCGGTCAGAACTTTGCCCTCCGCGTCGACGATGCGCACGATTCCATCGGACGGGATTTCAAAGGTCTTGTTGTGCGACCCGTATTCTTCGGCCGCCTGCGCCATGAGTCCGACATTCGGAACGGAACCCATGGTGGTCGGATCAAGTGCGCCATGCTTTTGGCAAAATTCGATCGCGGCCTGATAGACCGGCGCGTAGGAGCTGTCCGGAATAACGGCAAGCGTATCCTGAGTTTTGCCCTCTGCGTTCCACATTTTGCCGCCCTCACGGATCATCGCGGGCATCGAGGCGTCGACGATGACATCGCTGGGGACGTGCAGGTTGGTGATGCCTTTGTCCGAATTGACCATGGCCAGCGGCGGACGCGAGGCGATGGTCGCGCGGAGGTCGGCCTCGAGCGCGGCTTTTTCCGCGGCGGGAAGTTTTTCCATCTTGGCCGCGAGATCGCCGAGGCCGTTGTTGAAGTCGACGCCGAGTGTTTCGAGGGCGGCCCGGTTTTTCCCGATGAAGCCGCCGAGGAAAGTTTTCACCGCGTGGCCGAAGAGGATGGGATCGGACACCTTCATCATGGTGGCCTTGAGGTGCAGGGAGAAAAGGACGCCGAGATCCGCTGCCGCGGCAATTTGCTTTTCCAGAAATGCGATGAGCGCGTTCTTGCTCATGAAGGTGGCGTCGACGACCTCGACGGCCTGAAGCTTGATGCCGTCCTTGAGCACGATCGGCGCTCCGCCGGACGCGGGGCTGAGTTCGATGCGGACGGTGGTCGCGGCCGGAACGGTCA
>JBILUI010000065.1:0-12891 GCA_044371145.1 Chthoniobacterales bacterium | reverse complement strand
GTGCGATGGCAGGTTTGTCCATGTTCCGACGGAAAGGTTGGTGCAAGATTGCAAGTCGTAGGCGAAACCCGAGCGACCAACGAACGAAAGGCGCACATTCGACCCCGACGCGCCGATGGCAAGCTGGGGAGGCTGTTGGGCCCGGAAGGTGATGGTCTTGTTCGCGCTCGGCGTAAACCCGCCAGCCGTCGCGACCGCGCGGAAAGTCACGGTATACGTTCCGGGTTTGTCCATGGTGAAGCAGCGTCCGTGCACGTGGCCATCGCCGTTGACCACCACGATGAAGGACGGAACGTTTCCCGACGCCGACGACCAGCCTGTGGTCCGGGTCCAGGTCGGCTGGGTCGCATTGGCCTCCCAGAAGGAAAAACTTCCGCCAGGAGGACCAGTGACCGAAACAAACTCGACGCGTGGGTTGGAGTTCGCCGCGGACCACAGGGCGTTTTCTTCCGTGGTGAACGTCAACTCCACCGCATGGTGACCGCCGGGAAATTCCGGTGTGTAAGAGCTGAAAAACTCGCCACGTGGAACATAGCAGGCCACCTGGACATCGGGCCCGTTCATCGCAAGTTGCGTTGCATTCGGTGACAGCTTGCCGACCTCCACGTGGTCGTGCGCGAGCACGGGAGCGACCGACAAAAACACGATGAGGACGATTCTTTTCATGGCACAAGAAAAGTTGTTCCGGGCTGCTGAAGACGGCGCTGCACTTCGGTCCAAGGCAGGTTTTCCGCGTGTCCATCGACGAAGAGATAATTGGCACCGTTGCCGTGCGCCTCGACATTGACCGCTGCTTTGAAACGGGCGGGCGTGACGCGCGCCGCGCCGCCGCGCCCCCCGGCGAAGTGGAAATGCTCGCTCGTCTGGTTGGTGGCCAACTCGGCCAACACCATGGTCAAAGCCGGCGTGCGGCAAGAGGCGATGCGGATACCGTTGCCCCGCGCGTCGGCTAGGCTGTCGTTCCATCCGTAGGTCATCCGCGCGCGGTGCTTCGGCCAACTCGGACAACGCCCGATGAACTTCGGCCCCAAGTATGCGGCGAGGGAGTTGGTCCAAGAGATGCCGTGCGACGTGCCAGGCAGACGCAGATCGTTGTCGGAGCCGAACAGATGCAGCGCCGATCCGACTTGCCGCATGCTGGCGAGGCACTTCGTCGCGTTGCCGCGGTCGAGCATGGTGCCCGCGCCGGCGAAGGCCAATCCGCCAAGCACGGCAAGCAGGGCCATGGTGACCAGCAACTCGATCAGCGTGAAAGCGCGATCCGTGGAGTTGCTCATCGGCGCAACCTCCTTCCCAAAACACCCGCACCAGCCAAGACGCCGAAGGCGAGCAATGCCCAGGTGGAGGGCTCGGGCACGGTCTGCACCGTCGCGGTGAATGCGTAGGTCGGATAGGTGGTCGGACCCGTCTCGGTGAGTTGCGCGTCATAGTTCGCGCCGCCGACAAAGAGCGAGTAGTCGCCGGCCGCGAGGTCATTGAATGTCGCGGTGACACTTCCGTCGGCGACTCCGTCGCCGTTGATGCCGGACTCGTTGCCGAAGTTGGCGCTGGTGCCATCGGCCAAATGCCCGATGTAGGTGAAATTGGCCAGACGGGCGGCATAAAGCACGCCGCTGGCCGGGTCGCCTGCTGTGTTGTAGGTCGGGTCGTTGCCGATCGACCAATCGGTCAGCGCGCGGAACGATCCCTCCGTTCCGGCCGGCCGCGAATTCTCCGAAAGGTCGGCACCATCGTGCGCCGGTGTTTCAGGCGACATTTGGGCCAATCCCGAAAAGAGCGAGAAAGCCGGCAAAAAAGTGCCCGCTATGCCCGTTTGGGTCGCGGTTCCACCACGCGTCACGCTGATCATGATCGAGGCCGGTGTGGTCAGGGTGAAACGGAAGAAACGTCCGCGATGGCTGTCGCCCCAATCGGCGTCGGCGGCATCGGCCCAGCCGAAGGCGCTGCTCGCTGCTTGGTTGCCGATCGTCACCGACGCGGGATTCGTGCCGAAGTTGCGGTTGTTGTAGCTGATATGGGCCTGCAGGCCCGAAGGCGCGGCACACGCCGCAGCCAGAGTAAGGACAATATATTTTGGAATTTTCATTTTTCGGTTTTCTTGAATTGGTGTTTTTTCGCGCCACAAGGGCGCACACGGAGCGCGGGTGAAGTGGCACGAACCGGCCCCTATGGCCGTTCGGAAAAACAACGCGGAAACAGTCCGCGTCGCGGGACTTACACGAGGTCCGTGATGGGGACCGGAACAGGAGGCGCGTCAGCGCGCGCCACAATCATCACGTCGGCCGCAGCGGGAAAAACAAACTCCCGGCAGTCACGCGGGGGCAAAGCCGCGCACACCGGCGCGGGAACAGATTCGATTTTTTTCGCCGAAACCAAAGTCACCGCTTTGGATTGCTCCTTTTCTTTCGCCGTCTTGATCGAGTCGCACATCGTGCACGGATGCTCTCCGTCGAACGTCTTCTTTACTCCGGAAAGGAGTGAACCATCCGCCTGCGTGTAGTTCCACAGCATCCCGGACCAAGCCACAGTCTGCATGGCACCCCAATGCCCGCCCGCGAGGAGGAAAAGAGCAACCGCGATGCACCCCGGGCCGAGGCTGGAAACGAATTTGACGCGAAGTGAAGACACCAAAGGATTATCGCCGCGCATCGGCGATAGTGTCAACAGCCGCTACCCGGAAACCTTGGCCACGGCCTCCCATGCCGCGCGCTGGGAATCGCTGAGGGTGGTCGGCAATTCGACATCGACGACGGCGTAGAAATCTCCGCGTGTGCCGTTGCGCTGCGGCATGCCTTTGCCGGGGATGCGGAATTTGCGGCCGTTCTGGGTGAGCGGCGGGATTTTCAATTTAGCGCGTCCGTCGAGCGTTGGGACCATGACTTCGCCGCCGAGCACAGCTTGGGTGACGGGCAATTCGATTTCGTGGATGACGTCCGCGCCCTCGATGGTGAATTCCGGGTGCCGCTCGAAACGCACGCGCAGATAAAGATCGCCCGCCTGCCCTCCGCCGCTCCCCTCGCCGCCGATGCCGGCCAAGCGGATGCGCTGTCCCTCGCGCACGCCCTTCGGGATTTTCACCGTGTAGGTCTCGACTTTGCCGGAGCGCCCGCGCGTGAAGGAAACCTGTCGCGTCGACCCGTGCAGCGCTTCCTCCAGCGTGACCATGATATCGGCCTCGGCATCCTGCCCGCGCAGCGGCATGTCCTCCCCGTAGAACGCGCTGCCCCGACGTCCTCCGCGCGCGCCGCGACCGAAGAACGACTCGAAGAAATCGCTGAAGCCGGTTCCGCCGAATTGGAACTCTTCCTCGCCGCCACCGTAGCCGCCCATGCCGCCGGGAAAGCCTCCCGCGTATCCGCCGCCGGGGGGCGGACGGAACCCCGCGCCCGCCTGCTGCCAATTGGGACCGAGCTCGTCGTATTTTTTGCGCTTCTCCGCGTCGCTGAGGACTTCGTAGGCCTCGTTGATCTCTTTGAATTTCTCCTCGGCCGCTTTTTTGTCCTTCGCGAGGTCGGGATGGTGCTGCCGCGCGAGCTTGCGGAAGGCTTTTTTGATTTCGTCGGCCGAAGCGGTCTTGGCCACGCCGAGGGTCTTGTAGTAGTCGCGGAATTCCACGGGCGAAAAATTGTCCCGCCACTATAGGTTCCCGCCCCCGCTCACGGCGAACAGATTCCGCCGCTTGGCGTGCGAAGGGTGCCGCGCTACGATCCTCCGACCATGCTCGATATCCGCCGACTCCGCGAAACGCCGGAAACTGTGAAAACCCTGCTCGCCTTCCGCGGCCCGGGCTACGAGGCGATGATCGACGAGGTCCTCGCGGTCGACAGCCAGCGGCGAACCAACGAGACACGCTGGCAGCATTTGCAATCCGAACGCAAGAATCTGAGCAAGCAAATCGGCGCCCTCCGCGCGAAAAAAGAGGACAGCACCGCGCTGGAGGAGGAATCAAAAAAACTCGGCGCGGAAATGGAGTTGCTCCAGGCCGCCTCGGCCGCGGCAGAAGAGCGTCAGCGCGACTTACTGCTTTCCATTCCGAATACGCCTCACGATGAAATTCCGCGCGGCAACGATGCTTCGGCCAATCCGGTTCTGCGCACTTGGGGCGATCCGCCGACAATCGCCAACGCGGAGGATCACGTGGCCATCGGCGAGCGACTCGGTCTTTTCGATCCGGAACGCGCGGCGAAGATCAGCGGCAGCGGATTCATCTGCTACACGGGACAAGGCGCGCGGCTGGAACGTGCGCTGATTTCGTTCCTCCTCGATCTGCATACGCGCGACCACGGCTACACCGAGATGAGTCCGCCGTTTTTGGTCAACCGAGCAACCATGACCGGCACCGGACAATTGCCGAAGTTCGAAGCCGATCTTTTCGGTGTGACCGATAGCGATCTCTTTCTAATTCCCACAGCGGAAGTTCCGGTGACCAATTTCCACCGCGACGAAATTTTGTCCGCCGACCAGCTGCCGCTGAAATACGCCGCCTACACCCCGTGCTTCCGCCGCGAGGCGGGTTCGACCGGACGCGACACGCGCGGGCTGATCCGCATGCACCAATTCGACAAGGTAGAGTTGGTCAAAATCACCTCGCCGGAAAAATCCGCGGCCGAACTTGAATCGCTCACCGCCGACGCCGAGCGCGTCCTGCAATTGCTCGGGCTTCCCTACCGCGTGATCGAACTCTGCGGGGGCGATATCGGATTCGGCGCGTGCCGCACTTATGACATCGAAGTCTGGGCGCCGGGGCACAATGGATGGCTCGAAGTCTCGAGCTGCTCGAATTTCGGCGATTATCAGGCGCGCCGCATGGCGCTGCGTTACAAAGGCGCGGACGGAAAGAATCATCTTTGCCACACGCTCAACGGCTCGGGCACCGCGCTGGCCCGACTCTACGTGGCATTGCTCGAAAACGGACAGCAACCCGACGGCTCGGTGCACTTGCCCGAGATTCTGCACCCGTATTTCGGCGCGGCGAAGATCACCGCGGCCTGACGCGCATGAAAAAAGCGGCCGATCTCCTGCCGCGCTTTGTTCGCCGTCTTGGCGCGCGGCCGAAAGACAAACCGGTCATTGTCGGAGTCTCCGGCGGCGTCGATTCCGTTGTGCTACTCGATCTTTTGCAACGCGCCGAATTCGCCAAAATTGTCGTCGCCCATTATCACCACGGGTTGCGCGGTAAAGAAGCGGATCGCGATGCGGCGTTTGTCCGTGAACTGGCGGATTCCTGCGGCGCGAAGTTCGTTCTGGGACGCGGCAAGACGCGCGTGCGCGCCAAACTGGCGAAAGCGTCGCTCGAGGAAGCGGCTCGCGAATTGCGGCGTGAGTTTTTTGTCCTTGTCGCGCAGAAGCACGGCGCCGCCGTCGTTTTTCTTGCTCATCACGCCGGCGATGCGGCGGAGACGATGCTCTTTCATCTGGCGCGGGGCGGCGGACGACGGGGACTCGGCAGCTTGCGCGCCGAGGCTGATTTGGTGGAAGGCATCGTCATTGCGCGCCCCCTCCTCGCCTTCACGCGCGCGGAAATCAAAGCCCATGCCAAAGCCCGCAAGCTGCGCTGGCGCGAAGACGAGTCGAATCGTTCCGCCGAGTTCACGCGCAACCGCGTGCGGCATAGAGTGCTGCCGGTCCTGCAGCGCGCGGTCGGACACGATCCGGTTCCGGTCATGGCTCGCGCGGGCGAAATCCTTGCGGCGGAGGACGAGTGGATGGAGTCGCTCGTCGCCACGGAAGCGCGCAGCGCACAGCTCGACGTGCATGCACTGCGCAGCAAGCCAGTCGCGCATCAGCGGCGCCTGCTCCGCGCGTGGTTGCGTGCGCGCACCGGCGACGAAACGGATTTCGAAACCATCGAGCGCGCACGCGAACTCGCGTTGTCGAATGACAAGCCGGCGAAAATGAATCTTCCGCACGCGCATCACTTGCGCCGACGCGCGGGAAAGTTGTTCGTCGAGCGCGCGCGGCGCAGCAAATGACAAGCGCCACGGCAGATTGCTCCACCGTGGCGCCGCTCACTACGCCAGAGAATGGGCATCTCGCACCCGCGGACACCCATCCTACATTTGCGTTGGCCGGACTTGCGTCCGACAACCAACAAAGAACAACGCCGATTTGCATCAGACGTGTGACTATTTTCGTGTGTTTTTAACGCGGCAAAACTTGCTTGGGATGAACGGCACACAATCCGTGACACGCGGTATTTTTTCATTGGAAAACATTTATGAGTAACGTTTTACGCGACGAACGCGCATTCGTGATCGGTTCCTACTTACCCAATGGCATTGACCTGACGGCCAGCGATCTGGTCTGACCTACCCATGGACGAGCGCTCGGACCACTTTCCGCTGCTGGCCACGGCTATCTTCAGGGCACTAACTGCAGCGGTGTTCGTGGCAGCAGCGTCTCTGGTCGGGATGTGGGTCGCCTCGACCACCGGCACGGCTGTCAGTCCATTCTGGCCGACCTCGGGCGTGGCGGTCGGCACCATTTTGATTTGGGGATGGGCCGCCGTGCCGGGCGTTTTCGCAGGAGTTCTCGCTTCCAACGTTTTTTCCGGCCTGTCTTCGGACTTTATGTGGGTGGGACCGTTGGGGCTGACCAGCGAAGCAACGCTGGGCGCGATCATTGTGCGGGTCATCATCGGCAAGCGCGCACGGCTCGACGACCTGCGAGGCCTTCTCGCCGTTGTGATCGGCGCCGCGTGGTTACCGCCTTTACTCAACGCCATTTTCTTCGCCCGCTCGATCCACATGGCAGACGGCACGCCGTTCCTTGCCGATTGGAACGACATGTTCCACTTCGTCATGGCCAACGGCTTTGGCATCGCGCTGATCACCCCGGCCATGCTCGTGTGGTGGAGAACGCCGGTGCGCGGCTGGTGGTGGAGGTTTGCCCTCGTCCTCGCCGCTACCGCTCTGGCTGCGTGGTTGGCATTCGGGCTGGGACAGCCCTCGTTCCTCCTGCTTGTTCCCATTCTTGCCGCCGCGGTGGCCACCGGCCTGCGCGGCACGAGCGTGATCTGCGCCATGACCGCCATCGTCGTTGTCGTATTGACCGGGATGGGCTTCGGTCCTCTCGTCACGCCGCAGGGCGCGGACTACTCGCGCATCTACTCGCTCTTCGCGGTGCTCGCTTTCGGTGTCCTTCCGGTCGGCGCGGCGGGCGGCGAATACCGGCGTCTGCTCCGTCAACGGCGCGCGGCGGAAAAAGCGGCCGGGCTGCGGTTCTGGGAATGGAACGATACGGAAGGCCTGCGGATTGATGCGGACGAAATACCTCCGAAACTTTTCGAACCGGCGCAGGACCGCGGATCGCTCGAGACGAAATGCTGCGGGCATGACGCACTATCATTTTGGCAAGTGGTGACACGACGTCCCGACGGTTCCCCCCGCGAGGCGGCAGGGATGCTCATCGACGCATCGGAACGCATGCAGTTGGAAAAAACGCGGCGCCGCACCTGGGAATCCGAGGTGGAATTGCGCAATCTGCGCGCGAGCCTCACGCCGCATCTTCTTTTCAATTGTCTCGCTGCGGTGCGCGGCATCGTGCGCACCGATCCGGAGAAGGCGCGCGAATTCATCGACACGCTTTCGCGCTTCCTGCGCGAGAGCACCGACGCGCAAAGCCGCGAGACTGTGCCGCTGCACGAGGAATGGCAGCTGTGCGAGAATTTCCTCGGTCTGCAGGCCTTCCGCTACGAGCGCGAGTTGCCGCGGTTGGTCGAGATCCAGGGCCCGGCCCACCATGCGAAGTTGCCGCCCATGATGCTCCTCAACCTCGTGGAAAATGCGGTGAAACACGGCGAGGTCTCGCAGAAACATCCGCTCGTCGTTCGCGCCAGGCTGCAGGACGGAAAATTGATCGCCGAGGTGCGCAACCGCGGCAAGCTCGGTCCTGCCCCGCAAGGTCGCAGCGGCGGCATAGGCACGGCCAACGCGCGGTTGCAGGCCATTTACGGCAGCGATGCCTCGCTTGCCATCCGGCAGGACGGGGAAGATGTTTCTGCCACGCTCGAAATGCCCGTCAGCGCGCCGGGGCGCGACGCGAATTGACCATGCAAATCCTCGACGCACTCATCGTGGACGACGAGCCGGGCGCGCGGCGCGATTTGCAAGAGGTGCTTGCGTCGGTGGAAAACGTTCGTGTCGTCGCGCAAGCCTCCGACGCGGCGGCCGCGCGGCAACTGGCCCGCCGGCACCAGCCGCAACTCATCTTCATGGACATCCATCTGCCGGGTGCGGACGGATTTGCGGCGGTCGAGGCGCTGGATGACAAAAAAGCCTGCGTCATCTTTACCACGGCCTACGCACAATACGCGGTGCGCGCTTTCGAAGTGGGCGCGGTCGATTATCTACTCAAGCCGGTGGACGAACAACGTTGCCGCCGCGCGGTCGAGCGCGCCCGCGAACAACTCGCTCGCCTCGGGCAGGCTGCCACCGACGCGCCACAGCCTTTTCTCGAAGTGGAGGAACACGGGGCGCGCGTCCGCGTTCCCTTGACCGAAATCCGCTCGGTCAGCGCGGAAGGCAATTATCTGGAAGTGGAGCACGGCGGTCGGCGCGGACTCGTTCGCCAGACGCTGGAGAATTTCCTGGCCGGACCGTCCGGGACAGCGTTCACGCAAATCAATCGCGGACAGGCCGTGCGCTTGACGGCGGTGCGTTCCTACCGCAGCAGCGCGGGCAAGGGCCTGCAACTCGCGCTCGCGGACGGGCAAGAGTTGACCGTCTCGCGGCGCCGCACGCCGGAGGTGAACGCCGCCCTGCGCGCCTCGGGCCACGCGCGCGCCACCCAAGCCTGACGCAGAGGGTTCTTCTTGCCCGCGGGGCGCGTTTTTGGGAAACAAAACCGCTATCCGCCGCGGCATTCCGTCCTTGGCCGAGCATCAGACTTCCATGGCCAATACTATTCTTGTCGGTGCCCAGTGGGGCGACGAAGGCAAAGGCAAAATCATCGATTACCTGACCGATGACGCCGATGTCGTCGTGCGCAGTCAGGGCGGCAACAACGCCGGGCACACCATCGTCCACGGCAAAAAGAAATTCGTCCTCCATCTCATTCCGAGCGGCATCCTTCGCCGCGGCAAAACCTGCGTCATTGCCAACGGCGTGGTCGTCGATCCCATCGCTCTGGTCGGCGAGATCGAAGGACTGCGCGGGCGCGGCATCAAGGTCGGGAAAAATCTTCTCCTCAGCGACAGCGCGCATCTTGTCATGCCGTGGCACCGCTTGCTCGACGAGCAGCGCGAGATCCGCAAAGGCAAAAACAAAATCGGCACAACCAAGCGCGGAATCGGCCCGGCCTACGGCGACAAAGCCGCGCGCACCGGATTGCGGGTCGGCGATCTGCTCGATGCGGATGTTTTCGCCAAAAAACTCAAACTGCGCCTCGAGGAAAACAATGCCGTGCTCAAATCGCTCGGCGCCAAACCGATCGCTTACCTGCCGCTATTGAAGAGCTATCTCGACGCGGCGAAAGTGCTGCGGCCGTTCGTCACCAACACCGTCGTCTTGCTCCACGACGCGATGGAGCGCAAAAAGAGCCTCCTCTTCGAAGGCGCGCAGGGCACCTATTTGGACATCGACCACGGCACGTATCCCTTCGTCACCAGTTCGAACACCACAGCCGGCGGGGCCTGCACCGGTTCCGGCGTGCCGCCGCACCGCATGAACACGGTCATCGGTGTGATGAAAGCCTACACCACGCGCGTGGGCGAAGGACCCTTCCCTACCGAGGACGACGCGCTCGGCGACATGCTGCACGGGATGGGACGCGAATTCGGCGCGACCACCGGACGTGCGCGCCGCTGCGGATGGTTCGACGCGGTGGCCACGCGCTACGCGGCGATGATCAACGGCATCGACGAAATCGCCATCACCAATCTCGATGGACTCGACGGCGTGCCGACGATCAAGGTCTGCACCGCTTACAAACTCGACGGGAAAAAAATCAAACATCCGCCGACCGACGCGGCCGAGTGGGAACGTTGCAAACCTGTCTACGAAACTTTTCCGGGTTGGTTGAAGCCGACGACGGGCGCGCGCAAATTCAAAGATCTTCCGGCCAATGCGCAGCGTTACGCGCGCGCGCTGGCAAAATTGACCGGAGGCAAGCTCGGGATTGTCAGCGTGGGCGCGGGCCACGACGAAACCATCCGCCTGTGAGCAATCCGTCAGGAGTCCCCGCGGACAAATTGCCTCGCCACATCGCCGTCATCATGGACGGCAACGGCCGCTGGGCCCGCGAGCGCGGATTGCCGCGCATGGAGGGACACCGGCGCGGATCCGAATCGGTGCGCGCCTGCACCGCGGCGTGCGTGGAGGCCGGCGTGCCTTATCTGACGCTTTACGCATTCAGCAAAGAAAACTGGCAGCGGCCCGCCGACGAAGTCGGTGCGCTCATGCTGCTGCTCGACCGTTTTCTCGCCGAGCGCACGGCGGAAATCATGGAGCGCAACATCCGACTCCGGGCCATCGGGCATTTGGCGGATCTGCCGGGCAAGGCCCGCAAGCGTTTGGAGGACACCATCGCGAAGTCGGCCAACAACACCGCGCTCACCCTCACCCTCGCGCTCAGCTACGGGGCACGCACCGAGATCGTCGACGCGGCGCGCGAGATCGCCCGCGAGGCCAAGGCCGGAAAACTCGATCCGGAAACCATCAACGAGGACACCATTGCCTCGCACCTCTACACCGCCGGCATCCCCGACCCCGATCTGCTCGTCCGCACCTCGGGCGAGATGCGCATCTCGAATTTCCTCCTCTGGCAAATCAGCTACGCGGAAATCGTCGTTACTCCGAAGCTCTGGCCCGACTTCGCCAAGGAGGATCTTTTCGCCGCGATGCAGGAATATGCTCGACGCAACCGCCGTTACGGCGGCATCTGAACGGGCTGTGGGCGCGAAGCAAAAAATCCTCGTTGCGGATCCGGATCCTGATTTTCTCGATTGGGCCAAGGCGCAATTGGGCGCGGATGATTTGGAGGTCATCACCGCGGAAACTTCGGAAGACGCCTTCCGTCTGTTCAATGCGGAGAAACCTCTCGTCACCATCACGGAGATGCGGCTCGGCACGCACAGCGGACTCGAGTTGCTCGCGCGGCTGCGCAAGCGCGACCCGAACGCGTTGGTCATCGTCACCGGCGCCCTCGGGACCACGCAGAGCGTAATCGAATCGATGCGCCTCGGCGCGTTCGACTTCGTGCGCAAGGAGCAGCTTCCCTTCAATCTCAAGATCGTCGTCGACGCGGCGACCAAGGCCGCAGCCGACATGCAGCGGGCACAGAAGTTCGAACCGAGCCTGACCATCGAGCAGCATCAGGACAGCATCGTCGGGCAATCGCCGGCCATGCAGGAGGTTTTCAAAATGGTCGGACGCATTTCGAACAGCGACGCCGCGGTCATGATCACCGGCGAAAGTGGATCGGGCAAAGAACTCGTGGCGCACGCCATCCACCAATACAGCGCGCGGCACGACCGGCCGTTCCTGGCCATCAATTGTGCGGCCATCCCGGAAAATCTCCTCGAGAGCGAGCTTTTCGGTCACGAGAAGGGCTCCTTCACCGGCGCCAGCGCCCAGCGCATCGGACGTTTCGAGCAGGCGGACGGCGGCACGCTCTTTCTCGACGAGATCGGCGAGATGCCGTTGTCGATCCAGAGCAAGCTGCTCCGTGTCTTGCAGGATGGCACCTGCTCCCGCGTGGGCGGCAATGACGTCATCCGCACCAATGTGCGCATCGTCGCCGCGACGAACAAAAACCTCGAAGCGGAGATCCAGGCCAAAACATTCCGCGAGGATCTTTTTTACCGCCTCAATGTTGTCCGCCTGCAGCTCCCGCCGCTGCGCAGCCGGAAAGAAGACATCAAGCTCCTTGCCGAGTATTTCCTCAAGCGCATCGCCTCGCAGAAACACAAACCGCAGCTGCAGCTGAGCACGGAAGCGGTGGAGGTCCTCGAGGCTTATCCATGGCCGGGCAATGTGCGCGAGTTGGAGAACACCATCCAACGTGCCGCCGTTCTTAGCACCTCCGATGTCCTGCTGCCCAAGGATTTGCCCCTCGGAAAAAACGCCCCCGCGGCAGCGACGGAATCCGCGAGTCCGGGCATCGCACCCGGAGACCTCGACGAGGCCGCCGCATTTCTTTTCGAGGCGGCCAGCGCGCAACCCGGACTCGAACTTCTCCCGTGGCTCGAACAAGAGTTCACCCGCCGCGCTATGGAATCCACCGGCAACAACCAAGTGCGTGCGGCCAAATTGCTCGGCATCACCCGCGCCACCCTGCGCAAACGGCTCGAGCACCTGCGCGCCGAAACGGCGTGAGCGCGACCGCGCGCGGTTGGCTGCATCGCGACGGCGGATGGGCGCCCGCCGATTCGCTGCCCCTCACCGACCGCGGACTGCGTTACGGAATGGCCGTCTTCGAGACGATCGGTATACGCGATGGGGAAGCTTTGTTTCTTGAAGCACATAGCCGACTGCTGGCTGCCTCGGCCAAGGCGCTGCTTGGCGCAGAAATTCAGCCAACGCTGCCGACGCTCGATGCGAATGACCGCGGTGTGCTTCGCATTTACATGACAGCGGGCGATGGAGCACCAGCCGATCCTCCGCAAGCTCCGCGCATTTTCGCGCTTTTCGAGGCTGTGGCCGGCGAATTGCCGGAACAACAAACAGCGCGACTGCACCCGGAGGCGGTCTTTCCCTTCGCCCACGGCGCGAAGACGGCGAATTACTGGATGCAATGCGCCGCACAGGCTTCGGCGCGGCGCGCTGGTTTCGACCACGCACTGCTCTTCGACCACGAAGGCCATTTGCTGTCCGCCGCCATGGGGAACATTTTTTTCACGATGAAGGACGAACTTTGCACGCCCGCGCCTTCGCTTGCCCTGCGCCCCGGCGC
>JBILUI010000191.1:0-3570 GCA_044371145.1 Chthoniobacterales bacterium | reverse complement strand
CGGGACACATTCCGGGTATTAGTCGCACCCCGTGAAAGCGGGGCGTTGCGCGCAAGCGCAGCGAGAGAAATGGCCGCCCGGTCGCCTCGGCGAACGACAAAATCCGGCTTACGGCCACCCGCCCTTTTTAATGCTCCGAGGCCTTCTCGGCCCCGAGACCGGTGTTGGCGCGGACCATCAATTCGGTGAACTTGGCTTCGTCGGGTTTCTCTTTGGAGAGGATCGTTCCGAGCCAGGCGGCGAGGAAGCCGAGCGGGACGCTGATCAGTGCGGGATTTTTCAGCGGAAAGAGCGGGTCTTTCATGAAGTCGGGGCTGACCAGAATGAGAGCGATGCTTGAGGCGAGTCCAACGAGGAGCCCTGTCACCGCGCCGACCGTGTTGAAGCGTTTCCAGAAAAGGGAAAACACCATGACCGGAAGATTCGCGCTGGCCGCCACGGCGAAGGCGAGTCCGACGAGGAAGGCGACGTTGACCGAGGGGCCGAGAATGATGGCGATAACGATGGACAGTGCGCCAACGACAAAGGCGGTGATGCGGGCCACGCGGACTTCTTCTCCCGGCTTCTGTTCTTTGCCGTGGTGGATGACGTTGACGAAGAAATCGTGGGCAAAGCTCGTGCTCGCGCTGATGGTCAGTCCGGCGACCACGGCGAGGATGGTGGCGAAGGCCACGGCGCAAATGAAGGCGAAGAAAATTTCCCCTCCGAGGAAGCGGGCCAGTTCCGGTGCGGCCATATTGGTTCCGCCATTGGCCGCGATGTGGTCGGGTCCGAGCAGGCTGGCCGCGCCGAAGCCGAAGAACGTGGTCATGATGTAGAAGAGCCCGATGATGATCATGGCCCAGACCACGCTGGCGCGGGCCGTCTTGGCATCGGGCACGGTGTAGAAACGGATCAAAATATGCGGCAACCCGGCTGTGCCGAGGAGAAGCGCCATGCCGAGCGAGATTTGGTCCCACGGATTTTTGAAGATGAGCCCCGGAGTGAGAAAATTGCGCGTG
Source organism: Chthoniobacterales bacterium (assembly GCA_044371145.1). Lineage (GTDB taxonomy): Bacteria > Verrucomicrobiota > Verrucomicrobiia > Chthoniobacterales > JACTMZ01 > JACTMZ01. The sequence continues at coordinate 2,569 of JBILUI010000191.1, read as the reverse complement.
ACGCTTTGTCCATCCGCCGTGGTCGAAGTGATGGTGGTCAGCGAGGAGAAAAAATTCCCGAGATCGAAGTCGTAACGCTGCAGCACGAGGATGCTGAGCAGGAAGCTGCCGCCCATGAGGAGGACGGCTTTGATGATCTGCACCCACGTGGTGGCAAGCATGCCTCCGAAAACCACATAGATGACCATGAGGATGCCGACCCCGATGACGGCCAGCTCGTAGGAGACGCCGGGGATGAGTTGGCGCACAAGCACGCCGGCGCCGACCATCTGCGCGATCATGTAGAAAATGGAAACGGTGAGCGTGCTGAGTGAGGCAGCGGCGCGGACCGGGCGCGGCTTGAGGCGGTAAGCCAGAACATCGGCCATGGTGTATTTGCCCGCGTTGCGGAGCGGTTCGGCCACGACGAAGAGGACGGTGAGATACGCGACGAGGAAACCAACCGAATACATGAAGCCGTCGTAGCCGTTCATGGCAATCATTCCGGCGATGCCCAGGAAGCTGGCCGCGCTCATGTAATCGCCGGCCACGGCGAGGCCGTTCTGCCATCCAGTGATGCGGCGTCCGGCCGCGAAGTAGGCGCTGGCGCCGGAGGATTTCTTGGCGCTGAACCACGTAATAACCAGCGTAGCGGCGACGAAGGCGAGGAACATCCAGAGGGAGGTCTGGGAACCGGCGGCGGCGAGGGGCAGGGGGTTCATGGGGGACTACTTGTGATCGACGCCGAACTTCTTCAGCAATGCGTGTTCGCTTCTGTCCCAGCCGGCGGCAGCCGCCACGTAGATCGCGGCGAGAATCCAAGCCATGAAAAATTGGGACAGCGCGTAGAGGTAGGCGAGGTTGACGTCGCCCCAGACTTTTTTCTCCATGAGTCCGGGAAACCAACCCACGCCAATGGGCAGCAGGAAGTAGTAGACGATGAAGAAAATCGTGGCCGGCACGATGAGCCGGAGCTTTCGCCGCACGAGCGTTGTGAAGTCGGGATCGGCGGCGATTTTTTGCCAGGCGTGGTCGGGGGGAGACATGCGCTGCATGTGATCAGACGATGAACACCTTGGGAAGTAGAAGGTGGTCGGGCTGGTGGGATTTGAATAACAGGCCTGTCGCCGCGGCGACCGCTCTACCAATCTGCTTGGTAGTGGCCATGGAAGCGGGAAAAATCGGGCTGGTGGGATTTGAACCCACGGCCTCTGCGTCCCGAACGCAGCGCTCTACCAAGCTGAGCCACAGCCCGTCACTGAGTCTTTATCGCACGGCGCGGAGACGGCCGCAAGGAAAGACGAATACCACGCCCACTTCGATCCAACGGCCTGTCGCCGCGGCGACCGCCCTACCAAGCTGAGCCGAGTCCTGTGATCAAGCTGGACTTATCAAAGCGGGCAGGGAGGGCCGCGGAGAACACATAGGGTTTTTGTTTGGCGCCTCTCCGTGTTCTCTGCGCCCTCTGTGGGTTTCGATCTCCTGCGCAGGAATCAGGCGGGGACAAGGGAGGCTTTTTGGGCGCTGCGGTGACGTACGACAGCCAGTGCGACATATGCAGCCTCGAGTGCGAGGAAGGCGAGGACGTAGCCTTCGCCGCCGACGCCGAAACCGTAGCTGTGGAGCCCGGCGCCGAGGACGTAGTTCACGCCATACCAGGCCATGATGATGCCGGCAAAGTTGACCACGGCCGCCACGGCGATACCGAAGTCGCCCCACCAGCCGGCCATTTTGCCGTGGATGGCAACGACATACATGAGCAGGGCGATGAAGGCCCAGGTTTCCTTCGGGTCCCAGCCCCAGAAGCGTCCCCAGCTGTAATTGGCCCAAACGCCACCGAGGATGGTGCCGGCGGCGAGGAGGATGAGTCCGACAAACATCATGCGGTAAAGCCAGTCGTGGAGCGGGCGGATGGCGTCGGCAGTTTGCGGATTCCAGATGTAGCGCCATAGCACGACGTGGGCGAAGCCGAGGGCGAGGGCGAAGGCGGCATAGCTCAGCGTGATGGTAAGCACGTGAACGGTGAGCCAAAAATTGTCACGCAGCACGGGCACGAGCGGATCAAGCCGCGACGGCATGGCCACGGGAAGACTGCGCACGAGGAGCAAGGCGAGGAAGCTGACCGGCAGGGCGCTGAGCAGCATGAGGCGGTTGCGGTAAACTGCGTAGAAAATCAGGCCGAAAAGCACTGTGCCCATGGCGACCCAGATCACTGATTCGTACATGTTGGTCACGGGGGCGCGTCCGGCAATGAGCACCCGCTGAAGCAGTCCCCAGAGCATGAAGGCGAATCCGATGGTGGTGACGCCAACGCCGACGCGGAGGATCCAGTGGCGCCATCCGTGCCGTGCACCGGCGGCGAGCAGAACGGTCGCCGCGGCAAAAAGCCACATGGCGGTGTCGAAGGGCTTGGTGCGATTGTAGGAAAGTTCGCGCTTGGTGGTTTCCGGCGACGGATAGACTTCGGGATTGAGCGCGCGCAGATCGCTCTCCAAGCGCTGCGAGGATTCGGCGATTTGCGCGTTGTCTCCCTCGCGCGCGGCGATATTGAGGGCGCGGAGATCTTGTAAAATGGTTGCGGCTTTTTCCG
>JBILUI010000190.1:0-3610 GCA_044371145.1 Chthoniobacterales bacterium | reverse complement strand
CAGAAACTGGTCTGCGAGGATCTCATCCTGCCGTCCTTCAAGATCAGCCGGCTCGAGGCCCTCGGACGCCGCATGAAGCGTAACTATGTCTTCATCATTGCCTTTATCCTCGTGGCCTGGATGACCAAGCTGTTCATGCATGCAACGCCCCCGGTCAACTCATGGGCGTCCTTCTACCAGGCACTCGGCGTGGGTGGTTTGCCGGGTTGGCTCGTCGGCGCGGTGCTCACCCTCACCATCATCAGTTCCGTCGGCCTGACTTGGTATGTGTCCGTGAACAGTGCCGGCGAGGTTACCGACCTGCGTGGCAGCCACCGAGAACAATGGCGCATTTAGAGAATCTTCCCGAAGACCCCGTCGCCCGCCTGCGCGCCATCGTCGCGCTGCTGCGCTCGCCCGAGGGGTGCCCATGGGATCGTGAACAAACGCACGAGTCACTCCGCGCAGGATTGCTCGAGGAAGCATGCGAAACGATCGATGCCATCGACCGCGCCGACGACACCAACATGTGCGAAGAACTCGGGGACCTGCTTCTCCAGGTTGTCTTCCATACGGATCTCGCCGCCGAACGCGGTGCTTTCACCCTCGAGGATGCCGCACGCCACAACTGCGAGAAGCTGATCCGCCGTCATCCGCATGTCTTCGGCGAAAGCGACGCCGCGGACACGGGCGCCGTTTTGCGTCAGTGGGAACAAATCAAACGCCAGGAAAAGGGCGAAGCGGCCTCGATCATGGATGGCATCCCGCGCGCCTTGCCGGCACTGATCCGCGCAGCCAACATCCAGAAGAAGGCCGGACGGGTCGGGTTCGATTGGCCGGACACGACGGGCGTGATCGACAAATTCCGCGAGGAACTGGCCGAACTGTGTGCCGAATTGGATGACAGAGACCCGCGGCGCCTCGAGCACGAGATGGGCGACATCCTTTTCACCGCGGTCAACATGGCGCGCAAACTCGGCGTGGAACCGGAACTGGCTCTCGAGCACGCCAACCAGCGCTTCATCGCCCGCTTCCGCCACATGGAGAACGCCGCCGCTGCCAACGACCGCAAACTCGAAGATCTTTCCCTGCAGGAACTGGAGAATCTTTGGCAGGAAGCCAAGAAGTAGGAACGGCGGGAAACCGCGTCCACCTCACCATGAGCCGCCATCGCGCCATAAATTCCGTTCTCTCCTTCCTCCTCGGCGCCGCGTTGCTCGCCGCACTCTGCTTCGGAATCATGCAGGCCCTCTCGTGGGATTGGTCCGGCGTCTGGGGTTACCGCCAAGTTTTCTGGAGCGGCTGGCTGCACACTGTCTGGATCTCGGCGGCTGCCTTGGCCCTGAGTATTCTGCTCGGCTCTCTCGCAGCCCTCGCCGGTCGATCCCGATATCCTGCGCTGCGTTGGTTTGCCGCAGGCTACGTCGAGCTCGTGCGCGGAACCCCGCTGCTCGTCCAACTGCTTATCCTTTTTTATGTGGTCGGGAACGCGATCGGGCTGCAGGACCGCTATCTGGCGGGCATCATCATCCTCGCCATTTTCAGCGGCGCCTACATCGCCGAAATGATCCGCGCAGGGATCGAGAGCGTCGGCAAATCTCAGCTCGAATCAGCCCGCGCCATCGGTCTGACCCGCGTCCAGACCTATCGCCACGTCATTTTTCCTCAGGCCATCCGCAACGTCCTTCCGCCGCTGGCCGGACAAGCGGCCTCGATCATCAAGGACAGTTCGCTTCTTTCCATTCTGGGCATCGAGGAGTTCACCCTGGCCGCGCAACAGGTCAACTCCGCGACCTACAGCACACTGGAGAGCTATCTCCCGCTGGCGATCGGCTATCTTGCACTGACCCTGCCGATCTCGCTCTTTGCCCGCCACCTCGAACGTGAATTCCGCTATGAGACTTGAGTTCGACAAGCTGACCAAACGCTACGGGAACCAAGCGGTGATTGATGGTATCACGGCAAAGCTCGAATTCCCGCACGTGCTTGTGCTGCTTGGGCCTTCCGGCGGCGGCAAATCGACGCTTCTCCGACTCATCGGCGGTCTTGAATCGCCGGAAGCCGGATCCGTTGCGGTTGATGGAATCAAAGTTCCGGAGGACGAAAAGTCGCTTCGCGCCTACCGCAGCCACATCGGCACGGTTTTCCAGTCTTGGAACCTTTTCCCGCACCTCGATGCGATGGCCAATGTCATGTTGCCGCTCACTGCGGTGCACGGGTTGAGCCCCGACGAAGCCCGTTCGCGATCGGAGGAATTGCTTGAACGTCTCCATCTGGACGGCCACGCGCACAAGCGTCCGGCGGAACTGTCGGGCGGTCAACGCCAACGCGTGGCCATCGCGCGCGCCGTCGCTATCCGCCCTAAGCTCCTCCTCTTTGACGAACCCACATCGGCTCTCGACCCCGAAATGACCGCCGAAGTCCTCGAGGTCATCGCCGACCTAAAATCAGAGGGTAGGACGTTCATCCTTGTCACCCACGCCATGAGCTTCGCCAGGACGGTGGCGGATCAAGTTGCTTTCCTCGCTAACGGCCAAATCTTCGAGCACCACTCGGCCCAAGAGTTTTTTGCCGCTCCGCAGACAGAAGTCGCCCGGCGCTTTCTCGATCGCGTCCTGAGATATTAGGCAGTGGCCTCAACCGCGTTGCGCACACTGGCCAGGGCGTAGTCGCGGTTCATCTTGGCGATGAAAGCGGCAGGAACGCCAGCCGGACAAACCGCCTCACACTCGTAAAAGTTGGAGCAGTTGCCGAATCCTTCTTTGTCCATCTGCGCGACCATGCCGCGGACGCGGCGATTGGCTTCGGGTTTGCCCTGCGGTAGGAGTCCGAGGTGCCCGACTTTGGCCGCGACGAAGAGCATGGCGGAACCATTCGGACAGGCCGCCGCACACGCTCCGCAACCGATGCAGGCCGCGGCATCCATGGCGTAGTCGGCCACCGTCTTCGGCACCGGCGTGTCATTGGCGTCCTGCGCGTTGCCACAGCGCTCGCTGATGAATCCTCCGGCTTGAATGACACGATCGTAAGCCGAACGGTTGACCACCAAATCTCTGACCACCGGAAAAGCCCCGACGCGGAACGGCTCGATGTAGATCGTGTCGCCGTCGCTGAACTTGCGCATGTAGAGCTGGCAGGCTGTGCCGCGACCGGGTCCCTGCGGGATGCCGTTGATCGTCATGCTGCACGCACCGCAAATTCCCTCGCGACAATCGTGATCAAAGGCGACTGGTTCGTCTCCCTTTTCGGTCAGCCGGTCATTGACGATGTCGAGCATCTCGAGAAAGGAAGCTTCCGAGGGAATCTCTTTCGCTTCCACATCTTGGAAACGCCCCTGACCAGATCCTTCCTCTTGGCGCCAGATTTTCAGATGAAAGTTCATGGTTATTTATAACTCCGGGTTGCCAATTTCACGCCTTCGTAATGCAGCGGCTCTTTGACTAGCTCGGGCCTGTTGCCTTCGCCGGTGTATCTCCAAGCCGAGACATAAAAATAGTCGTCATCGTTGCGCAGAGCTTCGCCCTCAGGTGTCTGGTATTCTACGCGGAAGTGGCCGCCGCAGGATTCATTGCGGTCGAGGGCGTCCTCGCACATGAGTTGGCCGAAATCGATGAAGTCGGCCACGCGCCCG
>JBILUI010000189.1:0-3627 GCA_044371145.1 Chthoniobacterales bacterium | reverse complement strand
GATCTGATGCAGCGCCATGCGGCGCTCGATGCGGCGGTTGATCGTGGTTGGTTTGTAGAGCGAAAAATCATGGCCGGTTTGCGTGCGGAGCAGGAGAAAGATTTTCTTCAGCGAGGCTTTCGCTTCGGTGCGCGGAATGACATCGATGGGACGGCGTCCGACCAAATGCTCGGCGTAAGCCACCAGTTTGGCCGGCATTTCGGCCGGGGGGAGTTCGTAGTCGACCAGTCCTGTGGCGATGGCGCTGCGCGGCATGCCGTCGAATTCGGCGGACTCCGGAGTCTGCACGATGACCATGCCGTTCTCTTCCTTGATGGCGCGCACGCCGAGGGTTCCGTCGCTCCCCGTTCCCGAGAGGATGATGCCGATGGCGCGCTCCCGTTGGTCCTGCGCGAGCGAACGGAAAAAGAAGTCGATGGGCAGACGCTGCCCGCGCGCGGTCGTGATTTTGAGCAGTTGCAGCGAGCCGTTGAGCAGGGCCATGTCATAGCCGGGCGGGATGATGTAGGCGCAGTTCGGTTGGACGACCATGCCGTCCGCCACCTCGTGCACCGCCATGCGCGTGTAGCGTTGGATGAGTTCGGAGAGGATGCTTTTGTGGTCCGGGGCGAGATGCTGGACGATGACAAATGCCATGCCCGGATCGCGGTCCGCGGGCATGCCGGAAAAGAAGGCCTCGAATGCGGCCAACCCGCCGGCCGAGGCGCCGATCCCGACGATGGGCAAAGTGGTCGCTTTTCCAGTATTTCGGGCCGCGATGGGAGACTTCTCGCGCCGCGGCTTGGGGCGGCTTTTCTTCAAGCAACTTCAGTGTCGGGCCGCTTGGGACGCATAACAAGGGGTATTACACCTACTTGCGCGGTTGAGAGAGCCCCTCTGCGCGGAGCGAGATATCGCGCCAAGGACGGCGGATCCACCTTCAATCGACGTGGCGGCGGCGGGTCGGGTCCTGCGGTGCTTGCGGCAACAGTTTGCGCAGGTGGGCGAGGGCGCCTTTGGGCGGCGGGTTGGTTCCGGTCGCTGCCCCGCCCACGCAGGTGTCGCCGCCCTTGTCGCGCGCGGCCTCAAGGGCGGTTTGCGCGCGGCGAAGGAGATCTTCCGGCCCGCGTTGTTCGTCCGGCACGGCCACGGCCACGCCGACCGAGACGCGGTGGGTGTGGTCGTCGTCGGCCGCGCGCATCGCTTCGACAATCTGCTCACCCACACGCCGTGCGCCTTGCGGTGGCGTATCGGGCAGGATGGCAATGAATTCATCGTTCGCTCGGCGAAGGACGATGTCATTCGTCCGCGCGCAGTGGACTTTCATCGTGCGCTCCAGGATCTCGAGCCCGGCTGCGGTCACCGATGTGTCGAACGAAACAAGAGCCACGGTCAGCGGACTGCTTTCGGCGGCCCCGCGATTCCACGCGCTTTGCAGTGCGGTGGTGATGCGCTCCTTGGCCTCGAGGGCCGAAGTCGGCGGGGGGGGCATGCCTTAACCTCGGTCTGCGGGGGCCGCAGCGCAAGCTGCGGATTTGGGAATCATCTACTTTCCTGTTTGCTGCGACCGCTGTGCGCGGATAACTTCTTTATATTATATGGAGTCCGCTTCATTTCCTCCCGATGAAGCCGCGCGGCAACGCGCGCTGGATGAACTCCACATTCTCGACACGCCGGCCGAACAGGAATTCGACGACATCACGCTGCTGGCGTCTTTCATCTGCGGCACGCCCATCGCACTTATCTCGCTGGTGGACAAAGATCGGCAGTGGTTCAAAAGCCGCGTTGGTCTTGATATTCCCGAGACGCCGCGCGATATCTCGCTTTGCGCCCACGCCATTCTGGGTGACGACATCTTCGAGGTGACGGACGCCGCGGCGGATGAGCGGTTCAAGGACAATCCCGTGGTCACCGGCGATTTGCATCTTCGGTTCTACGCAGGAGTGCCACTCAAAACGTCGGACGACCACAACGTGGGCACGCTCTGCGTGATCGACCGCGAACCGCGCCGGCTCGACGAATCCCAGCGCGCGGCGCTCAAGGCCCTGGGGCGCCAAATCATGCGACTGGTTGAGCTGCGCAAATCGACCCGCCTGCAAGCCGATCTGCGCCGCAAACTGGCTTCGGAGACCGCGCTGAACCGCGCCATCGTTGAAAATGCCGGCGCCGCCATCATTTCCACGGACCTCGACGCCACGATCCGCACCTTCAATCCGGAGGCGGAACGAATGCTGGGCTACAAAGCGGATGAAGTGACTGGAAAAGCTTCGCCGGTCACTTTGCTCCACGACCCCGAGGAGGTGGCCAAGCGTGGCGCCGAGCTCTCGGCGCGCTACGGCGAGGAAATCAGCGGCCTCGATATTTTCCTTCGCCCGCTGCGCGATGCCGCCTCCGATACGGCGGAGTGGACTTACACTCGTAAGGACGGTCTACGCATCCCGGTTACCCTGACGTTGTCCCTGCTGCGCGACGAAACGGGGGAATCCTTCGGTTATCTCGGGATTATCCGCGACCTCACGGAGGTCAAGACAAGAACCCATCGCCTCGAATCCGCCGCGCAGTTGGGCGATATCGTCCGGCGCAGTCAGGAGTCGTTCATCACCGGCGGTCCGACCAACGAACTTTTCGACCGTCTTCTCACCGACATTCTCGCTTACACACAGAGTGAATACGGTTTCATCGGCGAGGTCCTCCACGACGAGACGGGCGCGCCGTATTTGCAGACGCACGCCATCACCAACATCTCGTGGAACGACGCCACGCGGAAGCTTTACGAGGACAGCAAAGCCAGCGGCTTTGTTTTCCGCAATCTGCACACGCTCTTCGGCGCAGCCATGACCACGGGCGAACCGGTTGTCGCCAACCATCCGGCGACCGACCCCCGCCGCGGGGGACTTCCGCGCGGGCATCCGGCAATGAACGCGTTTCTCGGTCTGCCCATCAAATACGGAGGCGAACTCGTCGGGTTGGTCGGCGTGGCCAACCGGCCTCGGGGCTACGACGAGGAATTCGTCCGGGAACTTTCACCACTCGCTTCTTCCTGTGCCGCGCTCATCCATGCCATGCGCCTCGACGTCGAGCGTTCCTCCACGCGGCAATCGCTGGTTCGCGAGCAGGACCGCTTCCGGCTCATCGTCGATACGGCCGCCGAGGCGTTCATCGAGATCTCCCAAGACGGCAAGGTCACGGAATGGAACCAGCACGCGGTCGAGGAATTCCACGTGCCGGCCGACAAAGCGGTGGGCACGCCCATCGACGAACTGGTCACGCTGCGCGACGAGCACGGGCGCACTTCCGGTCTGCTCAACCACGTGCCGAGCGAGTTGGAGCGCCCCGGTCAGGTGCGGGAGTTCACTTTTTTGCGGGGCGACGGCTCGCAATTCCAAGGCGAACTGGTCATGTGGGCTATGCCGGAGGGAAGTTCGCGTCGCCATTGTGCGTTCATTCGCGATGTGACCGAGCGCCACGAGTTGGAGACGCAGCAACGCCTGCGCTTCCAATCCGAAACTCTCCTCAAGGAGATCCATCACCGCGTGAAGAACAACATGCAGGTCGTCTCCAGTCTGCTCAGCATCCAATCCTCGCAGTTGAAAGACGCGGCCCAGCGCGACGTCTTCCTCGAATGCCGCGAGCGCATCCGCGCCATGT
>JBILUI010000188.1:0-3628 GCA_044371145.1 Chthoniobacterales bacterium | reverse complement strand
TGTGGCGCCATTGAGGGCCATGGTTCCGTTGAGGGCGAGATCGCCCGTTCCGGTGCCGTCACCGAACGTAACGTTGGCACCCAGGGTGATATTGTTACCCAAGGTGCGGGCGGTGCCGCTGCTGGCGGCCAGCGTGCCGCCATTGAGCACGAGACTGCCTGTGCCGAGCGCGCTGTTGTTGCCGACTCGCAGGGTCGAGGTGGAAGCGTTCGTGACGGGACCAGTGTAACTGGAGCTGCTGCCGTCAAGAACAGCGATACCCGAGCCATTGATGTTCAAGCCGCCGGAGCCTTCCAAAGCCCCCGAGATCAGAAGGGTCGAACCACTGGCAACGGTGAGCGCGGTGTTTGTGCCGAGGGTAACGTTGCCCGTCTGCTCGGCAATGCCCGAAGCGAAAGAAGTCGTGATGGCCCGCGTTCCACTGGATCCGCTCCCTGCGACGATGTTCAGACCGCGGTTGTTTGTCACCGCCGCGCCGAAATCAAAGCCAGTGGCAACATTTGCGCCCGAGGTGCCCACATTGACGACTGCGGTGGAGAAACCCAGCGCACCCGCGGAACCACTCGGAGAATTGACGATGATGGATATGGCCCCCTCGCTGATGGTCGTTCCGCCGGTGTAGTTGTTGGCACCGTTGGTCATGATGAGCGTGCCCGCGCCCGTTTTGATGAGTGAGCCGACTCCGCTGAATTGGGCTGCACCACCCGTGATGCCCGCCCCTGCGCCCTGATCGACCGCGCCCGCGTTAACGATGACCGTGATGTCGGTAATGGGCGCATTGTAGCTCAGCACGAGATCGCCACTGCTGTCGCTGAAAGCCCAGGTGCCCGTGGTGAGTGAACCACCAAAGCCAGAGGTGTTGACCGTGAATTTGTTGGCGGCAAAACCGCTCAAGCTGCCCGCGTTCATGATGGTCCAACTGCCGCTGGTGGCCGGATTCCAACCCGTGGGGTTACCCAAAACGTAAATTGTGAAAGGCGAAGCATCCGTCGCACTGACCGTCACCGTTCCGGCGCCAGCCGCGCCTACGGTCAAGAGGTCCCAGTTGGTGCCACTCGTTCCGGTCACATTGCCCAATTCCCAGTTGTAACCACTGCCAGCTCCCAGGGTCAGAGCGGAGACGCTGAGGTTTCCGATGCCACCCGAAGCACCCGCACCGATGCGGCCACCCGTTTGTACGGTCACGCCGGCGAGTGTTCCGGTGCCGGCCAGTGTTCCGCCAGTGGCGATGGTCGTGGTGGTCGAAGTATTGCTCCCATTGAACTCCAGCGTGCCGGCGTTGACGGTGGTGGCTCCGCTGTAAGTGCTGGAAGCACTGCTGAGCACGAGGGTTCCGCTGCCGGCTTTGGTGACGCCGAAAGTGGACCCGCTGATGGCCCCGCTGATGGTGGAAAGATTGTTGTTCACCGTGATGGTGCGAGTTGCCCCGAGAGAAAGTGTGCCTCCCAGTGTCACCGCACCCGTGCCGACGGCGCTTTGTCCCAAGGTGAGATTCCCCGCCAAGGTCATGTTGTTCGCGATCGAACGGGCGTTATTGTCAGCCGAGGCAAGCGTCAACGTGGAACCGGCGCTCGCCGTCAAGGCGCCGGAGCCGAGGGCATCGGTCGCGCCGAGCAGCACGGTGCCGGAGCGGAGGTTGATATTGCCGGTCAAGGCCGACTGCGTTGCTTGGTTGAAGCGCAGCGATCCGGCGCCGTCCCAATAGAGGGCACCATCAGCCGTGGTTTTGCCGGCGTTGAGCAGGTTATTGCCGATCGTGATGTTGCCAGCGCCACCGAGGTAAAGAGTATTGGCCGTCGAAGCCAAATCGATCGTGCCGGAAAGGGTCAGCGACGAACTGGTTACTGCACCGATGCGCGTTCCGCCGGTGAGCGCGATGTTGCCCTGCCAAGTGTTGGCGCCGCCCGCATTGATAAGAGCACCGGTGTCACCGACACCCGTGCCGATGAGACTCAAGCCCTCGGCAGCAAAAGTGATGCCCGTGGCATTCCACAGGCGCAGTGCTGCTCCCGAACTGACCGTGGTTCCGTTGGCGGTTGTGCCCAGCGCGTTGACGCTCTGAGCTTCGAGTGAGCCAGCGCTCACGGTGGTCGTCCCGCTGTAGCTGTTGTCGCCAGCGAAGTTCAACTGCCCGGCACCTGTCTTGGTGACGTTGCCGCTACCGGAGATGATGCCGGTGCCGGTCGCGGAGATCGCGCTTGCTACCGAGATACTCGAGGAAGTGGAGGTGGAGAGCGTGACAGCGCCGAAGGTGTCGCTGCCGCCGAAGGAAAGGGTGCCGCCGCCGAGGGTGATGGTAGCCGAGTCCGCAATCACGTTGTTGGCCGAGGTCGAAAACGTGCCGGTGCCGGTGATGCTGTAGGCTGTCGATGACATGGCCACGCCGGAGGCAATGGTGCCCGCGCTGACCGAAGTGGTGCCGGTGTAACTTTGCGAGCCGTAGAGATTTAAGGTGCCGCTTCCGCTATGGGTGATGCCCCCGGTGCCGGAGATGCTATTTTGGAAGGTCGTAGCACTGCCGCCGATAGCCAGAACGGCGGAACCAAGAGAAATCGTGCCGCCATCACTACTGCCCTCCTCGCCGACAGAGCCAACTGTTGTGCTCACGTTATTGAGATCAAGGACCGCTCCGTTGCCGATGCGGACAGCTTGTGTGCTCGCGCCGAAGGTGTCTCCGCTTCCGCCGAGCCGCACTGTTCCGGCGTTGATTGTTAGCTGCCCGGTGTAGGTGTTCGCGGCGTCAAACAAGACCGTGGCGTTGCCATTGTTCACATACATACCTCCAGATCCGCTGACCACGCCGCTGAAAGTGACGGTTTTTGAGCCGGAGGCCGTGCCTTGAATTTCAATATTGCCGCCTTGGTTATTGACCGTGCTGCCAAAGGTCAAACCGCCGGTGCTATTAAGAACAATCTGGAAAGGATCACCAGAATCTCCATCTCCATTCACGGCTATATTGAGCACGTGAGTCGCAGACGACTCGTTGTAGATGCCCCCGTCTGTGCCACCGCTATCGTAAAACCTAATCGCATCTCCAGTGAATGTTCGTGCGGTAGTTGCACCACCTTTAAAAACCCAACGCCACGTGTTGAAAGTCGTGCCGCCGTTGTTGTTTGTCATGGTGGTCTGCACGTTATTGTCGAACTCCTGCTGGCCGAAAACCATTGTGCTTCCGTTGGGGAAGTTCCACCACTTGTCTGGGCCGAGCAGATTTCCGTTTCCTGTACTATTCTCGCCGCGCCACGTTTGGTAAGTTTGCGCATGCGCGTCATAGGCCGCCGCAACAAAAAACAGCGCGGTGATCGCGGCAAAGAATGCGGTCAAACGCGTTGTGCGAAATTTACGAGACGCAGGGATACGTATTGGCAGGAACGGCAGTTTCATGTCGTTGGGGTTGTTTTTGGGGTTGCTGGAAAGGATTCTTGTTTGGGCTGACCATGAAAATTAGTGACAAAAATGTGACTTTTCAAGCGACAAACTGAAAAATCGAAAGAAAAATCGCAAAATGAGCGTAAGTTGCTGGGCAGGTATGCTTAATGGCAATTTTCCGTAGAAGCCACCGATTGACGCGGATGGGCGCGGATAAAAGGTGACCCTTCTGCGCTTCGGCTGGGCCTCCGCCTCGGAG
>JBILUI010000187.1:0-3656 GCA_044371145.1 Chthoniobacterales bacterium | reverse complement strand
CGCTGGGACAGTGCGTTCCGCCGGAACGCACCGACTTAAAAAGGAATATCGTCGTCTGCCGAATCATCGGCAGCGGGAGCAGCCTTGGCCGGTTTGCCGCCGCCGGACGAGCGTCCGCCTCCACCGCCTCCTCCGCCACTCTCACCCCCATCGCGGGAGCCGAGCATTTGGAAGTTTTCGCAGACAACGCGGAGCTTCGAACGCTTTTGTCCGGTCTGTTTGTCGTCCCACGTATCGAGTTGCAGACGGCCCTCGACAAAAAGCGGGCGACCTTTTTTGAGATATTCGCCGGCGATCTCGGCTTGGCGTCCCCACATCGTTACGTCGACGAAGGTTGTTTCTTCGCGCTTCTCGCCGCCGTCGGTCGTGTAAGTGCGGTTGACGGCGAGACCGATGTCGGCCACGGCGCTGCCTTTGGGGGTGTATTTGACTTCGGGATCCCGCGTGAGGTTGCCGAGGAGCATGACTTTGTTGAAGGAGGCCATGGTGATCTGGAATTGGTCAGGCGGCTTTCGCTACCGGCTTGAGTTTCTGGTAGTGCTGGAGATGGATCACCGGATCGAGCTTCCACTTCGATTGCAACTCGTCGATCTGCCCGGGCGTCGCATCGACGATGTAGTTCACGTAGAAGCCGCTGCTGCGTTTTTTGCTCGGATAGGCGAAGGTGCGCTTCTCGAGTCGCTGGATTTGCTCCACCTCGACCTTGGCGGTCTTGATCTGCTTTTCAATGGAATCGATGAGGTCGTTGGCCGACTCCTCTTTGCCCTTCGTGTTGAGCACGAGGAGAATTTCGTAACGTCGTTTGGTCATAATCCTTCTTTATTGAATTCATTCATCGCGGCGGCAAGCCCCTTTTTCACAATGCAGCGGATTGCTTCGGCCCCGCGGTCGGTCACAAAGGCCAAATCGGTCTCCTCGGACGCGGCGAACGGCGCGAGGACGTAGTCGTGCAGGGTCGCGGGCGGAACCGGGGAGCCGATACCTACCCGGAGGCGCGGGACTTGTTCGGTGCCGAAATGGGTGAGGACCGACTCCAGTCCGTTGTGGCTGCCCGCGCTGCCCGAGGCCCGGATGCGCAGGCGTCCGAAAGGCAATGCGGCATCATCCAAGACGACGAGCACGCGTTCGGGCGGAATTTTGTAAAAGTCGGCCAACGCGCGCACGGCCACGCCGCTCAAATTCATGAAAGTGGTCGGCTTGATCAGCCAAGCGCCATCGAACCGCGAGATCTCGCCCTCGAAACGTTTCTCCTCGCGGAACGGTTCCGTGGCAAGCGCATCGAGCACGAGCCAACCAATGTTGTGCCGCGTGCGTACGTATCGCGGACCCGGGTTGCCCAAGCCGGCCACCAACCACGGGGCGGAATCCGGCTCCACGGCGGGAGATTGGCCTTACTTGGCCTCGTCCTTGGCGGCTTCGCCTTCGGCCGGCTTCTTCTCGTTGATGACCTCGGGCTCGGCCGCGGCGCCTTCGGCGGGTGCGGCCTCTTCGGTGGTCTTCGGTTCGGAAACGAGGAAAACGGTGAGTTCCGGATCGGCCTTGTATTTGACCCCGGCCAACTGCGGGAGATCACTGACGTGCAGGGACTGGCCGAGTTCGAGCCCGGAAACGTCCACACTGATGATTCCGGGAAGGTCTTTGGGCAAACACTCCACTTCGATCGAGCGAAGGCTCTGTTCGAGCAGTCCGCCGCCGGTCTTCACGCCCGCCGCTTCGCCGAGCGGTTCGATGACCACTTCGGCGACGAGGGCCTCGTTGACCGAGACGGCTTTGAAATCGACATGCAGGATGGTGCGGTTGACCGGATGGTGCTGCACCTCGTTGATGAGGGCGAGACGCGCAGCAGCTTTACCGCCGTCCTCGATCTCGAGGTTGACGAGAATGTTCTCGCCGACGGCGTGAGAGAGAAGATTGTCAATGGCGCGCCGCTCGAGTTGGAGGGGAGTCGGCTCGATGCCGGTGCCGTATAGAATAGCGGGCACGGCCTGCGCGGCTTTCACTTTTTTCACGGCGTTGCGCCCGGTTGCGGTGCGACGCGCGGCCTTCAGACTGACTTGGTTCGACATAGGGGCGAGGAGACTAGACGGACCTTCCGTTGATTTCAAACAAAGAAGTCACCGATTCGTCATTGTGGATGCGTTTGATCCCCTCACCCAGCAGGCCGGCCACCGAACAGATGGAAATGGGGCAGCCATCGAATTTCGGCACCGGAACACTGTCCGTGGCCACCAGTTCCTTGATATCGGACTCGCGCAGGCGCTTGGCCGCGATGTCGACAAGCACGGCATGGGAAACCATGGCGTAGACGTCCTTGGCGCCCGCTTCGCGCAGGATTTTGGCCGCGCCGGCCAAAGTGCCGGCGGTCTCGGTCAGGTCGTCGACGAGCAGGACGTTTTTGTCCTTCACGTCGCCGATGACATGCTGCGCTTCGGTTTCGGTCGCGCTGATGCGACGTTTGACCACGATAGCCAGGCCGGCGCCGAGCACTTGGGCGTAGGCGGACGCCATCTTCACGCCGCCCACATCAGGCGAGACGACAACGAGATCGGGAATATTTTTTTGCTGCAGGTATTTGATGAGCACCGGCAGCGCGTGGAGGTGATCCACCGGGATGTCGAAAAATCCCTGCAACTGCTGGGCGTGCAGGTCCATGGTGAGCAAACGGTTCACGCCCGCGGCGACGAGCAGGTTCGCCACCAACTTCGCCGTGATCGGAACGCGCGGCTGGTCTTTGCGGTCCTGGCGCGCGTAGCCGAAGAACGGAATCACCGCGGTGATGCGTGCTGCGCTGGCTCTGCGTGCTGCGTCGACCAGGATGAGCAACTCCATGAGGTTCTGGTTGGTCGGCGGGCAGGTCGGCTGGATGATGAAGACATCGCGGCCGCGCACGTTCTCGTTGATTTTGACGAACGTCTCGCCATCCGGGAACGAACTGACCGTGGCGTCGCCCAAAGGCACACCAATGTATTCGGCGATGGCCTTGGCCAATTGCGGGTGCGCTGTGCCCGTGAGGAGCCTCATTTCCGGATTTCCGCGAACCATGATGCGCCGAGGTTCCCCGACCCGGGGCGGGTCTTGCAATTGCAAAAAAGAAAAACGCGGTAAACTATCCGCTCCCGATGCACGCACCGCTGCAGCCAATGCCCGACCCGGCCGAAATTCTCGGGCCGCTGGGACTCCCGCTTACCCCGGCGGTTGCCGCTTTTGCCCGGGACTTGACGCCGGTGGATCACGACCAACTCGAGGATATGGCCGTGCGCGCCCGCGCCCTCACCCGGCGCCACTTCGGCAAAGCCGTGCGCCTGTTCGCACCGCTTTATCTCTCGAACGAATGCATCAACAGCTGCGCCTACTGCGGATTCTCACGGGAAAACGCCATCCTCCGCGTCACCCTCGAAGCGGAACAAGTCCGCGCCGAAGCTCGCCATCTCGCCGCGCAGGGATTCCGCAACATCCTGCTCGTGGCCGGCGAGCATCCCAAATTCGTCTCCAACGGCTACCTTGAGGAAATCCTCCGCACACTCGCGCCGGAAATCCCCTCGCTTTCCATCGAAGTGGCGCCAATGGAAACATCCGATTATCTCCCGCTCGTCCGCGCCGGGGCGGAAGGTCTCATCGTTTACCAGGAGACATACCATCGTCCGACTTACGCGCGC
>JBILUI010000186.1:0-3658 GCA_044371145.1 Chthoniobacterales bacterium | reverse complement strand
AGTGAGGAAATGCTCCGCTTTGATACGCCACTGCACATGTTCAAGCGCTACACGCTCGAGGACCTCGAATACAAGGGCGTCCGTTTGCGCAAAGGCGATCAAGTCGGCTTACTGCTCGGCTCGGCCAACCGCGATGAAGCCAAATTCGCCACCGCCGCCGATTTTGTTCCCTTGCGCGCGCCGAACCCGCACGTCAGCTTCGGAGCTGGCATCCACTTTTGCGTCGGCGCACCCCTCGCGCGCCTCGAAATGCAAACCGCACTGAGGGTCCTTTTCGAACGGTTGCCGGGCCTGCGGCTGGACGGACCGGCCCCTTACAAAGACACGTGGCACTTCCACGCGCTCGAAGCGCTGCCCGTGGCGTGGTGACTTAGGCGCTACTCGGACCTCGGCTTGAGGTGCGGGAAGAGTATAACCTCGCGGATGGAGTCCGCCCCGGTCAACAGCATGACCAGACGGTCGATACCCATGCCCATGCCCCCCGCCGGCGGCATCCCGTATTCGAGCGCATGGAGAAAATCCTCATCGATCTTGTGCTGCTCGCCGCCACTCTGTTCGACGAGGCGCTCCCGCTGCACCACGGGGTCGTTCAACTCGGAATAGCCCGGCGCAATTTCTTGGCCGTTCATCACCAGTTCAAACACGTCGAGCACCGCCCCATCATAGGGATTGGTCTTGGCCAGCGGGATGAGCTCTTTCGGGCAGTGCGTGACGAAACACGGATCGATCGTTTTCTCCTCAACCAGCTTTTCGAAAACGTGCTGCGTGACCTCGTAATCTTCCACGCAGTGCGAAATATCGAGGCCGAGTTCGACCGCGCGGTTGCGGCGTCCGGAAACATCACGGGCGAACCAGCCGGGCTCTGCTTCCTCGACTAGATCGCGGTAGCGGGCACGGCGCCACGGGCGCGAGAGGTTGATCACACGGGTCGCATTTCCCTCCGCATCCTTGTGCTCGATCTTCAATCCGCCGCAGACCCGCTCGGCCACGCAACAGACCAGATCCTCGACCAGCTGCGCCATCATCTCGAAATCGGCGTAGGCCCAATAGGCCTCGAGCATGGTGAATTCCGGATTGTGCCGGCGCGAGACGCCTTCGTTGCGGAAGTTGCGGTTGAGTTCGAACACTTTGGTGAATCCACCAACCAACAAACGCTTCAGATAAAGCTCCGGCGCGATGCGCAAGAAAAGGTCCATGCCGAGCGCATTGTGGTGCGTCTCAAAAGGCGTTGCCGCCGCACCGCCCGCCACCGCTTGCATCATGGGCGTCTCGACCTCCAGGAACCCGCGCTCCTCAAAGAAGGCGCGGATTTCCCGGATGATGGCAAAACGTTTGCGAAAAATGTCGCGGGCGTGTTCGTTGGAAATGAGATCAAGGTAACGCTGACGGTGCCTTGCCTCCACATCCTGCAGGCCGTGCCACTTCTCCGGCAGCGGATGCAATGACTTCGACAGGAGCACGAATTTCTCCGCTTTGATCGACGGTTCGCCGGTCTTTGTGGTGAAGCACTCGCCCTCGACACCGATGAAATCTCCGATATCGAGAAGCTCGTAGGTTTTGACACCTTGTTCGCCGAGAGCTTTGTCCTGCAGGTAAACTTGGATGCGTCCGCTGTGGTCGCTGATATCCAGAAAGTGGCTTTTGCCCATGTCGCGGCGCGCGGTGACGCGTCCGGCTGCAGCGACCTTCTTGCCCTCGGCGAAAGCAGCCCGCACATCGCCGACATCGCCACTCACCGGGAAAGCCATGCCGTAGGGCTGTCCGCCGCGGGCCAGGAACTCGGCGCGTTTCTCCAGGCGCACAGCAGTCAGATTATTCACTTCACTCATCGAGCCGCAGAGGATGCGTTCGGACGACCAAACTCTCCAGACCAAATTACCACGCCGCCACGCCCTTCTGCCCGTCGCGGTCGAGGAAATGCCCCGCATCATGGTGCGTGATGCGGTCAATCGTGGCAGCAAGGCTGCGCGCCGAATCCTCAGCGGTAAGCAGCGCGTCAGGTCCGCCCATTTCCGTCTTCACCCATCCCGGCGTGACCGCCACCACGGTGACCCCGCGCGGACGCAACTCGGCGGCCATGGTGCGGGTGAGCATGTTCAGCGCAGCTTTCGACGCGCTGTAGCAGTAGTGGCGCGAATCCTCCTTCCCGGAGACCGAACCGGCGAGCGAACTCATGTTGATCACGCGCGGATGCGCCGCGCGGGTGAGCAGCGGGAGAAAAAGGCGCGTCACGCGCGCCACTCCGACCACATTGACGGCAAACGCCTCCTCGAAGCATTCGAGCGGCAGGCTCTCGAGCGATTCATTGCCCTCCTCCGGAAAAACACCGGCATTGTTGACCAAGACATCGAGTCCGCGCACTTTCACGGCCGCCTCCTCCGCCGCGGCTTTGACGCTGTCGTCGCTGCGCACGTCGAGCGACAGGATTTCGATCGATCCGGGCGTGGCCTCGCGGGCCGCGGCCTGCAGGGCGTGCGCCCCCGCAGGGTGCCGAGTGCCAGCCAATACCCGCCAACCGCGCGAGGCCAGTTGCTTGGCCAAGGAGAGCCCGATACCGCGACTGCACCCGGTGACGAGAGCACCATGCCGATTCACATGCACAGCTTTGCACAAAGCACGTCTGCTGACTAGGCGACCATAGAAGGAGCAAAAGCTGGCCGTCTTGAGCGTTCGAAGCTATCCACGCACTTGCAGGGGCCACCCGCCCTGAATCATGAAGCGTCACCAAAACCGCCTGATTTCCAAGACAGAAGCCGCGTTTTTTGCTGTGGCCTTCGCCACGCTCCTGCTTGCGCTGGTTATCTCACTCTTTCTCGCGCAACACCAACTGGTGAGCACAGCGCGCTATTGGGATTTCCTCCGAGTCGAGCGCTACATGCGGCTGTGTCAGCTGGCCCTCGAAGCCCAAGCCCGCGCCGTGCCCAGTGAAGAGTCGCTCCAAAAGCTGCGCGACATCGGTCTTTACCTCGACGTCTACCCGCCGGAGCACGAAATACCCCAACCCAACCCGAGATTCGTGCAAGCCATCGAGTCCGTCGAGATGTGGGACTATGTCCGGGATCCCGAGGGCAAGCCCGTGGCCGTCATCCGGCTTTCAAGGCACGACATCAACACGAGGCACACCCTCAAAACAGTTCGGTTGTACACCGCCATGGCGGCAATCGGAGGCCTACTCCTCATCGCCATAAGCGGTTTTGTCCTCCGTAGAACGGTCATGCGGTCGCTGGACAAAGTTTCCCAGGAAATCAAAGCACGCCTGCCCGTCTCTACAAAAGGGAACGCTCAAGATCCCTTGGACGAACTCGAGCAAAACGTGCGCGCCCTGATCGGCTCCCAAGAGCACGCAGCAACTCGCTCTAAGGAGTTCCTCGCCGGTCACCGCGAGATGCTGTGCGTCAGCACAAGAGAGGGCGAGATTCTCGAGGTCAACGACGCTTACTGCCGGTTTTTCAGCAAGCAGCGCGAGAATTTGGTCGGCACGAATTATCTCGATCTCATTCCCCCGCCCGAACGCGCCGATGCACTGGGTAGCGTGCAGAAACTTTCACTGTCCAACCCCGTAAGTTTCTCCGAGCACCGCGTCTTGCTCCCCGACGGAAGCACGCGCTGGGTGCGGTGGCGCGACACAGCCGTTTTCCGGAGCGATGGAACCATCAGG
>JBILUI010000185.1:0-3666 GCA_044371145.1 Chthoniobacterales bacterium | reverse complement strand
GTGACGATGAGCGGCGAACCCGCTTCGGTCCAGATGGTCGCGTAGGCCGCGGCGCTTTTGCGCGGACGGAACGGCAGGATGAAAAGGTTGAGCACGATGGCCCGCAGGATCGGATTCACATCGAGCACGCGGCCGTCGGAAAGGAACTCCCGAAGGTAGCGCCTGACGTCCGGGACTTTGGTCGAGTCCGGGGAGCCGAGATTGAGAAGTAGGACAGCTTTTTTGCTCACGATGGTTGACGGGCGCCAATTTCTTCTGCGAGCCGCAAGCCGTTCCGGATGCATTGGCCCGCCGCGATGCCGCCGCGGTAGTTGCCGACAAAATGCAGCCCGGGATGCGCCGCTTCCAGCTTTTCCAGCGCGGAAAGAATTTCGCCGTATCCGCGGTTGTATTGCGGGATGGCGCGCGGCCAACGGATGATGCGGCGGAAAACCGCTGCGCCTTTCGCTCCGAGTAGCGCCTTCAGATCGTCGCAGGTCAAACGCACCAGTTCGTCATCCGGAAGTGCGGCCAGGCCCGGTTGGCGTGCACCCCCCACGAAACTGGTCAGGAGCACATGTCCCTCCGGGGCGCGGCCGGGGAAAAGGCTCGAGGAAAAAATCGTGCCGAGGATTTGCCGCTTCTCGGCCGCCGGCACAAGCATGCCGAATCCATCGAGCAGATGCCCGACGTCCGCGCGGCGGAAGCCGAGGGCGACGATGCTGACCGGCGGATACGCGATCCGTTCTAAAAAACCCAAACTTCCGCGCACGGCGACAGACCAAGGGAGTTGCGGCACGGCGAAAGCAGGGATCGCGCAAATGAGCATCGCCGCCTCCAAGCGCTTGCTTTGCCCTTCTTCAATCCAAGTAACGGACCAACCGGCGTCGCTTTCGGCGATCGACTCGACGCGCGCATGGCAGCGCAAGTCTTCGCCAAGCATGACCGCAAGACGCGCCGGTAACTCACCCATGCCGTCGCGGAAGGACATCATCTTTTGCCGTGGACCGGTCCGCCGCATCCGCAGCGCCCCGCGGATGAACGAGCCATGCTCGCGCTCCAAACTCCACAACTTGGGAAACGCATGCCGCGCGGAAAGTTTCTCCGGGTCACCCGCATAGATGCCGGCAACGAAAGGTTCGATCGCGTAGGTCAGAATTTCGCCGCCGAGGCGACGACGGACCAGACCGGCCAACGATTCGTCGTCCGCGTTTCCCCGGGCAATGAACGGCTCGGCCAAGACGCGCATCTTGCCGCCGGGCGAGAAAAGCGGTGTCGTGACGGCGCCCGCCGGACTCGAGGGAAGCGCCACCGGTTCCCCGCCGCGAACCAAGAAACGCTTTTTGGCCTCAGGGTGGATGATCTCGCTATCCAGCCCCGCTTCCTGCAGGAACGAAACAACCTCGGGCTCGTTGACCATCATGGAATTCGGCCCGCACTCGACGAGAAACCCGTCGCTCTCCTCCGTCTGCACGGCACCGCCCGCGCGCGCGGCCGACTCTAGCACCGTGACCGCGATGCCGCGGCGCTTGAGAGCGACGGCCGCCGACAAGCCGGTCAATCCGGAGCCGAGAATGATGACCGGACCGCTGGCCATCAGATGGTTTTGGAATGCCGCCCCTCGCCCGGTTGCGCGTAGGCGTCGAAACACATGGCGATGTTGCGGATAAAAAGACGCCCCGCATCGGTCACCGTGATGGCGTCGCCGGTCAATTCGATCAAACCATCGGCCGCGAACTCGCTGAGAGCGGACAAGCTGTCGGAAAATTTCTCGGCAAAGCGGAGGGGAAAAAGTGTTTCCACGGCCGCGAAGTCCAAACGGAAATCGCACATCAGACGCATGATGATATGGCGGCGGAGGATGTCTTCATCAGAGAGTTCGAGGCCGCGCTCGACCGGAAGACGCCCTGCGGCGAGATCTTCATAATATTGCTCAAGCGATTTGCGGTTCTGGCGGTAAGTGCGTTCGGTCTGGGAAATGGATGAAACCCCGAAGCCGCGGATCTCCGTGCCGCCACGCGTGCTGTAGCCTTGGAAATTCCGCTGCAGCGTCCGCGACCCTAGAGCGCGGACCAACTCGTCGCCGGGACGCGCGAAGTGGTCCATGCCGATGAAAACGTAGTCAGCCGCCGTGAGCGTCTCGATGACCAGTTTGAGCATGGCCAGCTTGTCACCGGGATCGGGCAGTTGCGCTTTTTCGAGGATCTTCTGCGACGGAACCATCCACGGCACGTGGGCATAGCTGAACACGGCAAAGCGGTCGGGGCCGTATTCGAGCACGCGGGCCAGCGTCCGCTCATAACTTTCGGGCGTCTGCCCGGGCAGGCCGTAGATCAGGTCGACGTTGATCGACTCGAATCCTTCGCCGCGCAGCCACGCGAAGGCTTGCTCGTTGCATTCGTCGGATTGCACCCGGTGCACCGCGCGCTGGACGTCGGGATTGACATCCTGAATCCCGAAAGAGGCGCGCGTCATGCCGATCTCGCGGAAAGTGCGCACGTGGTCACGCGTGAGAAAGCGCGGATCGAGTTCGACCGAACACTCGGCATCGCCGGCGAAAGCGAAACGCTTCTTTATTTCCGCGCCGAGCCGCAGGATTTGCGCGGGGGTGAGAAAATTCGGCGTGCCGCCGCCGAAGTGGAGTTGGACGACTTGGCGACCCGCGACAACATCGCGCGGGAAAAGATCCATCTCGCGCAGCAATGCATCGAGGTAGACCTCGGCGCGGCTGTTGTCCGTGGTGATGACTTTGTTGCAGCCGCAGAACCAGCAGAGGCTCTCGCAGAACGGGAGATGAAAATAAAGCGAGAGACCGCCGCGCTCGGCCGACGCGGCCGCGACAAGACTCTGCTTATCGGCATTGTCGCGAAACTGCAGGGCGGTAGGATACGAGGTGTAGCGCGGACCCGGCCGGTTGTGCTTGCGCACCAATCCCAGGTCAACCGGCGGCGCTGCGACTTTGCTCATGGCGGTAGTTTTGCACGGTCTCGACGACCGCACCGACACTTTCGGGACGGGCGGTGGGACGGATACCGTGACCAAGGTTGAAAATGTGCCCGCTCTGCCCGGCCATGTCGTCCAAGACGCGCCGAGCGGCCACGGCGGCAGAAGCTGGGTCCTCCTCGAGGCAGGCTGGATCGAGATTTCCCTGCAAAGCAATGCCGGGTCCGAGCGCGCGGCGCACTTCGCTCAGCGGCGTGGCCCAGTCCAGCGAGAGCACGGTCGCGCCAGTCGAGGCCAGCGTGGCCGCCTCTCGGTTGCGTCCGCGGGCGAAAAAAATAACCGGCACTTCGGGTTTCAATTCCGCGATGATCTCGCGCACCCAGCGCAGCGACCATCTCTCGTAATCATCGCACCATGCGGCCCATGAATCGAAAATCTGGATGGCATTGGCGCCCGCTTCGATCTGGCGCCGAAAATATTTGGCCAGCACGCCGGCCAGCATGGAAAGAAGTTGCTCGAGCACCACATCACCGCGTGCCGCCATGGCGCGGATGATACTGCCGTCGCCCGAGGAACCGCCCTCCACCATGTAGGCCGCGAGCGTCCACGGGGAACCGGCGAAGCCGATGAGGGCATGCGCGTCGCCCAATTCTTTCTTCGTCGAAGCAAGTGCACCGTAGACATAACCCAACCGCTCATCCGCGCCCTCGACGGAAAGTTTTTGCAAATCGGCGGTTGAACGGA
>JBILUI010000064.1:0-13265 GCA_044371145.1 Chthoniobacterales bacterium | reverse complement strand
TGTGTTCCGTTTTCGGCGCGGTGCAGCGCGATGTAGCCATGGCCGCCGCGGGCTGCGATGCGGATCTCGTCCACGTGCACACTTGGTATACGCATCTCGGCGGCATTCTTCTCAAGCAGAACTACGGTATCCCGCTCGTTCTCACCGTGCACTCGCTCGAGCCGCTGCGTCCGTGGAAGCGCGAGCAACTCGGCGGCGGATACGACTTTTCCTGCTGGGTGGAAAAAACGGCCATTGAAATGGCCGATGCGGTCATCGCTGTTTCCGAATCGACTAAGGCCGATGTGCTGCGACTCTTCAATGTCGATCCCGCCCGCGTGCACGTCATCCACAACGGCATCGATCCCGCCGAATACGTCGCGCGGCGCGATGCTGAAGTTTTGCGCCGCTACGGAATCGATGCAGGATTGCCCTATATTCTCTTCGTCGGACGTATCACACGGCAGAAAGGCATCATGCATCTGGTCCGTGCCATCCGGCAGCTCGACCCGGGCTTCCAGGTCGTTCTGTGCGCCGGTTCGCCGGATACGCCCGAGATTGCCGAAGAAATGAAACGCGCAGTGGATGCGGCAAAAGCCGCGCGCGAGGGGATTGTCTGGATCGAAAAGATGGTGCCCAAGCAAGACCTCATCGCCCTTTACTCTCAGGCTGCGCTGTTTGTTTGTCCGTCAATCTACGAGCCTTTCGGCATCATCAACCTCGAGGCCATGGCCTGCGGCGTGCCTGTGGTGGCCAGCGCGGTGGGCGGGATCCCCGAAGTTGTCGTGCCCGGCGAGACGGGGGCACTCGTTCCGGTCGCGCAGATGGACGAAGCGCCGTTCGAGCCGATCGATGCTGAGAAATTCGCCTCCGATCTGGCCGCAGCCATCAACGATCTCATGCGCGACGGCGCATTGCGCGCCAAGATGGGCGCCGCGGCACGGCGCCGGGTGGAAGAGAGGTTCAGCTGGGCCGCCATCGCCCAGCGCACAGCAGAGGTTTACCAAGCTGTCTGCCGTTCCTGAGTCATTAGCCGAAATATTGACAATGGCCCATACGCCCATATTGTCACCCATATGAAAACCACTCTCGAGTTGCCGGACGAACTCTTTGCGCAAGTCAAGAAAGCGGCAGCGCGGCGCAAGACAACCTTTCGGGCGGTTGTCGAGCACTCCCTGCGGCGCGAAGTCGGGCTTCCAGAAGGAAGTCGACCGGAGTCTCCTTACTACCGTATCGGACCCAATGGCATTCCCCTGCTTCGGCGCAGCGGCAGGGGCGAGGTGAGGGTTACCTCCGCGATGATCCGCGAGTTGATGGAAGAGGAGTAAGGGTCGCGTGGTCCATCTCCTCGACGTCAATGTCCTCATTGCCCTAGGCGACGAGGCTCATGATTTCCACCAGCAAACGGTCGACTGGTTCTCGCGTGATCCCCAGCGCGCTTGGGCAACTTGTCCGATCACGGAAAACGGTTTTGTACGCATCATCGGGCACCGCAATTATCCCGGCTTCCGGGAAGGAACAACGGCAGCACGCGAGTTGCTCGAGGCGCTTTGCCTTTTGCCCGGGCACCAATTCTGGGCGGACGACTTTTCCCTGCGCGATCGAAACACTCTCCCGAAACTTCCGGACTCGCGGCATTTGACCGATTGTTACCTGCTTGCGCTGGCGGTTCAACGGAAGGGCCGTTTCGTCACCCTCGACGGCAACGTCGATGCTTCCATGGTTAGAGGCGGAGCCAAAGCGCTCCTGCAAATTCCCCACTAAACGGTCTTTGCTCTAAGCCGCAACGGCGTGGCGCGCGGAGAGTCGTGGATTTGCTCCGTAGAGAGTGAATCCGGCGGTGTCGGTGATATCGATATCGACCAATTCGCCGGACATCGCTGAGTCGCCCTCGAACACGACAATTTTGTTCCCGCGGGTGCGCCCGGTGAGGCGCGCATCGTTGTGGCGGCTCGGGCCGGTGCAAAGAATCTCGACCGTCTTCCCGACTAACTCCTGCAACTTTTGCTGCGCGTGTCGGTTGACCACGGAAAGGAGATCCTGATTGCGCTCTTCTTTCACTTCCTCGGGCAACTGCGCCTCCATCGTGGCCGCCGGCGTGTCTTTGCGCGGCGAGTAACGAAAGACAAACGCGTTGTCGAAACCGATCTCGTCAGTCAGCGCGCGCGTTGCCGCGTAGTCTTCGTCCGTTTCGCCAGGAAAGCCGACGATGATGTCGGTTGTGATGGCGATATCCGGGCAATTGGCGCGCAGTTTGGCCACGAGGGTGCGGAATTTTTCCGCCGTGTAGCCGCGGTGCATGACTTTGAGAAGGCGATCCGAGCCGGACTGCAGCGGCAGGTGGACATGTTCAGCTAGTTTGGGCAGACGTCCGAAGCAGTTGACCAGATCCTCGCGAAATCCGATCGGGTGGGGGGAAGTGAATCGCAGACGCTCGAGCCCGTCGACTTCGTGCACGGCCTCGAGCAACTGGACGAAGGGGCTTTTCTCTTCGATTTTCGGAAATTCGTGGCGTCCGAAAAGATTCACGATCTGGCCGAGGAGCGTGACCTCCTTGCAGCCGCGTTCGACCAGTTCGCGCACTTCGCCGACAATGCTGCCGATGCGGCGGCTGCGCTCCGCGCCCCGCGTATCCGGCACGATGCAGAAGGTGCAGCGCATATTGCAGCCCTGCATGATGGAGACGAACGCACTCGGCGGGACGCTGGCGTGGTCTCTGATCGTTTCCTGCGAACCGGCTTCCTCGTTCGTGTCGACGATGGCAAAGCGCAAATCATCCATCGCGGTGTCATGCGCCTTTTTGCGGCGCAGGATGGCGTCCACGTGGTCGGCCACTTTGTGGAATTTTTGTGTCCCGACGACGAGATCGAGATGAGGCACCTCGGAGAGGAGCGACTCACCGCGGCTCTGCGCCATGCAACCGAGAAAGCCGTAGACGGTGTGTGGGCGCTTCTTTTGCAGGCGTCCGAGTAGACCCATTTTGCCCAGCGCTTTTTGCTCGGCCATGTCGCGCACGCTGCAGGTGTTGAGCAACACGACGTCGGCGTCATCGGCTTTGGTGGTCATTTCATACCCGCGCGCGACAAGCATTTGCGCGACCTGTTCTGAATCGCGCTCGTTCATCTGACATCCGTAAGTTTTCAGGAACACCTTGGGCATGGCGTGGCAAAAGTAATCTCCGGGCCGGGTCAATTCCAGCGCGGCTTGCTTTTTCCCGCGCTGCGACCCGAGATAGCGACATGGCAACGCCCGCCGAATTGGGATTTCGCATGCCGGCCGAATGGGAACCGCACGATGCGGTGTGGTTTTCTTGGCCGCACCCGCACACGGATAGTTTCCCGGACGCCTACGAACGGATTCCGTCCGCCATGGCGCGTCTGGTTCGGGCCGCGGCCGACTTCGAGCCCGTGTATATCAATGTGAACGACGCCGTGGAGGAGGTGGAGGTGCGGCGGCATGTGGGGAAGCACGACAATATCCGGTATTTCCACGTGCCGACCGACGAGCCTTGGTGCCGCGATCATGGTCCGATCTTTCTTGTCAACGATACCACGGGTGAAGTCGCCGTCGGCGATTTCGAATTCAACTCGTGGGGCCGCAAGCTGCCGCGTTGGGAATTGGACCGCCTCGCGCCTGTCGCCATCGCGCGGCAACTCGGCCTGCGCTGTTTCAGCAATCCGATGGTGCTGGAGGGCGGATCGATCGACGTCAACGGCAGCGGATCCGTGCTGACCACGCGCAGTTGTCTGCTCAACCCGAACCGCAATCCGTCGATGACCCAGACGCAGATCGAACAAAACCTGCGCGACTGGCTCGCAGTCCGCAACATCCTCTGGCTGGGCGACGGGATCGAGGGCGACGACACCGACGGACATGTCGACGATTTGACGCGCTTCGTCGGAAAATCGCGCGTCATCACCGTGGTCGACAACAACCCCGCCGACCCTAACACCGCGATCCTCGCGGAAAATCTCGCCACCTTGCAGTCCCTGCGCGACGAGGACGGCAACCCGCTCGACATCGTTGAATTGCCCATGCCGCAAAAGCACCGCGATTGGCAGGGGCACCGTTTGCCCTCGAGCTACGCCAACTTTCTCATCCTCAATGGTGCCGTGCTCATGCCGACGTTCGATGATCCGCGCGATGCGGACGCCGCGGCAGTCCTCTCCTCCGTGTTCCCCGGCAGAAAAGTCGTGCCTGTCGACTGCTCCGACCTCATCATCGGGCTCGGTTCGGTTCATTGCCTGAGCCAGCAGCAACCGGCCCCGCCCCGCACTTGACTCACCATGCCCCGGAAAGCATCCTCTCCGACCCCGACACAGAAAAAGGAGACCACTATGGACCTCAAAGACATCAAGGCCCTCATCGATCTGATGCAGAAAAACGGCCTGACCGCCTTCGAAATGGAAAAAGACGGCTTCCGCATTTCGCTGGCCAAAGAAACCGCGTTCGCGCCGGCCGTCAGCTACGCCCATGCGCCCGTGGCAGCCGCCCCTGCAGCGGCCGCACCCGCAGCGGCCCCGGCCGAAGCCGCCGCGCCTGCGGCATCCGGCAAGGAGATTCCGTCGCCCATGGTCGGCACTTTTTACTCGTCCCCGTCGCCCGAGTCGCCCCCGTTCGTCAAGGTCGGCCAGAAAGTCACGCCCGACACCGTGGTGTGCATCATCGAGGCCATGAAAGTGATGAACGAGATCAAGGCCGAGGTCTCCGGCACGGTGACCGAAGTCGCCGCGGAAAACGGTCAGCCCGTCCAATTCGGCCAAGCCCTCTTCCGCTACAAATAAGCGGCCTCTTTCGCGCGGCGGACCGTAAATGATCAAGCGTCTCCTCATTGCCAACCGCGGCGAGATCGCCCTGCGCATCATTCGCGCGTGCAAGGAACTCGGCATCCGCAGCATTGCCGTCTATTCCGAGGCCGACGTCCAATCCCTCCACGTCCAACTCGCCGACGAAGCCATCTGCATCGGCCCCGCGCCAAGCCCGCAAAGCTACCTCAAGATCGACCGCATTATCAGCGCGGCCGAAATCGCCGATGCGGACGCGATCCATCCCGGCTACGGATTCCTCGCCGAGAACGCGCACTTCGCCGAAGTCTGTGCGAGTTGCAAAATCAAATTTGTCGGACCGTCGCCCGAGGCCATTCGCCTCATGGGCGACAAAAACATGGCGCGCCAGCAGGCCATCAAGGCCGGCGTTCCCGTCACTCCCGGCAGCGAGGGCATCATCGCCACTGAAGGCGAAGCGCTGCGCCTCGCCCGCAAAATCGGTTTCCCCGTGATGATCAAAGCCGTGGCCGGCGGCGGCGGACGTGGCATGCGCGTGGCCCACAACGAAGTCACCTTGGTCAAAGGCTTCCACAGCGCCCGCACCGAAGCCGAGAAAGCCTTCGGGAATCCCGACGTCTACATCGAAAAATTCGTGGTCAACCCGCACCACATCGAGTTCCAACTCATCGCCGACAGTCAGGGCAATGTCGTCCATCTCGGCGAACGCGACTGCTCCGTGCAGCGCCGCAACCAGAAGATCATCGAAGAATGCCCGTCGCCCATCATGACGGACAAGCTGCGCAAAAAAATGGGCGAGGCGTCCATCGCCCTGGCCAAAGCGGTGAATTACGAGAACGCCGGCACGATCGAGTTCCTCGTCGACGAAGACCGCAACTTCTACTTCATGGAGATGAACACGCGGATCCAGGTCGAGCATCCGATCACCGAGGAGGTTTACGGTGTCGACCTGGTCAAGCAGCAGTTGCAAATTGCCTCCGGCCAGCCTCTCTCCCACCACGTGCTCAATGCCGTGCCGCGCCACCACTCCATCGAGTGCCGCATCAACGCCGAGGATCCGGAAAACAACTTCATGCCCAGCCCCGGCACGATCGATCTTTACTACGCCCCGGGCGGACGCGGTGTGCGCATCGACTCGCACGCGTATGCTGGTTATCCGATTCCGCCCAACTACGATTCGATGATCGCCAAGCTCATCGTACACGCCTCGACGCGCGAGCAGGCCATCGCCCGCATGCGCCGCGCCCTCGGCGAATACATGATCAACGGCATCAAGACGACGATTCCGCTGCAACTCGAGATCATGCAGAACAAGGATTTCATCGCGGGCAAATACGACACCGGCTTCCTCGAGCGCATGCTCGCGGAGCGCGGCGGCAAAAAGAAAAAGTGAACGGCGTAGGCGAGGCCCGCCTCTACGGCATCGTCGATCTCGGATACGTCTCGGCCGACACCGCACCCGTCGCCGCGGAAAAGTTGCTCGAAGGCGGCGTCGACATCCTGCAACTCCGCGCCAAGGGTCTGCCGAAATCCATTGTGGCTGGACTCGCGGAGGAAATCCACGCCATGACCGCAACGCTCGGCGTTCCGCTCATCCTCAATGATTACCCGGATTTGCTCCGCGACGTTCCCGCTGAAGGTGCGCATGTCGGACAAGATGATCTGTCCGTGGCCCAAGCCCGCGCTGCTGCCGGACGTCCGGTCCTCATTGGCAAATCGACCCACAGCCTCGCACAGGCCCGCGCCGCGGCGGAGGAGGGGGCCGATTACATCGGTTTCGGTCCGCTCTTCGCCACGCCGACCAAACCCGGCCGGCCCGCCATCGGACTCGGTGACATCGCGAGTGCGCATGCGGAGGTTTCGCTCCCGATCTTTTGCATCGGGGGAATCAAACAGGAAAACTTGGGCTCGGTCCGCGCCGCCGGCGCGCAGCGCATTGTCATTGTTTCCGCGTGGTTGCAGGCCGACGATATTGCGTCCGCCGTGCGCGAAGCGCGTCGCGCTCTCCTGAATTTGTAGCTTTGTAGCGGCGGACTGTGTCCGCCGGTCGCGCAACGCGAATAAGTTTCCGGCGGACACAGTCCGCCGCTACAAGAGATCGCGGCAGTGATGAAAGTCTCCCTCTCCCCCGAAGTCTCCGCCGCGCTGGCCGCGAGGAAGCCTGTCGTCGCGCTCGAATCCACGATCATTGCGCACGGCATGGCCTACCCCGCCAATGTCGAAACCGCACTCGCTGTCGAGCAGGTCGTGCGCGATCACGGCGCGGTGCCCGCGACCATCGCCATTATTGGCGGTCAATTGAAAGCCGGACTTTCCCGCGAAGAAATCGAGCGCTTTGGCAAAGAAGGACCGGGCATCATGAAGGTCTCGGTGCGCGATCTGCCCTTCGTGGTCGGCCGCGGACTCGACGGCGCCACCACCGTGGCTGCCACCATGCGTATTGCCGCCATGGCTGGGATTCCTGTGTTTGCCACCGGCGGAATGGGCGGCGTGCATCGTGGGGCAGGGGAAACCTTCGATGTCTCGGCCGATCTCACCGAGATGACGCGCAGCAATGTCGCGCTCGTCACCGCCGGTGCCAAAGCCATTCTCGATCTTCCGCTCACTCTGGAGCGGCTCGAAACCGACGGCGTGCCGGTCGTCGGATATCGGACCGGTGAATTTCCCGCGTTCTATTCGCGCGTGAGTGGACTCAAGGTGCCGATGCGCGCCGATACTCCCGGAGAAATCGCCGCCATCATGCATGCCAAATGGGATCTTGGATTGGAGGGTGCCGTGGTTGTGGCCAACCCGATCCCCGAGACGGACGAAATCCCGGCTTCCGAGATCGAACCCGTCATCGCCGCCGCGCTGGCCGAAGCCGACCGTCTCGGTATCCGTGGCAAAGACGTCACGCCCTTCCTCCTCCCGGAAATCGTCAAAGCAACCAAAGGCCGCTCCCTCCAAGCCAACATCGCCCTTGTGAAAAACAACGCCCGGGTTGCCGCTGAGATCGCGCGTGCTTTTGTAACGTATCGGGCAACGGCTTGACCCGTGGAGTGGGTTGTTGTCGAGTGAGGGATTTGCCCCATGAGTCCGCGTGCCCTGCGATTTCTTTGCCTTTTGACCTGTGTTTACCTTCTGTCCGCAGGTCGGGCCGGCGCGCAAACTTACTCTGGCGACTTTTACGCGGCGCCTTTTGTCGGCGGATCGCCGCAGTGGGTGAGTTTCGTCAACGACCTCGTCGGCTGGCGGTCTTACGCCAACGCTGGGTTCCTCGGATTGAGCACCACGGTCGGAAACATCGAAGCCGGTTTGGTCTGGACCGGGCACGAAGTCTTTCGCCGTCCGACCTCGTCGACCAATGCTTGGGTCAGCTACTCCAATACCTACGCGCTCAATCAACTCGATTACCATGCAACGATGGTCGGCCACGTGCTCGTGGGCAATGGCTTCAACGGAACCAACTACAACCTCGTGGGTCTCGGCATGGCGCCAGATGCGGCGTTGTTGTCGGGCAGCGTGGCCACTTCGTTCTCCACGAATCTCGGGGGATTCGACACGACCTATGCCTCAGTTGTTGCGCCTTACCGCGACATGATGACCGGCGCGGGACTGCCAGGTGCCGCGGACGTGATCAACAGCAGTTGGGGAGGTTCCGACCCGACCGCGTCCAGCCCGGAGGCGTTGGCATTGGACGGATTGGCCGCACAGAACCGCTTCTCCGCACTTGTCCGTTCCGCGGGAAACTCCACCAACCAGCCGGTCGGTTGGCCGGGCTCCGGATTCAATGGCATCACCGTCGGCGCGCTCGGCGACAAAACCTTCCTCGTGCCGGCGGAGTTCTCGTCCCGCGGTTTGGTCGACTTTTACAATCCGGCGAGCGGCATTACGACGAGCAATGCCCGCGTTGCGGTCGATCTGGCGGCGCCCGGCGAAAACTTTTACCTCGCGGCGTATTTGGGAAATGAGGGCGGTCTGCCCGCCGGTCTGCCCGACTTTGTGCAACAGCCGTCGCCGACCAACTTGTATTTCATCAATGTGGGCGGAACGAGTTTCGCTTCGCCCATGGTGGCCGGCGGAGTCGCCATCCTCAAAGACGTCGCCAATCGCGACATGTTCTGGAACCTCAACGCGCAGACCAATGCCAAAGACACGCGCGTGGTTCAATCTGTGCTCATGGCCGGTGCCATGGAAACCTACGGCTGGAACAACGGCCAGGCGCGCGCGACGAATGGAGCCCTTATTACCACGCGCGGGTTGGACGCTGCTGCCGGCGCGGGGGCCATGGAGCTGGTTCGCGCGGGCAACGCCTATTTTTTCGGCACGAGGGATGTGGCCGGCGGGGGCGGGGGAACCATCACCGGCCAAGGCTGGGACTTTGGCACGGTCGCACTCGGCGGCAGCAACGATTACATTTTCGACGGCAACTTCGGTCAGTCGGTGGAGCTCACGGTCTCGCTGAATTGGTTTGCCGGACGCTCTTTTGACATGGAAACAAATCTTGGCAGCGATCTCAGCTTCGCTGATCTGAATCTCGAGGTGTGGGAAGTCGGCGGCGGTTCCTTCGCCTCGCTCGTTGCGTCCTCTTCCACCGTCTACAACAACGCGGAATACTTGCGCCTCGATCTGCCCGGAGACAAGACCTACGGCCTGCGCGTCTCGTTCGGCGGGATGATTTTCGACCTGACGGCCGGGGTCACCAACGAATCCTACGGGCTAGCCTGGCTGGCCACGCCTTATGACACTCTGTATTGGAACGGCGGGGCCACCAACGGCACATGGAGCGGACAGGTCACCAGTTGGAATGCGTTGCCGGGGACCAATGCGCCGACCGATGCCATCACCACGGCTCTCGACCAGCTCGTGATCGCCCCGGGCGGCACGAACGCGTCGCTTTCCGTGCTCGTCGATGGTCAGCAACTGGCCCGCGGAATCACCATTTCAAATGGCGCCGTCACCCTGCGCGGCACAAACGGCGCCGGTGTGAACTTGCAGGGGGGCGGACTGGTCCTCGCCGCGGGAGCAACCGGCAACGCCACTTTGGTTTCTTCGGTCCCGGTGCTTCTTTCCGGAGACCAATCCTGGAGCAACGCCTCCACTTTTTCCCTCAATGTGGCCGGTGCCATTTCCGGTCAGGGCGACCTCGCTTTGCGTTCGTCCGCTGCCGGCTCGATCGCTTTGTCGGGCGCCGTCGGACA
Organism: Chthoniobacterales bacterium; assembly: GCA_044371145.1. GTDB lineage: Bacteria > Verrucomicrobiota > Verrucomicrobiia > Chthoniobacterales > JACTMZ01 > JACTMZ01. The sequence goes on along the minus strand of JBILUI010000064.1, from coordinate 3,322 downwards.
TTTCGGCGCGCTGATCAACGACGGCAGCGGCAGCGCGAACACCACCGTGTCGGGAACCATCGGCGCCAATGTCACCGGCATTCTGCAAAACAGCCCGACGAGCAGACTTGTTCTCAGCGGCGGCAACAGCTTCACCGGCGCGACGCGCATCGCCGCGGGCACCCTCGAGCTTGCCGGCACCGGGGGAAACGCAGCGCTCGGTGCAACAGCGTCCATCCGCGTGGAAAGCGGCGCGACACTCCTCCTCGCCACGTCGGGTCAAGTTTCCGATGTGGCGGCGATCACCTTGTCCGGAGGCACCATTGCGCGTGCCGGCGGCGTGAGCGAGGTCTTTGGCAACCTCAACCTGACGGCCGCATCATTCCTCGACTACGGCACGGGAGCGGCGGGCAATTTCACTTTCGGCGCCTACACTCCCAGCGCGCTCAAATTGGTCATCAACAACTTCAGCGCGCCCGGCAGCACCTTGGTTTTCGGGTCCGACCTCAGCAGTTCGATCAACAACTCCTCGCTTTTCGAATTCACCAACGGCGGGTTTTCCTCCGCCACATGGAACCAAACCACGCAGACCTTCACCATCACGGCTATTCCCGAACCCGGCACTTGGCTTGCCGCCGTGCTGCTCTTTTCGTTGTTTGCCTGCGGTTGTTGCCGCGATTGTCTCCTTCGCCGCGCTTTTTGCAGAGGCTGAAATCTAAGCGTGAATGCTGAGTGGTGACCAACTCTCAGTCAGGAAGCGCGCGTGTTTCGTCGTTTTCTCGGGCGATGGTTTTTTCTGCTGAAACCGAGGCTTTGCGAACCGGAGTCTCGCATCTGCGGGACGGAGATGGCTTTCTAGAAGATGGCCCTTAGTCCCTGAACCCACGCGTTGGTGGGTGTGTGCCGGGAGTAACTGGGTTTGCGAAGGCTTTGAACTTTGGCAGGCAGGTCAGAGGTCAGAAAGCCACGGATGGAAGAGGATGACAGAAGATGGTGTTCGCGCCGCTGACACGGCGCAAACACAGTCTCCGGACCGAAGCCTTGAGCGGGGCGCGTGTCAGCGCGCCTCGCTCTATCCTCTGCTATCTTCTTCCATCCGTGGCCTGTTCTTCTTCCTATTCAACAGAGTAACTCCCGCAAGTTAGTCGGGAGGCAATCAGGCGCCCGGGCCGTATCTTTGGCTTTTATCCGTGTCCATCCGCGTTAATTTGACCGCTGCGCTTAGCTCTTCGAGCTGTCTGTTTGGTCGCTGCTGCGACCCATCTCGCCGAGCCTCGGTTCGCTGCGCTCGGCTGTGGCTGGATTGGGAAGAGGCGATTTGCGGGTAGTTTCTCATTTTGTAAGTTATTCACAATTAGGAATTAAGCTTGGAAATATCTGTTGAATCGCGGAAAAAGGCGCCGTAGTTTTATCTGTCTACCCCAAGACAGCTCTCCCCCGGAGCAATGACCCCACACACTGCCATCGCTGAACGCGAGCGGCCGCAAAACATTCGTCGCGCGGCCGGGGTCGTTTGTTACGAAAGTTTCACACTAAAGGCATTGTCGGAAAGGGGGGAGGACGCCATCGTTTCCGGCGTCATGACCGAGGTTTTCGCCGTCAATTCACGTGGTGCGGGCGCTGCAGTTCGGGCGCTCCGCGGAAATCACCGCCCGCTGCAATTTTCGGCACGCAAACTGCTTAGTTTTTCTTCCGACATCCGCCATTTTCCATCCGCTATCTGATCTCCGCCAACTGACCACTGCCAACTTCCTAATCCGCCAACTTTCCTCTCCTGCCAACCGCCAACTGACGACTGCCAACTCGAAATATCCCCATGAAAAACAAAATCCTCCGCACCGACCGACTGCTCGCCGCTCTTGCTGCCCTGCTCGCGCTCCTCGCCGAGCCGCAAGCGAATGCGCAGACCACCTACACGTGGACTAACACCGGGAGTAGCACAACCTATTTACAAGTCGCGCAATGGCAAACAAACGGTGTGACCTCGACGACTGCTCCAACAAACAGCACATCTATTGCGCGTTTTACGAACTCAACCAACCTGGCGACGATTGGAATCAACCTTAACAACGTAAGCGGCACTCTCGAAATAGGTTCCATACTTAAACAAGATTCCGGCAACATCACGCTGAACAATTCCTCGACCACTGTCGGCGGACAGATGCGAATTTCTGGAACCGGTGCGGAAACAAATTTGCTCGTTAGCTTAGGGACGGGAACATTGACTCTTACCAATGGGAGTAGTCGGTTGATGGACCTGCAACTTGCGACGAGCGGAACAATCAACGTCTCCAACTCCGCTGGCCATATCCGAATTTTTAGTCTCATCAAGCAAGATAGCGCTGAGAGCAACGGCTTCACCAAAACCGGGGCCGGCACGCTCACTATCGGCGGCACAAATGCCAATACTTACAGTGGTCTCACGACCCTATCGGCGGGAACTCTGCTGTTCAACAAAACGGCTGGGCTCAACGTCTCCGGCGGCGACATCTTGGCCAGCGCTGGTACGCTGCTGCTCGCAAACTCAAACCAGATGTCCGACTCGTCAGCACTAACGAATGCGGGTGGCACGGTTAATTTTGGAGGCTTCACGGACACGATTGGTTCTTTTGTGCAGTCAGGCGGCACGTTCACGAATGGAACGCTGACGGCATCCACTTACGCTCTGCAGGGCGGAACCGTGGCTGGCAATCTCGGTGCAGGCACAGCGACAGTCACGACTGGGACTACAGCGCTGAACGGAACGCTGAGTGCGACAACGGTCAACGTGAACAGCGGCACAATGAACCTTGGTTCGGCTAATCGCCTAGCCGATGCCGCCAACGTAACGATTGCGGGAGGCACGCTTGGCATGGGTGCAAACAACGATACTGTGGGAACTCTTACGATCAGCAGTGGCACCCTGGGTGGGAGCGGCACTTTAACTGCGGCGAGTTACTCGCTACAGGGCGGAACCATCGACGCAAACGTCGGCGCCGGTGCGGCCACCAACAGCGCTGGCACGACCACATTGAACGGAACCCTTGGCACGACGAATCTCGTGGTCAGTGGTGGCACAATCAATCTTGGCTCGGCCAATCGCTTAGACAACGGTCTGGCTCTAACGATCAGCGGCGGCACGCTGGGTTTAGGTGCCAATAGCGACACGGTCGGAAGTTTTGCAATCAGCAGCGGCGCTTTGGATGGCAGCGGCACTATCACGGCGAGCACGTATGCGCTAAACGGCGGAACAGTAACCGGCAATCTCGGCGCGGGCACGATCAACGTCGGTGGCAGCGCAGCTTTGAACGGCACGGCAGCGGCAACGGCGATCAATGTGAATTCCGGCACACTGACTTTGGGT
>JBILUI010000184.1:0-3702 GCA_044371145.1 Chthoniobacterales bacterium | reverse complement strand
CGTCCACGGGGAACCGCCGAAGCCGATGAGGGCATGCGCGTCGCCCAATTCTTTCTTCGTCGAAGCAAGTGCACCGTAGACATAACCCAACCGCTCATCCGCGCCCTCGACGGAAAGTTTTTGCAAATCGGCGGTTGAACGGACGGCGAACTGCATGTCGACGCCCTTGCTTTCGCGGAACCCGTAGCCCTGTCCGAGCGCCTCGGGAACCACAAGGATGTCGCTGAAAATGATGGCGGCATCGAATCCGTAGCGCCGGATCGGCTGCATGGTGACTTCCGTGGCCAAAGCGGGCGACCGCACCATTTCGAGGAAGCTGTGCTTTGCTTTCAGTGCCCGGTATTCGGGCAGGTAGCGTCCGGCCTGTCGCATCATCCAAACCGGCGGACGATCCACCTGTTGGCAAAAGCAGGCGGCAAGGAAGCGCTCGCGTCCGCTCATCGGGAAATGGGTGTGTTGGGCTGCCACTCTGACCGGCCAAGGTCGCAGGGCGGGTGCCGACACTCAAGTTTTGCCGAGGCCGTCCCCGCCCAATTTCCTTGACCGGAGGCGCTCTTCCCAGATTACTAGGCGGGTCGTAGTCAGTGGAAACCAGTCAGGAGGCCGGTTCCCCGCGAACCACGCCGCACCACAAGAGAATGTTCAGGAAATTTTTCGGTTTATTGTCGAGCGATATCGGGATTGATCTCGGCACCGCCAACACGCTGGTTTACGTCCGCGATCAGGGCATCGTCCTGCGCGAACCTTCGGTCGTCGCCGTCCAGGCCGGCACAAATAAAGTCCTCGCCGTCGGCAACGAGGCCAAGCGCATGCTCGGCCGCACACCGGGCAACATCGTCGCCATCCGCCCGCTCAAGGACGGCGTCATCGCCGATTTCGAGATCACCGAGGCCATGCTCTCGCACCTCATCAGCAAAGCGCACGGCGGACGCCGCATGGTGCGCCCTCGCGTGGTAATCGCCGTTCCTTCGGGAATCACCGAAGTGGAAAAACGCGCGGTGAAAGATTCAGCCACGCACGCCGGCGCGCGCGAAGTTTATCTCATCGAAGAACCGATGGCCGCGGCGATCGGCGTCGGCCTGCCCATCCAGGAAGCGGCGGGCAACATGATCATCGACATCGGCGGCGGCACGACAGAAGTCGCGCTCATTTCGCTCGCTGGCATCGTCTTCAGCCGCAGTGTGCGCGTGGCCGGTGACGAACTCGACGAAGCCATCGTCCAATACCTCAAAAGGAATTTCAACCTGGCCATCGGCGAACGCACCGCCGAGGACATCAAGATCAAGCTCGGCTCCGCCATCAAGTTGCCGAAAGAAACTTCCATGGAAGTCAAAGGTCGCGACCTCGTCGCGGGGCTTCCGAAAACAATCACCCTAACCTCCCAAGAGGTGCGCGAGGCGCTTGCCGAACCGCTCAACAGCATCGTCGACGCCGTCCGCACCACCCTCGAACGCTGCCCGCCCGAACTTTCCTCCGATCTGGTCGATCGCGGGATGGTCCTGGCCGGCGGCGGCGCCCTTCTGCGCGGGCTCGACCAGCTCCTGCGCGAAGAGACCAATCTCCCGGTGCATATCGCGGACGATCCGCTCAGCGCCGTGGCCGAGGGCACGGGACGCGTCCTCAGTGAAATCGAAGTTCTCCGCAGCATCGCCCAAAACAGCACCCAGCGCACCATCCTCCCCGCGGCCTGACCGGGGAGTGCCACGGGCTGAGGCGGGCCACCGCCCATGAAACCGCTGCATATCGTCCTTCTCGCCGCGGCAGTGATCGTCGCGGTCATCTTCCTCGCCTTTTCGCCGGGCCGCATGCGCGCCTGGCAAAGCCGGTTTTTCGACGTCTCGACCCCCGCCATCCAGGCCGGTGCGGCGATCAACAACCGCATCAGCGAGCTCAACAAGGGATTGAGGACCGTCGATGAGATCGAGGCGGAAAACGCCGCCCTCACCGCGCAAAACAACGAGCTGCGCGCCTCGTCGCAGTTGCTCAAGGATCTTGCCGAGGAAAACCGCCGCCTGCGCGACACGCTCGGCTACCGCGAACGCTCCGCCTTCAGTCTCGTTCCCGCGCAAGTCGTCAGCCGCGATTCCGGCAGCTGGTGGAGCAGCGTCAAAATCAACCGCGGTTTCGGCAGCGAGATCGATTCCGCGCAACCCGTGCTCACCGCCGACGGACTCGTCGGGCGCACCACCACGGTGGCCAAGGACATTTCCATGGTCTTGCTGCTGACCGACGAGACCTGCCAGGTCGCCGCGCGCGTCGAGGAGACGGGCGACCAAGGCATACTTTCCGGGCAGCGGACCGCGGGTGAAGGCACCCCGACCCTCGTGCTCAACTTTCTCAAACGCAACGCCGACATCAAACCGGGCATGAAAATTGTCACGGCTGGGGTGAGCGGCGGCGTCTTCCCCGCGGGTATCCCGCTGGGCACAGTGAGGGAATTCCGGACACGTGAACTCGACGGGCAGGCTATCATCGAGCCGGCCGCGGACTTGGGCCGCCTCGAGGACGTATTCGTGGTTCGCGGCACAAAATGATCCGCGCCGCCGTGCTCGTCGTGTCGGCCTACCTGGCCGTCATCGTGCAGGAATTTCTGCCGGCCATGCCCTTTTTCGCCGGCGCGCACGTTTATCTTCTGCCCATCATCGTCTGTTTCGCGGCGCTCTGGTTTCCCTTCCCCGCGGCGCTGGCTTTCGCTCTCTACGCGGGATTGCTCGGCGACCTCGCCATGCTCCACGTCGACGGTGAGCACGTTGAAATCGCCCTCGGCTGGTCTATGCTCTTCTATGTTTTCCTTGCCGCCGTGCTCCGCTTGGTCGCGCCCGCTCCATCCGGTCTGCGCTGGGAAACCCACTGCCTCGCCTCGGGTGCGGCGACGTTCCTTCTTCTCACCGGCCAATACCTCACCGTCTGCCTTCGGCGTGAGTCGTTCGTGCTCAACGGGGCGGTCTTCGCCCAGCTGGCCGGGCCCGCTCTGGCCGCGCTGCTCCTCGCGCCTTTGTTTTTTTTCTTTTTCAGCCTCTTCCCCGGCTTTGATCCCGGCCGGCGGGGGCACCGTGTGAAGCGATGATCCGGCGCACCCACGAATTCCGCATCGCGGTGCTCGGCGCCGTGGCGCTGTCCGTCTTTCTCATGCTCCTCGGGCGCCTCTGGTATGTGCAGGTGGCGCGCGGCTCGGAATACACCTCGCGCATCCGCAGCACCTCGCAGGTGAGCGTGCGCCTGCCCGCCGTGCGCGGGGAAATCCTCGACCGCAACGGGATGCATTTCGCGCAAAACCGCGCGAGCAACACTCTCGAGTTGTATCTTCCGGATATCGTGCGCGAATACCGCAACCGCTTCGGCGATATTCCGATGCGCAACTACCGCACCACCGTCGGCGGCATGATGGCGGACAAATCCGAGCCGGATATCGTCAAAATCGTCAACGAAGCGGTCATCCCGCGCTTGTCGGAACTCGGGTTGGCCCGCGACTACAACGCCGACGCCCTGCGCAACCACTTCCGCAACGAAACCGAAGTCCCCTTCACCTACGCGGAGGATCTGGACTACGAATCGATGGCCCGTTTCGCCGAACACGGCGTCGACCTTGCCGGCGTCAACCTCACCGTGCGCCCGGTCCGGCGCTATGTCTACGGAGCCCTCGGCTCGCATTTCCTCGGCTACGTCGGTGTTCCCGACAAGATCGACAAGGAGGATGCAGCC
>JBILUI010000063.1:0-13394 GCA_044371145.1 Chthoniobacterales bacterium | reverse complement strand
GTTGATAAAGACATTCTCGCGACCGGAAAGAATCGGATCGAAGCCCGCCCCCAGCTCGATGATCGCCGCCATGCGACCGCGAATCGTGATCTCGCCAACGTCTGGTTTGATCAGTCCATAGAGGAGCTTGAGCAGCGTGCTTTTCCCCGAACCGTTGCGCCCGATGATGGCGAGCGCGTCGCCCCGCTGGACTTCGAAAGAAACATCATCCAACGCCCAAAATTCACCGGGCCGCAGGACTTTTGATTTGCCCTTCAGCATGAGCAAGTCGCCGCTGATATCGGCCAGCCCGTAGCGCAAAGTCTGGCCCAAGCTCTTGGCGAATTTTTTCCCGACGTTGGAAATCGACACGACGGGCTGCGGGTTCTCCGTTTCCAGACTCATGACACCGTGAGAAGAAGCCGTTTGAGTCCGCGCATATTCCCTTCCTCGTAGGACAATTTTTCGAGAGGTTCCGCAGCCGCCAAGCGCGTGGCATATGGCAGAGTGCGAATCACCACGGTCTCGGCCAAGGCACGGGCGATGTATCCGCCGAGACAGTGGTGGACACCGACACCGAAAGCGATTTGGCGTGATGCCGGTCGGGTGAGATCGATTTTTCCCGGCTCTGGAAAAACAGCCGGATCGCTGTTGGCGGCGAGGAGACAGATGCGCAGGCTGTCATTCGCCCGTATTTTTTGTCCGCCAAGATCGAAGGATGATCTCGCACGCCGGTGGACAAAGGCAATCGATCCCTCCAAGCGCAAAGCTTCTGACACAAACGCCGGAACAAGAGCCGGGCTCGTTCGCATATCTTGCACGACATGAGGGTGCCGCAACATCAAAAGCAACAAGGACGGGAGGAAATTTGTGCTGGTCGAGGTTCCGGCAAACCAGAGCAACCGCAAAAGCCCGACCAACTCCCCGTTTGAAAGAGGATCTGCGCTCGCGTGAGAAAGGAGCGCTCCGAGCACGCCCGGGCGCTCGTCTTCGCCCTTAGTGGCCACGATCTGCTCGAAGAATTCCGTCACACCCGGCCAGCTTTCCAAGAGCTGGGTACGATTGGCCGGCCGCAGCGAAATCAGCCGTTCTGTTTCGGCATCGTTGAGCCCGAGCATGTATCCGCCGAAACGCTCGGGCAGCGGACACCCCAACTCTTTCACCGCGTCGAAGATTTCTCCCGGCGCAAGGCGCGCGCAGAAACCGTCCAGCCAGCTGTTCGCGAATTCGACAACAGCGGCCCGGTCAAAAGCACGCATGGAATCTTGCAGGATGCGTCGGTATTTCGTGTGGTCCGGCGGATCGCTACCGGCCACAAAAGGATCGAATTCTGCCACCGGGTCGTTGCTCAATCGCTCCACATCCTTGAGGCACGCAACGGCCGCCTCGTAGCCGAGGACGATCCACGCATTCTGCCCCGCATCATAACAAACCGAACCGCGGTTCCTCGCTTCCGCATAACGCGCATGGGCGTCAGGCTTCGAACCGGCCCACGAGAGATCGCAAAGCGGCGGATCGGCGGTTGGATTGCTTCGGGAGGTTTTCACATCCGCGAGACAACATGTGGCTTGGCCACCCGGTAAAACAACCACCCCCCCAGCAGGGCCACGAGGGAAACCATGCTGACAGCCAGAAATCCGGGGGCCGCTGGAACCTCGAAGCCCTGCAACCAGCGCCGCCCGGTTCCCAGCAGCGGAACCAGCGGATTCAGGTCGGCGATCAAAGAAAGCGGCCAGGCTTTTGGAGCCGGATAAACAATGGGCGTAATGAGAAAACCGAAGCCAAGGAGGACATCCAAAGTGCGGTTCACGTCATCGTAGAGAAGGCCGACCGGCGCCAACCAAAGCCCGATGGCTAAGCCGAGACAAACAATCGAAAGCAAAACGAAAGGGGTCAGAAAAACCGTCCAACCCGGAATGTAGCCATAGAAAATGAACGCGACCGCCACCAAAGAGGCACGGATTGCAAAGTTGAAGAAGACAGCACCTAGACCGGCCAGAACCACCGCTTCGTGCGGCATACGGACCTTGAGCAAAATGTCCCGCGCATTTCTCAAATCCATGATGGGGCACTTCAGCGCTTCGACAAACGCCGACCAGAACATCGTCCCGATCAGCACGAACAGCGGGTAAGGAACCCTGGTCTCCCCGACGGAAATGATGCCCGAGTAATTCAGTCCCGTCCAAACGAGAGCGGTGGCCAGCGGCGGGAGCAGCAACCATGCGTAGCCGAGAAAACTTTGCCTGTGCCGGCCGCGGAGATTTTTGAGAAAGAGATGCTTGGCCGGCTCCCACGAACGACGGAGATCAGCAAACGCCTCGCACAGAAAGCCCGCGGGAGACCTCAGCGCCGACGCCGGCGAATAAACCACCACTGTCTGCCGCCGAGTTGATTTCATCGTCCGTTGACCGCCAAACTTTTCCAATCCGGGGGATATTTCATGTTGTGGCGGATACTGCTCATATGTTCACCCAAACGCTTCCAGGTGTCAGGGAAAAGCATGGCGTGCAGCGGAATGCAGATCAACACGGTCACATCATGCAAAGACAGAGCGAACACGGAGGTGAGCGGGAACCACACTTGGTAATACTTCAACAGCATGATGCGCGAGCGCGGCAGGGGTTCCGCAACAACGGTGCGAATGCGGAGCCACTTCCAAAGCGCGAATTGCAACAACACATAAGCGGCAAGCAGCGGCGCGGCAAACATGGAGCCGCCCCACCAAAGCAGGGAGCCCAAGGAAATTAGTTCAACCGGCAAGAGCACAAACCGGACCAACGCCCGAAGGTTCGCCGCGCCCAGGCGGACGGCCATGGTTCGAACTCCGGCCGTTCGGTCGGCCCCCAGATCACCAAGCTGGTGGAAGATGATCCCGCGCAGCCCGAATGCGAGCGCCCACATCGCCAAACACGAAAGAAAAGCGGCCGAGGCGGATGGATCAACCAGCAGCGCGCTCCAGAACGCGGGCAAGACCATACCGCCGCACGCATCCGCAACAACCCCCGCAACTCCCCTCTCCTTCAGTCGGAACGGCGGCACCGAGTAAAGAGCAAACGCGATCCAGTTGGCCGCGTAGAGCAGCAACGCAGAGGTGTTTCCGCGGAAGCAAAAATACGCGGCAATCAACCCCGCAAGAAAACACGCTCCCAGCCAGGATGCCTTGAACGCAACCGACTTACCCGCCACGGTGTTGCTCTTGCCTGCTTGCCGGTCGGTGCCCTCGTCGGTGATGTCGTTGATCACACAGACATAGGAAGCGAGTGGAATGATCGCGAACATCACCGCAAGAAAGGCCGGCCAGGCCTCGGCAAAAGAAATACCGCCGACCAAAGCGGAGAGATAAGCCACACCGAGGAACACGGGTGTTTTGAACTCCCACCAAGTCTTCGCCCGCACTGGCGCGAAAAAGGAGGCCAGACGCCCGCTCACAGCATGGCCTCCAATTTGTCCGCCAAGACCGCACACGGATCGTGTGGAAAATACCGCCAGACACTTGCCGAAGCATTGCGGCCGATCTCCGGCCATTCTTCCCGCTTGGTCCAAGCGCGCTCCATGGCTTCGTCGAGGGCGTCGGGCGTGGAAGCGGAGGCGACGAAACCCGTGATGCCGTCTTCAAGAATCTCACCCGCACCTCCTGCCGGGCACATGATGCACACGCGTCCGCAAATCATGGCTTCAACTTGCGCAAGCGGCAGACCCTCGGCCCGCGAGGGAAGCACAAGCGCATGGTTCTCACGCCAGATCGCCGTGACGTCGTCGCTGAAGCCGCGGAACCGGACATTCTTCAATCCGAGAAATTCGGCCATCCCCTCAAGCCCGGCCGCATCGGCTCCCGAGCCATGGAAACTTACCTCAATAGGCCGCTCGCGCCATTGCGGCCGGGCCAGCACTTCCAGAAGGATGTCCTGCCCTTTTTCCTTGGCGTAAAGCCGGCCGACACAGGCGAGGCGAAAGATGCCATTTGCCCGTTTTGGCCAAGGCAAAGGTTCGCGCGTGCTGATATTGAAAGGATTCCGGACGACTTCCGCGTTCCCGAAGGCCATGCCAAGCTGGCGCTCCGCGATGGTGCGGTTGTGCTCCGAGACAAAATAAACTTTTTTCGCCTTGGCGAAATGACCGCGATTCCGCGCGCGCATAAAATCGCTCGGCCATTCGGTTTCGGCATTTTTCTGGCAGACCAGCACGTAAGGTTTGCCGGTGTATTGCACGATCAGCGGCATCTCCACGGAATACATGCCGTCGTAAGTGTTGCCCTGCGCGATAACGACAAGATCGGGATCGAGGCGACGCAGCCAAAAAGCCAGCGCCCTGTTGCGCAAACCGTAGAAGAAGGGCGCAAATGGCTCCAAGTAGCGCAGAAAAGCGTCCGGAACAGCGCGCAAGAGGGTCGGCACCCCGAATGCGCCAACCCTGATGCCGGACGCATGAAGTTGCCTCCACTTGGCGTGCTGCTTCCACTTTTTCGCCGGTTCGGTTCGGCCGCACATGACGCGATGGCCACGCTTGCGCAGCTCGATGGCCACCCCAGCCCACAGCTCTTCGCTCCCACCCCACACCTCGGGACAGGACGTGATGAAAAGAAAAGATCGTGGGCGGGCGGGCGCGGGCATGTGAGCACTGCCAATATTCCGCGCTCGATCACTCCTGCCAACGAAAAGTCGCGGTAGAAATGGGTTTGTTTTGCTGGTCCGCCGGCAATCTGTGAAATTCTCCGAACAATGAAGCGTTTTCGTCCACCGGGCGCCGTGATTTGGCTTGTGGCAGCCGTCCTTTTTGCCGGCGGCGCGGCTTACATCGGGCGCGGGCTTTCCTTGCCCTGGCAGACAAATCAAGACATCGACCTAAAACTGCGCAATGACGAGCACGCGATTTTCGCGGAACGCATTTATCCACACGGACTGGTCGCCACCGCCGACGGACATGCCGGCATCACAAACTACACGGTCTATCCTCCCTATGCATTCAGCATGTTCACCCCGCTCTTCGCTCCCCCCGGATACAACCCGGACCGCGCCTTGTTCCAGCTTCTAAGCGTAGCTGCACTCGGACTCATGGCCTTTTACGGTGCCTCACAATTGCGTTTTGCAGGTCCTGCAGCGGCCGCTCTCGGCGCGGCGATTCCTTTGGCTTTCTCTGGCAACTTCGTCGCGCTCTGCCAAGGGCAGTTCTCCATCATCAGCACCGGTTTGATCATTGCGCAGGTTATGCTGCTGCAAAACAAACGGCCGGTGGCGGCGGGCCTTTGCTGGTCATTGGCCATGATCAAACCGCAGATCGCCGTGGCTTTCGCGTTGCTCTTTTTTCTCGGGGAACGACGGAACATCTTGGGACTGTTCGTGGGCGCGGTCTGCCTTGCCGCTCTCAGCGGTCTTGCCCTGCTCTGGACCGGCACCTCGCTGGAAAACCTTGTCGTCAACGGCATGCTGAGCCACCGCATCGGCTACATGGCGCAGCAGGAAAATGCCGCGGGAATATGGATGGGCGCGAGCGGGCTCAACCCTTTCCGGGCAACAGCCCTCGCCCTGTTGCTTCTCGCGCTCCTCGCCGGTGCCTTGTGGGTATTCGCCCGTCGCCACGCGCAATCCATATCCATAGAAAACGCCGCTGCGCTGTGCGCTGCCTTGGGTTATTCCGGATTTTACCATGTGCATTATGACAACATGATGCTCTTCCCCTTGCTCCTCGCCCTTTTCGTATCGGCGTTGAAAAACAACCAAGTTCTCGTCTGGGCTACGGCGGCGATCCTCGCCGCGATCTGCTACGGTGAACCGGGGATCATTGTCGGTTGGGCTCAATCGAACGCTTTCGCGCGCTGGTTTATTTTTCTCTGCCCCCTCGCCGCCTGCGCGGTCTTATTTGCCATCAAGCCGCAGACCAGGACTGAAGGACGCCAGAACTAATTGGCGCATCCTCGATCACACAAGCGAACGAACGGAGGCTTTGCCCGGAAGATGCTCGGGCTTTTTGTGTAAAGTGGAGCCGAAGAGGGGATTCGAACCCCTGACCCGCGCATTACGAATGCGCTGCTCTACCAACTGAGCTACTTCGGCGCGACAAGACCCTCCACATAAGAGGCAAAACTCCGTTTTGGCAAGCGCAAGACGCTCTGTTCCTTGCTTAAAAGACCCCTTCTGCGCATAGTTTGCGCCCGATTCCGGCCATGGAAACCCTGATACGCCTCTTGCAACAGGACGCCAAAGCGTCCCGCGAAGACCTCGCGCGCCAATTGAACCTCACCGTGGAGGAGGTCGACGCCCGCATCGCCTCGCTGGAAAAGGACGGCGTCATTCGCGGATACCAAGCCATCGTCGACCGCGAGCGGTTGGACAAAAACACGGTCACCGCCTTCATTGAAGTCCGCATCACGCCGGAGCGCGGCGGCGGATTCGACCGCATCGCCGAGCGCATCGCCAAATTCGACCAAGTGGTCAGCTGTTACCTGATCAGCGGCGGATACGATCTCCTCGTTGTCGTGCAGGGCACCAGCCTGCGCGAGGTGGCCAGCTTCGTCTCGGAAAAGCTCAGCACGATCGAAGCGGTCATTTCCACCGCCACGCTTTTCCGCCTGAAGACCTACAAAGAAAACGGCGCGCTCTTCACAGCCGACACGGAAGAGGAGCGTCTCGCGGTCAGCCCGTAACTTCCCCGCGGCCATGGACGACAAAATCGCCGCGCACGTGCGCGATATCCCGCGGTCCGGCATCCGCGACTTCTTCGAGATCGTGCAGTCGATGCACGATGTCATTTCGCTCGGCATCGGCGAACCCGACTTCGCCACGCCCTGGCACATCCGCGAAGCCGCCCTTTTCTCGCTGGAAAAAGGCCGCACCGGATACACCTCGAATCTCGGTCTGCCCAAGCTGCGCGAAGCCATCGCCTCCTATGTCGCGCGCCACTTCGGCGTGATGTATCACGCGCCGTCCGAAGTGCTCGTTTCGGTCGGTGTCTCCGAAGCGATCGACATCGCCCTGCGCGCGCTGGTCAACCCCGGCGACGAGGTGCTTTACCACGAACCCTGCTACGTCAGCTACGGCCCGAGTGTGGTGCTGGCCCACGGCAGGCCGGTCGCCGTGCCGGTGCACGAGAAGGACGACTTCCGGTTGCGCGCGGATGAACTGGAAAAACGCATCACGCCAAAGTCGAAAGTCCTTCTCCTCAACTTCCCGACCAATCCGACCGGCGCGACCATGCCGCGCGAGGCGCTGCAGGAAATCGCTGACGTCTGCATCAAGCACGACCTCATCGTTCTTTCCGACGAAATCTACGCCGAGTTGACCTACGATGGCGCGGAGCATGTTTCCATCGCCTCGCTGCCCGGCATGCGCGATCGCACTGTCTTCCTGCACGGACTGAGCAAGGGTTGGGCCATGACCGGATTTCGCATCGGCTATGCCTGCGCCCCTCGCCCGCTCATCGAGGCGATGATGAAGATCCATCAATACGCCATCCTCTGCGCTCCGATCATGGCGCAGGACGCGGCCATCGAGGCGCTCGAGCACGGCGAGCCAGCCGTCGCGCACATGCGGGAGAAATACGAGCTGCGCCGCAACTTCATCGTTTCCGCACTGAACGACATGGGCCTGCGCTGCCACCTGCCCAAAGGCGCGTTCTACGTTTTCCCCGAAATCCGTTCGACCGGACTCTCCAGCCGCGACTTCGCCATGCGTCTGCTCGAGGAAGAAAAAGTCGCGGTCGTCCCGGGAACCGCCTTCGGTCCTTCGGGCGAAGGTTTCGTGCGCTGCAGCTACGCCACCTCGCTCGATCAGATCAAAATCGCCATGGAACGCATGGCGGCCTTCGTCCAGCGCGTTTCGCGCCGCGCCGCCTGACACCGCGCGCGGCTTTGACCCGGGCGCCCGCCGGGCGTAAAGACAGAGCATGACCGGGGAAATCACCTGGCCCAAAGCCCGCGATTATTTCAGGCGCGCCATGCGCTTGCGTTGTCCGGTCTGCGGCAGCACGCCGATCTTTCCTCCGCTCGCGCGCACGCGCAGCTTGAACGACTGGTTCACACCGCTCGACGGATGTCCGCGCTGCGGCTACGCCTACGACCGTGAGCCCGGCTATTTTTTGCTCTCCGTCTGGGCCATCAACTACGGCGTGGCCGCGCTGCTCGGTCTCATTCTCTATCTTGTCTTCGAATGGTTCTACGAGTGGCCAGTATGGAACCTCATCGCGGCGGTCGTCGTTCCCGTGGTCGTCTTCAACATCCTCTTCGCGCGCCATTCCAAATCGATCTTCATCGCGTGGGACCATTTATTCGATCCGCACGAGCGCGAAGGCGGTGACGATGGCGGGAATGTCCCGCGCGATCCGGCGCCGACGCCGCAACACCCGCCGCGACGGGCGCCTTTGCCGGTCGATGCGGGGGTGTGAGGCTCTCCCGATACTTGAAGCGGCGGTCTATGGCCGTCGGTGCCTTTCTGAATTTGTGGTCCGACGCTCATAGAGCGCCGCTACAAAAGCGATCGACGGACGCCCGAGGCGCCCGCATAAACTGAACGCATGCCGGAACTACTCAAAGCCCTGCTGGTCAGCGCGTCGCTCGGCGCGCTGCTCGGCTTGGAGCGGCAGTGGAGCGGCCAGCGGACCCACCCGAAAGCGGAAACCGTCGCCGGGGCGAGAACTTTCGCGGTGTGGGCCGCGCTGGGCACTTTGTGTGCGTGGATCGACCGCGGGCACCAACCGGGAATCTTCCTCGCCGGGTTCGTCGGTATGGTTCTGCTCGTTTCGCTCTTTCTTTACCGTCGCGCCATCCGCGACCGCGACATCGGACTGACCACCGCAGGCGTCAGCCTCGCCACCTATCTGCTCGGCGGCCTCGTTGCCTACGGCGAAGTGAAAACTTCCGTGGTGGTGGCCGTCTCGCTCGTCGTGCTGCTCGCGTCGAAAGACTGGCTGCACAAAATGTCGCGCAAATTCACCAGCACCGATGTCTATCAAGCTCTCCAATTTGCCGCCGTCACCGGCATCGTCCTTCCGCTCGTGCCGGACAAGCCCTACGGACCCTACGGCGCATTCAACCCGTTCAACATCTGGCTTATGGTCGTGCTGGTCTCGGGTCTGGGTTTCGCCGGATACGTTGCCGTGCGGATTTTCGGCGAGAACCGCGGCTTGGCCATGACCGGATTGCTCGGCGGCTTGGCTTCGAGCACGGCGACCACGCTGGCCATGAGCCGCGAAAGCAAAGAAAGGCCCGGCGTCGGATACGTCTGCGCGTTGGCCGTGATTCTGGCCTGCACCGTCATGCTCGGACGCGTCGCCGTCCTCGTCGGAGCGGTCAGTCCGACACTTCTTGCCTCCTCCGCGCCGTGGCTCGCGCTGATGGCCGTGCCTGCGCTGGTCTTCGCCGCGTGGAGTTGGCGCCACTTTCGCGGCGGGGAGACGTCTGGACCCGCCCGTCCAGCGGAGGCGCACAACCCCCTCAACCTGCGCGTGGCCATCCAGTTCGCCATCCTCTACGCGCTGATCGTCCTCCTCGTGCGGTGGGCGCAAGACGTCTTTGGCGGAACCGGACTTTATGTCGCGAGCTTTTTTTCGGGGCTCACCGACCTCGACGCCATCTCACTGTCTCTCGCCCAACTGCAGAAGGCGGGTCACCTCGCGGCCAACGAGGGCACCCGCGCGCTCCTCGTTGCCGCCATGGCGAATGCCTTGCTCAAAGCCGGATTTGCCGCGGCACTGGGCAGTGCCTCCATGCGCCGGCCCGTCCTGCTCGTGCTCGGCGCAACCGCCGCCCTCGCCGCGGGCGCCGCTTGGTTGGCCTGACTTATTGGACCGCGCTTTGCTCTCCTGCGGCGGCGGGAGCAGAGACCGGCGCTTGGGGCGCAGGCTTGGTTTCTCGCAGCGCGAGCAACTGGCTCACCGTGGCGAAGCCGTAGCCTTTGGCCTTCAAGTCTTGGATCGCACCCGGCACCGCTTCGATCGTTCCCGGGTGAATGTCGTGGGCGAGGAGAATGCCGCCGGGCGTCGCACCGTCGACCAGACGTTGCCGGACGACCTGCGCGCCGGGACGTTTCCAGTCGAGCGGGTCGCAGGACCACATAATGACGTCGAGACCGTGGTCGCGGAGGATGGCCGCACGCACGCGGTCGTTGATCGCGCCGTAGGGAGGACGCATGTTCGTCGGACGCCGTCCGGTGGTCTGCTCGATGATCTGCGTGGTGCTGGTCAATTCCCTTTGCAGGCCGGCTGCGCCGACCGAGGTGAGCGCGGGATGATTGTAGGTGTGGTTGGCGATCTCATGGCCCTCGGCCACGATGCGCCGCGCGATCTCAGGATAAGCCGCGACATTGCGCCCGATGACATAGAAGGTCGCGCGCACGCCATTGTGTCGGAGGATGTCGAGCAGTTGCGGGGTCAATTCGGGATGCGGGCCGTCGTCGAAAGTCAGCGCGACGATCGGGCGCGACATGGGAACTTCGTTGTATTGCGCGGGAGCGCGCGGGGCACGAGGCGCCGGCAGCGGGGCTGTGGCCGGTTGCGACTGCGGGTGCAGGCCCGCGGACGAGCCCGCCCCGGACCGCAGGAGCGCGACATCGGATTTTTCCTGGGCGCAGGCGACCACGCTGAGGGCGGCAACGCAGAGCACCGGAGTGAGGATTTTCATGAGCAGGCGCACGAAAGGACGGAATAAATCGGCCAAGATTCAGCGTTTGGCAAGCTTGCCCGGCATTTGCCCGGCGCGCAGCAATTCCAAAAATTCGAGCAGGGCCGGCGAGCCCGCGCGGTTGCGGCGCGTGATAACCCCGACCGGTCGCCAGATGTCCGCTCCCGTGATACCGATCGGGACAAGCGAGCCGGCGCGCTGCTCGTTGGCCAAGGTGGCCTGGGGGAGAATGGAGACTGCGTCACCGATCTCCACCGTGCGCTTCACCGTCTCCACGTTGTCAAACTCCATTTGCGGACGGATGGACACGCGTGCGGCGCGCAGAGCGCGGTCCAGGGCCTTGCGCGTCGGTTGGTCCGCGGCAAAGGCGATGAATTTTTCCCCCGACAAATCGGACAATGCCACGCGCGCTCGGCGCGCAAGACGGTGCGAAGGGCTGCACACCACGACCAACCGGTCGCGCCAGATGACCTCGCAGGCAAGACCGCGCCGCGCCACCGGATAAGCAACGAAGCCCGCGTCGGTTTTTCCCGACAAAACAGCGGTATAAACTTCGGACGAACGCAGGTAATCGGTGTGGATTTTGACCTGCGGATGCTGCCGCATGAACTGCCGCGTGTAGGCAGGCAGCTCGTGCAGACCGACGCTGAGCACCGCGGCCAGGCGCAGATCCCCGGCCACCGTTTCGCGCATCTCGCCGAGGCGCGCATCGAGATCGCCGACAACGGAAAGAATCTCCCGGGCCGCACCAAGAAACACCCGGCCTTCCGGCGTGAGCGAGAAGTTCCTTTTGCCGCGCTCGATGAGACGCGAGCCGAAACGTTGCTCCAAGGCCTTGATCTGCTGGCTCACCGCACTCTGCGTCACCGCGTTGAGTCGCGCGGCCTGCGAAAAACTGGAGGTTTCCGCCAGATCGCTGAATACTTTAAAAAGAAGCAGCTGCATTGCGACTATGAGCAGGATTAATGGCACATGCGAGGTGCATAAGCAAAACTAATGGACAATATCGCCGCCAATCTCTCGGCCATCCGCGACAAAATATCCGCCTCAGCGCGCCGCGCGGGACGCGATTCGTCCTCCGTCCGCCTCGTCGCCGTCTCCAAGACACATCCGGCCGAAGCGGTCGTGGCCGCGGCAGCAAAGGGTCAGACCGTCTTTGGCGAGAGCCGTGTGCAGGAAGCGCGCGACAAAATCGCCGCCTGCCCGCCCGGGCTGGAATGGCATTTCATCGGGCATCTGCAGAAAAACAAAGTCCGACAGGCTCTCCCCTTGTTTTCTTTTTTCCACAGCATTGACAGCACCGCGCTGGCCGAGGCGGTGAGTCGCATCGCGGCAGAGACCGGAAAAAACGTGGAGGGCCTGCTGGAGGTGAACGTCTCGGGCGAAGAAACCAAGCACGGCTTCACTCCCGACCAACTGCGCGCAGCATTCCCTACCCTCCTCAAACTCCCGCACCTCCAGATCCGCGGCCTCATGACCATGGCTCCTTACAGTGACAATCCGGAGGATGCGCGACCCGTCTTCCGTGCGCTGCGCGAATTGCGCGACGAGTTGCAGTCCGCCCACGGCCGCCCCCTGCCCGAGTTGTCCATGGGCATGAGCGGCGATTTCGAACCGGCCGTCGAGGAGGGCGCGACGCTCGTGCGCGTGGGGTCGTCCATTTTCGGCGCGAGACCGTATCCGCAGGCATGAGCGCACAAATCACCAACCTGCAAATTATCGGGAAGGAACTCGGTATCGTCTGGAGCGACGGACACGAAACGTATCTTTCCCTCGAGGAACTGCGCAAAGCCTGCCCCTGTGCCGTTTGCAACGGTGAACCCGACGTTCTCGGCCGTGGCGACAAACCCGAGGTGAAGCACACGCCGGCCAGCTTTGAGTTGTCCTCCTACGAAATGGTCGGAGGCTACGGTTGGCAGCCGAAGTGGGCTGACGGACACAACACGGGAATTTTCTCGGTCGGCTACTTGCGGCGCCTCGATCCCTCCTCCCCGGCCGCCTGATCCGGACGGCTTTGCTTTGACCCCGCGCCACGGCGCGCTTAAATGGCGGACTTTTTATGCCGTCCCAGCCGACCATCATCTACACCAAGACCGACGAAGCTCCGCTTCTCGCGACTTATTCTTTCCTACCCATTGTCGGGGCATTCGCCAAACACGCCGGGATCGCTGTCGAACTGCGCGATATCTCGCTCGCCGGCCGCATCCTCGCCGCTTTCGCCGATCGCCTGCCCGCGGACCAGAAGACGCCCGATACGCTGGCCGAACTGGGCGCCCTCTCCCTCCGGCCCGAGGCCAACATCATCAAATTGCCCAACATCAGCGCCTCCATCCCGCAGCTCAAAGCCGCCATCGCCGAACTGCAAAAACAGGGCTTCGCCCTGCCGGACTATCCCGAGAATCCAGGCAACGATGCGGAAAAAGACGCCAAGGAGCGGTATGACAAAGTGAAAGGCAGCGCGGTCAATCCCGTGCTGCGCGAGGGCAATTCCGACCGGCGCGCACCCAAAGCGGTGAAAGACTACGCGCGCAAGCACCCGCACAAGATGGGCGCGTGGGCCGCGGACTCGAAGACTCGCGTGGCCACCATGGGTGCGGACGACTTTTTCTCCAACGAGCAGTCGGTGACCGTTCCGGCCGCGACCACCGTCCGCATCGAACTCAGCCCCGCGTCCGGCGGAGCGCCGATCGTGCTCAAGGACGGCATCAAGCTTCAGGCCGTCGAGGTCGTCGACGCCACCTTCATGAGCAAAAACGCGCTCATCGCTTTTCTGGAAAAGCAAATTGCCGCGGCAGCGGATCTCGGC
>JBILUI010000062.1:0-13498 GCA_044371145.1 Chthoniobacterales bacterium | reverse complement strand
GATGCCGAGCTTGTCGGCCGTTTGCTTGTTGGCGTTGCCATCGGCGATGAGTTGGAGCACTTCCGTCTCGCGCTCGGTGAGCGTGTCGGTCTTGCGCCGCATGAGTTTGCGTCCGCCTTCGGTCTTCTCGTATTGCTCCATGCGGCGTTTCACTTCGGGGGAAAAGGCTTTCAAACCTTTCGCCACTTCGCGGACAGCGCTGGCCAGCGTTTCGGCGGCCGATTTTTTCGAGACGAAGCCATCCACCCCGGCTTCGAGCGCGTGATGGATGTAAAGATCGTCCTCGTAGGCGGTGACCATGAGGATGCGGGTGGCCGCGGAGCGGCGGCGGATTTGTTTCGCGGCATCGAGGCCGTTCATGTCGGGCATGGCCACATCGAGCGTGACAATGTCGGGTTTGAGTTTGGCGGCTTTGTCGGCCCCCTCGCGTCCGTTGGAGGCCTGGCCCACGACTTTGATGTCGCGCTGCCGTTCGAGGATGTTGACGAGCGCGTCGCGCATCATCTGGTGGTCGTCAACTATGAGGACTGAGGTGGTTTTCATGATTTGTATTCAGCGGCGTTTTTGCGGGGGGGGGGATCGTGACCCGGATGGAAGTGCCCTGCGAGGGGACGGCTTCGAGAAGGAACGAGCCTCCGAGCAGTTCGGCGCGCTCGCGCATGCCGAGGAGTCCGAGGTGTCCGTCGCGCTGCGCTTCTTTGACGCGGTGCTCCGTGAAGCCGTTGCCGTTGTCGCCGATTTCGAGATGCATGTGTCCGTCCTTCTGCGCGAGGCGCAGCCAGGCGCGTGTGGCCTCGGAATGTTCCTCGATGTTCTGCAAGGCTTCCTGCGAAAGGCGGAAAAGGTGGGTAAGGCTTTCGGTATCAAGGATGCTCGCCGCCTTCGGATCGATCTGCATTTCCAGAGTCATGCGCGTGCGGTCACGGAAGCTGTTCCCGTGCTTTTCCAGGGCATCGGCGAACCCGTTGTGGTCGAGGATGGACGGGCGCAGATCGCGGGCGAGGGTGCGCACATCGTCGATGGCGGCTTTGAGCTGCTCGCGCAGATCGGTAAGTTCGTGCCGCACCCAGGCGGACACCGCGGTGTCTTTGGCCAGACTGATCCGTGCGGTGATGGCGGAAAGCACCTGAGCGATGTTGTCGTGCAACTCGCGGCTGATCGTCTGCTGCTGTGCCTCCTGCGACCGCAGGAGGCTTTTGGCCAGGAGTTCGAGTTCCTGCATTTGCTCCGTCACCTCGCGCGGGAGCCCGCCCTGCTTGCGCCGCTCCATGGAGAGCGGACGCTGAGATTCAGCGGCGTCTTTCGTTCCGTCCTGCGAGGTGTGCCACAACCCTGCTTCCCCTCCCAAAAAAACTTTCCCTGCACGCTTTTTACCCATACGTGTCACCGGTTTGTTGTTGGAGGAGTTGTTTTTCAGCAGATGGGCATACCGACGTGAGCGAGTTATGTGTGATTGAGGATCGGATATACATGAGCTGATATCAAGATCGAATCTGTTGATTGTACCAGGGCTGGCGGTCGCCAATCTCCGCTGTGCAGTGTTCGTCATGTGACAATTCCATGGGGCACAACTGACTGCGCTGCATGCGGTTCCGTGCCGTCGAAAGTCACCACGCGGTTGCGTCCGCCCTGCTTGGCGCGATACATGGCGGTGTCGGCCCGCGCGACAAGTGCGTCGGTGCTCTCGCCTTTGTGTGCGAGCGTGGCTCCGATGCTGAGCGTGGCATGGACGTGACCGCCGGCAATGGCCACGGGTTCCGCCGCAGCGGCGCGCAATTTTTCGGCGATCTCCACCGCATTGGACAAATCTTGCACACCGTGAAGCACGACGAGCAGTTCATCACCTCCGATGCGCGCGGCCAGATCGTCGCTGGTGCGCAAGGTCTGGCGCAAGCGCTCGGCCATCGCGCGCAGCACCTCGTCGCCGGCGGCGTGTCCATGGCTGTCGTTGATCTCCTTGAAGCGATCGATGTCGCAGAAGAGAACGGCCAATTCATGTCCGGTCCGTCGGCTTTGTCCGTTCAGTGTTTGGATGCGGCTGAGAACTTCCTTTCGGTTGAGCAATTGGGTGAGTTCGTCCGTGCGCGCGCGATGTTCGAGCTGCTGCTCGACGGCGACTTGGTCGTCCACCACGCGGCTGGTGGCGACAAAGCCATCGGGTCTCCCGTAGCCGTTGAGGAAAGGGCTGGCATGGGTTTCGATCCAATGGTGCGTGCCGTCCTTGGCCAGAATGCGGTGGCGGCCGAGAACGGTTTCTCCGGCCTCGATGCGGGCTATGCTCTCCGCGCAGCGCGGGCGGTCGGAGGGCTCGACGAAGTCCTCGAGTTTTTTCCCGACGCATTCGTCGACCGACCACCCGAAGGTGGGCAAGACGGAGGGCGAGATCCAGAGGATGCTGCCATGACGGATGCGGGCCACGACGTCGGAGGAGTTCTCGGCGAGCAGGCGGTAGCGCTCCTCGGAGGAGGCGAGGCGTTTTGCCGCGAGGTGGCGCTCGGTGACGTCGCGCCAGGTCCACATAAGGTGGTCGTCAAGGCGCACGGCACGGATGTCGAAGCGGCGTTCGCGTCCATAGATTTCGAGGGCGAAGGCGAAGTCGTTGACAACCAGCGGCTCGCCGGAGTCGTAGGCATCGCGAGCCAGGGCCAGAAGCACGTTGGCGTTGTCTTCGGGGAGGAACCGGAGCAGGCGGCTGCTGATCATGTCCTCGCGGCGGACATGGTAGTAGTCCGCGGCGGTGGTGTTGGCATCGGTGATGGTGAAGTCGGTGATTATTCCGCTGCGGTCGCGGAAGGGGGTGAGGAGGAAAACCGGCTCGAGCAGGGCGTCGAGGATGTCGTGCGGGCCGAGTATGGTGCGGCCGTCGCCGGAGGTGGGAGCGTCGATGGTGGTGGGCGTTCTCATGGGGTCAGCCGTCGAGGCGGGACACGGCTTTCTGCAGCCGCAAAATTTCGGTGACCGCTTCACGCATGCGGCCGGACAAATCCTCCTCGCCAGCGCCATGGCGGGAGTTGGCGTCGACGAGCATTTCGCGCAGGGCAGCCATCTCGGCAAAGCGTGCGGCGTGGAGATCGCGCAGTTCGTTCATGGCGGTGGTTGTCATGCCAGAACAGAATACGGGGATATTAAGACCCGAGTCTCTGGGGTCTTTCACCTACCCTTGCAATGGGACTTTTAATCCGCGGCTTCTTCGTCGACGTGACGCTCGAGAATTTCCGCGGCCTACGACTCGAGGGTCGCGCCCTTCTCGCGGGCGCGGCGGAGCAGTTCCTCCTCGAGCTGGGGCGAGATGTCGAAGACAACGGCGTCGTCCTTCTCAGGAGTGTATTCTGAGGGCGTGTTCATGAGCGCGGTGTTTATATCATCTAGATACGTTGTTGGCCCGTATTTTTCGCTGCCCGACAACGGACCAGCGCCCTTGATTTTTGGCGAAGATTGAAGGACCTTGCTTGAGCAACAAATCTTTCTAGTGAAAACGGCCAGAAAAACCCGTGCGATTGCCGTCCAACTGGCTCCGCAAACGGTCAAGAAGCTGGATCAGCTCGCTGAGCGTTCGGGTATGTCGCGCCACCGCTACATGATCGTCGTGCTCGAGCGGGCGGTGAGGACGAATGTCGTGGTTCGCGAAGAGTTGGCCTTTTCCGACGAATAGCGCCTCGCTCCTCCCGTCGAGTGTTGGGGATTTCACCCCATAGTCCGCCGGTCAATCGGCGCAGAAATTGTCTTCGTTATGAGGACATCCTCCCAATCTTCGGTCCGGGCGGCTTCAAGTTCCGGGAACAAGAACGCAGAGAGCGCGGTCGTCGAGCCGTGCACATCGCCGGGGCATTGTCCGCCCGATGATCCCGCGGCGCCAAAGGAAATCATGCCGGCGCGCGTGACACACGCTTTGCCGTCACCGAAGAACCGTGTGCCGACTGAAGCGGAGCGTCGCGCTTTTGAGGAAGCGGTGAGTGGTTGGTGGTGGCTGTAGGCGCCGCTGCGCGGCGCCGGAAAAGATTTCAGAAGGCCACGGATTAACACGGATAAGCGCGGATCATTGGCCGCCGGCTGACACCGGCAGCCAACGAGCTTCAGAAGCATAAAATCAGGCAAGCCACAGCCGTGTGTTTGCGATGTAGACACCTCGAAGAGGTGAGCGAAGCGGTCATATTAACGCAGATAGGCGCAGACAATTCATTCCGACGGAATACTTTTTTGCGCCGGTGTGCCGGCGCAAAAATGCCTTCTCTGTCCGTGTTAATCGGCGTCTATCCGTGGCCTGCCTTTCCTCCGGGTCAATATGCCTACGGCCTTTCGGCCTCGGCCGTTTGGTCGCCGAGGCGACCTATCTCCGCTTCGCTACGGTTCGCTTCGCTCGGCTGTGGCCTGTTTTTTCTTTGTCTCACCGGCGTTTCTTGGCTTTGCCGGCGTTGTAGGAGCGCTTCTTGGTGGCGCTGCGTTCCGCGGAGGCGAGGGTGCGCCCTTCGCTGCGCACTTTGCTGTTGGCCGTCTTGCCCGCGAGGGTGCGGGCGCGATCTTCGCGTGATTCGTGTACCCGCGGTTTGTTGGCTGTGCTGGTTGACTTGCCCGGGCGTGTTTTCATGAGTCAATAATCCGCCCGCCCTACGACGCGGGCAAGACGGATCGGGCGTGGCGGGGGGTTCACCCCATGGCCCCGCGCGGACGGGTGTGGCAAAAGGAAGTTGTATGAACCCCGAGAACAACAACAATGAAGGGCGGCTTGAGCCGCGAGCGGCACAAACGGCGGCGGGAGCATTTTCCGCGGAACCCGTGTTCGGCGATCCGCGTTGGGTGGCCGAACATATCGAGTGGATCCGGCGTCATTACGGTAGCAACCGCGCAACGGAGGAAGCGGCCGCATGATCGCATCCGACCTCGTCTTTCGCGACCGGCGGCAGGCGGGCGCACTGCTCGGTGAGGCGCTGTCGGCTTTTGCCGGGCGCAAGGATGTGTTGGTGCTCGGACTTCCCCGCGGCGGCGTGCCGGTGGCCGCGGAAGTCGCGCGCGCGCTCGATGTGCCGCTCGATGTGCTTGTCGTGCGCAAGTTGGGCGCGCCCGGACGGGAAGAGTTGGCCATCGGCGCGATCGCCGAAGGCGGTGTGAGGGTTCTCAACCGTGCCCTAGTCGCCAATCTCGGTCTCGATCCGCGCGAGATCGACGTCTTGGCCGGACGCGAGGAGCGGGAATTGGAACGCCGCGTGCGCATTTATCGCGGCGGACGCGGCCCGTTGCCCGTGGAGAACCGCACGGTCATTGTGGTCGACGATGGCGTGGCCACCGGCGCGACGATGCGGGCCGGGTTGCAGGCTTTGCGCGTGCGCGGCGCGGCGCGCGTCATTGCTGCAGCACCGGTCGGTGCAGCCGATTCGGTGGATGCGTTGCGCGAATATGCGGACGAAGTGGTCGTGCTGGAAACGCCCGGGTGGTTCCAGGCCGTCGGACAGTGGTATGAGGATTTC
This sequence comes from Chthoniobacterales bacterium, assembly GCA_044371145.1. Classification (GTDB taxonomy): domain Bacteria; phylum Verrucomicrobiota; class Verrucomicrobiia; order Chthoniobacterales; family JACTMZ01; genus JACTMZ01. The sequence goes on along the minus strand of JBILUI010000062.1, from coordinate 8,036 downwards.
GGCCAAACGAGCGACGAGGAAGTCCGTGCATGCTTGGCCACGCAAGGAGGCGGGTCATGAGCAAAGCGGTGTCGATCCGATTGCCCGATGCCGTGCTGCAGGGTGACCTCACTATTCCGAGCGGGGCGGTCGGGATCGTCGCTTTCGCGCACGGCAGCGGGAGTGGACGGCACAGTCCGCGCAACCGATTCGTGGCGGAGAAACTGAACGAAGCAGGGTTGGCTACGCTGCTCATGGATCTGCTCACCGAGGACGAGGAACGCGTCGATGACGTGACGGCCGAGCTGCGTTTCGATATCGGTCTGCTCGCGCGGCGCACCGCGCGGGTGGTGCAATGGATCAAAGGGCAACCGGCCTTGCGCGATTTGCCGTGCGGATTGTTCGGTGCGAGCACGGGCGCGGCGGCAGCTTTGGTTGCCGCGGCCTCTTTGCCCGAGGACATGGTGCGGGCGGTGGTCTCGCGCGGTGGCCGCCCCGACATGGCGGCGCCTGTTTTACCGAAGGTGCATTGCCCGGTTCTGCTTATCGTAGGCGGCGAAGATGACGTGGTTGTTACTCTGAACGAGGAAGCCAAGGCGCGGTTGCGCTGTCCGTGCGAATTGAAGATTGTCCCGGGCGCGACGCATTTGTTCGAGGAGCCGGGAGCACTGGAGCAAGTGGCCGATCTGGCCGCGGGTTGGTTCACGCGCTATCTACAGGTGGCAGAAGAGAGCTTTGCTTAAAGAGAAGAGGACAGAAAAGAGTAGCCACCGATTAACACGGATTAACACGGATAAAAGACAAGATTCAGGCCCGACCGGCTGACACCGGTCGGGCCTATTCTTTCCGCTGAAACGGACTTTTTGCGCCGGTGTCAGCCGGTGCAAAATACCTTCTGAAATCCGTGTCTATCCGCGTTGATCCGTGGCTGGATTGGTCCGATTCGCCTGCCAGGAGCGTTCATGGCCGTTCTCGCCTCGCGCTGGTCGATGGAATATCAAGCCCGCATGTCTCACTCCTCTGATTCTTCCTCGGGTCTCATCAAGACGGTCGCTGCGATTGCCGGCGTGCTCCTTCTTTTTACTTTCATCCTGCGCGCGGCGCTGGCGCCCCTTTATCAGGAGGTCGGCCAGATGGAGATGCGCAACGGGAACAGTGGCGGCGGCGGTGACTCCGGAGACGGGGGAGGTTCTGGCGGTGAGGGGAATTCCGGCGGAGGAGGCTCCGCAGGCGGCGGAGGCGGGGAGAATATCAATGTGAACCTCGGGGGTTTGGGCGGACTTTTCAACTGGGCCTTCGGCTGGGCTTGGGGCGGACCCGGTTGGTATGGACACGGGCCGGACGGCGGTTGGTGGGGTGGCAGTTGGTGGAACAACTGGAACGGCCGATGGGACAACAATGGCAATTGGTGGGACAGCAATGGCCGCGTTTGGAACAACACGGTCAACAACACCTACGACCGCAATGTGAACAATGCTTACGATCGCAACGTCAATCGCGACGTAGACCGAGACAACAACTTCGATCGCGAAGCCCGCGACGAATTCCGTGGTGATCGCGACGAAGCCCGTGGCGGTGGCGAGCGCGAGGAGTTCCACGGTGGGGGAGGCTTCCGCGAAGGCGGTGGTGGATTCCATGGTGGCGGACGCCGCTAGATGCCTTCAGAAAAGAGAGCCACGGATTAACACGGATAGACACGGATTATTTTGCGCTGGCTGACACCAGCGGAACTAAGGCTCTTCTGGAAACAATAAGTCCGGTCGATGTCAGTCGGTCGGACTGATTTCCTGTCTCTTATCCGCGCTTATCCGCGTTAATCCGTGGCTAAGAATTTCCGAGGATAGGGGCGTCAATCGACTCGTGCGGCGGGGCTGCCGGCGCGCGTGTCGGCGGCGAGGATGACCGCGGCGCGGCGGCGGATGTTGACGAAGTCGTTGTTGTCGCCGTGGTGGCGCCACGGGCCCGGGGGGACCTGCGAGACATCGACGAATTTCCAATCGGCCACGTCTTTGCCTTTCATGCCGAGGTAGTCGCGCACAGCGGGAGACACATCCAGACCGGCGCCGCCGTTGCGGTTCGGGGCGGGACGTTCGTCGCCGAAGACGTATTCCCAGTGATCGGTGCGGAACGGGCCGACATCCTCCCATTGGGCGTAGGCGATGCGTCCGCGGTGGTGGATGGCAATCCAGCGGCTCTTGCACACGCTTGCCCCGGGGCGGACGAAGGAATCCTTGAACCAAGGAATGACCTTCGCCGCCTCGGGCTTTGTGCGTCCCCCGCTTACGTCATTGTAAGGCAGGGCGATATAAAACGGATTTTGCCGGGGAACGAAGGCCGCGGGGACGTATCCACGGCGCCCGGACGGGTCGGGGTTGTCATAGCCCCCGTAATTGTGCACCCAGCGCACATCCCACGAACTTTTGTCGTTGGGCACGGGGTTGTTTGCGGCGGGTTCCTCGCCGATCCAGAAGACTGTGGTGACGATGCGGCGCTTCCATGGGAAGGCATCGGGTGTCTTCGGCGCGACGAAGGGCGCCTGCGGCTTGACACGCGGTGCGGGTTGTTTCGCTTGCGCGAGGGCGACTTGCGATTTCGGGGTGACGTAAGCGGCGGGCGACGGGGCGGCCAAGCCGCCGAGGAACACGGCCGTCAACATCAGGCTGGCATGGGCGTTTCGCACAGGGCGTAGTGAGAACGCGGCAAAGACGCATGGCCCGCGTCTGTTGTCAAATAAAGCGCCGCTCAACCGGCCCGCAGCGCGTCGAGCAATTCGCCCAGCGCAACAGAAGCAAAACGCGTCGCGGTGTCGGAAACCGCGTAGGGCAAAATAAGGACGCCGTCGTGCACGAGGGAACCGCAGGAATACACGACATTGGGGACGTAGCCTTCGCGCTCGTCCGGGGCGGGACGGAGGAGCGGTTCTTTCAGGCGACCGATGACGCGCGAGGGATCGTCGCGGTCGAGCAGCGCGACACCGATGCAATACTTGCGCATCGGGCCGACGCCGTGGGTGAGCACCAGCCATCCGGCTTCGGTTTCGATGGGTGAACCGCAATTGCCGAGCTGGGTGAATTCCCATGGCTGCGAGGGACGGATGATGACGCGGGACTCGTGCCAAAAATACGGATTGTCGGAGAACATGAGGTGGATGTTCTCGCCGTCCTGCCGTCCGAGCATGGCGTAGAGGCCGTTGATGCGGCGCGGGAACAGGGCGAGTCCTTTGTTCGCCACGGCCGGACCGTTCAGCGTGCTGACGCGGAATTTGCTGAAATCGCGCGTCTCGACGATCTGCGGGAAAATAGTGCTGCCGTTGTAAGCCGTGTAGGTCGCGTAGTAGACGGCGTTGCCGTCGTTCTCGATGAAGCGGACAAAACGCGCGTCTTCGATGCCGTTGCTCTCGAGTGGCGAGAAGGGGAAGAGGACTTTCTCCGACATGCGCAGGCCCTCTTTGAAGCGCACGGTGTAATTGGCCTCGGCGAGGTGCAGGGCCTGATCGCCGGCCCGCAACACATCGGTGGACACATCCTCGCGGCGCAGTTGCACCACGCGGGCCACGAGTTCCTGCATGGTGAAGTTGCCGGGCAAGTCCCAGGTGGCGCGCTTGGCTGCTTCGTGGTCGATACCCATCTCGTGCAATTTGCGGCGGAAGAGCGAAAGGTCGTATTGCGCGGCCGGTTCGGGGCGCGGCGAATGGACGAAACGCGAGACCGAATCGAGTCGCACGGTGCCGTCCGTCTTGGCCACGCCGGAACGGAAGGTGATGGACGAGATGTGGCCCTCGCCGGTGGCGCGCAGGCTGAGGATGAAGCGCAGTTCGTCCGGAGCGAGTCCCGATTGGTTGGGCGCGGCGACCATGCTCGGATTGAAGAGCGCGCTCGATTCGAGCGAATACTCGTTGGTGAAGTAGGAGCCGATGAGAAGTTGGCGCGATTCGCTCACTTTGCCGTCCACCGGCAGGAGCGGCTCCATCTTATTGTAACGATCGAGAAAGATGGCGCGGATGTCCTCGTGGCGGTCGTGGAATTCGTGGAGGACGTTTTCCAGAGTCGCTTCGACCGTCGCGTCGTCGAGCATGAGGACGCGCGCGAGGATGTCGAGAAGCCGGCGGCTCGGTTCGGCGTGGCCGGTGGGTTTGACCACGACAGACGCCATGAACGGCCTGAGCAGCACGCGCTTCGGGTTCGGACGCAGTTCGAGATCCTGTCGGCGGAGGTTCATTTTTTGTCCTGTTCGCGGTGGAATGCCGCGGTGGCGTTGTCCAAGGCCTTCATTTCGGCCAGCGCCATGAGGAAGGAGAGGGTGGATTCGGCGCCTTCGTTCTGGTTGGCGCGATTGGCATGCAGTCCGTCGCGGCAGCCGCCGGTGGAAAAATCGTAGAGCACTTCGTTGAGGTCGTTCGATCCGAGGAACCAGTCGAACGCGCGCTGCGCCTCGCCGCGCCAGTATTCGTCACCGCTGGCATTGAGCGCTTCGATGCATGCGCTGACCGCCGCCGCGGCCTCGATAGGTTGCTGGTCAAATTCGGCGGGTCTTCCGCCGCGGTGCCAAAAGCCGTTCGAGCCAATCGGACGGAAGCAGCCGCGCTCGCCGCGCTGGTTGTCCATGAGCCAGCGCAGCGAATTCAATCCCGTGTCGCGCATGCGTTCGTTGCCGGTCCAGCGCCCGGTCAGAATCAGCGCGTGGCTCATCCGCGCGTTGTCGTAACCGACGACGTCCTCGAACCACGGCCACTCCTTCGACGAGACGGAATCCCACAATCCGAAAAGCCGCGCGGAAAGTTCCTCGCGGCTCCGCGCGGCCATGAGGTCGCCCTCGAAGCTGCGCAGATATTCGTGCAATCCGAGAATGGCGAAAGCCCACGCGCGCGGGGAGGTGAAGGCGTAGACGGAGGGCAGGGCCGACTCGAAAAGCGGTGCGGCCCAGGCGCGGAGATTTTCGCTGCGGGTGCGTCCGACCACCGCGCCTAGCGCCCAGAGCGCGCGCCCGTGGCTGTCCTCCGATCCCTTTTCCTCGAGCCAACGGCGATCGAAACTCATGAAGTTGCGGAAGTGTCCGGTCGAGTCGTTGAAGGCGTGCTGCAGGAACGCGGCATAGGCGGAACGCAGGGCCCGCACCTCGTGCGGGGCCTCATCCAGTTCCTCGAGGAGAACGGAAAGCAAAAGGGCCCGGGCATTGTCGTCGGTGCAATAGCCGTGCTCATACCAGGGCACGGTGAAGCGCGCGTGCTGCAGCATGCCGGTGCCGTCGGTCATGCGGACGAGATGATCGAATCGCCACGGCGGCAAGTGGGAATGCTCGCCCAAGTGTGCGGGGCTTTCGGGTCTCTTGCCGCGGTTGGCCTCGAAGTGCTCGCAGGCTTCGTGGAAAACGCGCGTGTATTCGCCGGCCACATGGCTCCAGACCATGTTGCGTCCGGCCAGGTAAGCTTGTTTGCGCAGCGAGTTGAGGCGCGCCTCGTCGTCGAGCAACGCCGTCACTTCGTGCGCGATGGCTCCCGCGTCGCGGAAGGGGACGATGACGCCGCGTCCGTCACCGAGCAATTCGACCGCGTGCCAGTAAGGCGTGGAGACGACCGCTTTGCCCGCGCCGTAGCAATAGGAGAGCGTGCCCGAGGTGATTTGGGCCTCGTTGAGATAGGGTGTGATGTAGATGTCGGCCGCGCCGATGTATTCGCAGAGTTCCGCGTTCGAGACGTAGCGGTTGACGAAGAGGACATTTTTTTCCACCCCGAGGCTGCGGGCGAGGCGCTCGAGTTGCAGGCGGTAATTCTCGCCGCCCTCGCGGAGGAGGTTCGGATGCGTGGCGCCGAGGACTATGTAGACGAGGCGGGGGTGCTTTTTGACGATTTCCGGCAGCGCCTGAATGACGTGCTCGATGCCTTTGTTCGGCGAGAGCAATCCGAAGGTCAGCATGACCGGGCGCCCGGCGACGTCGAAATGGTCTTTGTAAAAACTCGGATCGGTGAAAGCTACGTCGGGAATGCCGTGGGGAATGAGGGCGATCCTCTCCTCCGGATAGCGGTAAATCTCGCGCAACATGCGGCGCGCGCGTTCGGCCATGACGACAACTCGCGTGGACATGTCGATCAACTCCTCGAAGACGCGGCGTTGGTCCTGGTCGGGTTTTTCCAGCACGGTGTGCAGGGTAGTAACGACGGGCATGCGCGCGCGGCGAAGAAGTCCGAGCAGGTGGCTGCCGGCCGAGCCACCGAAGATGCCGAACTCGTGCTGCACGCAAAGGGCGTCGACATGGGCGAGATTGAGGAAATTGGCCGCGCGGACATAGGAGGCCATGTCGGGCTGGGGGATTTCGAAGCGGACGTCGTCCGAATATTGGTATTCCCCGGGCCGGTCGGAAACGGCGATGACGGGACAGCTCCAGCCCGGGTTGGCCTCGGCCACGGCTTCGCGCAGGTCGCGGGTGAAGGTGGCGATACCGCACTGGCGCGGCGGGTAGTCGCCGAGGAAGGCGACTTTGCTCACGGAGGCGGCATCCGGCATTTCATCCATTGTGGTCGCTGCGGGCCGCAGGCCAATGAGAATTTTCCCCACCTTGCGGGGGACGCGGTTGCGAGAGCGCGCCATGTCGTGATTGCCAAGGCCGATAGCTGGCCCATGATGCAGGCATGACCTTGCTCATCACCAAGTATGCGGTGACCGCGTTTGTCATCGTCCTTGTTTCCGAACTGGCCAAGCGCAGCGACCGCCTAGGCGCGCTGATTTCCTCGCTGCCCTTTGTCACCATCATGGTGCTCATCTGGCTGCACCTCGAAAAGCAAGGGACGGAAAAGCTGTCGAACCACGCTTTTTACACCTTCTGGTATGTCATCCCGACGATGCCGATGTTTCTTCTCATGCCGTGGCTCCTGAACAAAGGCGTCGGCTTTTGGTGGTCTCTTGTTTGGTCCGCCCTGCTCACTTTTGTCTGCTTCGTCGTTACCGCTTTGGTGGCCAAGCGCTTCGGTGTGGAACTCCTCCCTTGAAGCGCGGCGCGGAATTCGGACGTGAACCCGTCCGCATTCGTGCTATGCTAGCCGATCATTATGGCTGACTACCTGCGGGTGGCGGGAATCCTTCTCGAGGTCCTGCTCCTTTTTAATCTGATCATCATCGCCCACGAGTTGGGCCATTTCTTCGCCGCGCGCTCGCGGGGCCTGGTCGTGGAAAAGTTCGGCATCTGGTTCGGCAAGCCGATCTGGAAGAAGACGATCGGCGGGGTGGAATACAGCCTCGGGTCGATCCCGGCCGGCGGCTTTGTTGCGCTGCCGCAACTCGCGCCGATGGAATCGGTCGAAGGCGAGAGCAAGCATGATCGCGCCGCTTTGCCTCCCGTCTCCGCGATGGACAAAATCATCGTCGCCATCTCCGGCCCGCTGGCCAGCATGACCTTGGCCTTGCTTTGCGCGGTCATTGTCTGGTTCGTCGGCCGTCCGGTCAGCGAGGCGGAAAGCACCACGGTCATCGGTTACGTCCTGCCCGACGGACCCGCGGCCAAAGCCGGATTGGAAGCCGGCGACCGCATTCTCGAGGTCAATGGCCACCCGGTGAGCAAATTCGCCGGCATGGGCAACATGCGCAAAAGCGTCACTTGGAATGTGGTCCGCAGCGAAGAGCCGCTCATTCCGATCAAATTCGAACGCGACGGGCAAACCATGAAGGTCGAGGTCGAGCCGACCCTGCCGCAACGCGAGGGCTGGGGACGCCGCAAGCTGCGCCAAATCGGCATTCTGCCTGCGCAGACCCCGATGGTGGCCAAAGTTTTTCCCGACAGCCCGGCGGCCGAGGCCGGACTGCAACCGCGCGACCTCATCGTGGCGGCTGATGGTCAGCCTCTGCTCAGCTTGGCCGCGCTGTCCCAATATCTCGACACGCATCAAGGCGGAACGATTGACCTGACGGTGAAACGCGGCGACCAGACACTCCACGTCAATGTCACGCCGCGCGTGCCGGAGGGTGAGAAAAAGCCCCGGGTCGGCATCATGTGGGACGACCGCGGCGTCACCGTGCTCGAGCATCCGAATCCCTTGGATCTGGTTGTCGGCAGCGTGCGCACCATGG
>JBILUI010000061.1:0-13567 GCA_044371145.1 Chthoniobacterales bacterium | reverse complement strand
TTGCTCTTCGACATCGAATTCCCCCACCCGCGCTTCACCCGAGGTCGGCGGAAGAAATCCGGTGACGATGCGCATGGTGGTCGACTTGCCCGCGCCATTGGGCCCGAGGAATCCGAGGATTTCCCCTTTCTCGACATTGAAAGACACGCCGTCCACCGCGGCTTTAGTCCCGAAATTTTTCTTCAGATCCTTGACCCTGATCATAAAACGGAAGCGCGGACCTTCGCCCACGTGCGTAGTGTGCGACAAATCACCCCGCCAAGACGTTCAAAAAAAAGCGGCACGGGCGGACGTTGCCAACCGCGCCGATCCGGAGCAATGATGAAGCGATGGCCAATCCTCCGACCGCCAACAGAGCCCTGCTGGACTGGGTCGAAGAAGTGCGGCAGCTGTGCGAACCGGAGGATGTCGTCTGGTGTGACGGGTCCGAGGCCGAGGACAAGCGCTTGCGCCAGCTCATGGTTGATTCCGGGTCGGCTATCCGCCTGAACGAACAGAAGCGTCCCTACAGCCTCCTCGTCCGCTCCGACCCGCGCGACGTGGCCCGGGTGGAAAAGCGGACCTTCATTTGCAGCCAATCGAAGGACGACGCCGGTCCGACCAACAACTGGGAAGACCCGGCGGCGATGAAGGACAAGCTGCGCGGGCTTTACCGGGGGTGCATGCGCGGAAGGACGATGTATGTCATCCCCTTCAGCATGGGCCCGGTCGGCTCGAAGATCGCCCGCATCGGCGTGGAAATCACCGACTCACCTTACGTGGTGGTCAATATGCGCATCATGACGCGCATGGGGCAGCGAGTGCTCGACTCGCTCGGGTCGGACGGATTTTTCGTCAAATGTCTGCACTCCGTCGGCTATCCTTTGCCCGACGGCAAAAAAGATGTCCCGTGGCCGTGCGATCCGGACAACACCCACATCGCGCATTTTCCCGAGGAGCGCCTCATCATGAGTTACGGCAGCGGCTACGGCGGCAACGCGTTGCTCGGCAAAAAGTGCCTGGCCCTGCGCATTGCCTCGGCCATCGGACGCGACGAGGGCTGGATGGCCGAGCACATGCTCATTCTCGGCATCGAAACACCGGACGGAAAAAAGAGCTACGTCACCGCAGCCTTCCCGAGCGCCTGCGGCAAAACGAATTTCGCCATGCTCGTCCCGCCCGCCGCTCTCAAAGACTGCAAGATCACGACCGTCGGCGACGATATTGCGTGGATCGTTCCGGGACCGGACGGCAAACCGCGGGCCATCAATCCCGAGGCCGGATGGTTCGGCGTGGCACCCGGCACGTCCTACAAAACGAATCCCAATGCGATGGAATCCTGCCGCAAGGACAGCATCTTCACCAATGTGGCGCTGACCGACGACGGCGACGTCTGGTGGGAAGGCATGACGGACGAACCGCCCGCGCATTTGATCAGCTGGCTGGGCGACGACTGGACGCCGGACTGCGGCAAGCCGTCGTCGCACCCGAACTCGCGCTTCACCGCGCCGGCCCGAAATTGTCCGTCCATCGATCCCGAGTGGGAAAATCCGGACGGCGTGCCGGTCGATGCGATCATTTTCGGCGGACGGCGCATGAACGACATCCCGCTCGTTTTCGAGACGCGCGACTGGAACCACGGCACGTTCACCGGCGCGACGCTCAGTTCCGAACAAACCGCCGCCGCCGAGGGCAAAGTGGGCGCGTTGCGCCGCGACCCGATGGCCATGCTGCCGTTCTGCGGATACAACATGGGTGATTACTTCCGCCATTGGCTCGAGATGGGCAAAAAGTTCGGCGTTCACAAACCGCGCATCTTCCACGTGAACTGGTTCCGCAAGGACGGGAACGGCAAATTTTTCTGGCCCGGCTTCGGCGAAAATTTGCGACCGCTGCTTTGGATCATCGGACGTTGCCGCGGCACAGCCGAAGGCCGCGAGAGCCCGCTCGGTGTCATGCCGCGCTACGGCGACATCGATTGGCGCGGGTTGGACTATCCGGAGAAGCGCCTCGAAGAACTCATGTCCGAGAATCCCTCGACCCTCGGCGACCAAGTGCATTCCAACGACGAATTCTTCGCCGCGTTCGGCGACAAATTTCCGGCGGAATTGAAGAGGGAGGAGGAAAGAATCCTGCGGCAACTTGCGTAACAATCGCCGCAGGACGAGGCCGCCGATTTCCGGGAAGAGGATTCGTTCGCTCTTTTAGCGGCGGTCTGTGCCCGCCGGAGCATCAAGCTCCAAAAGGCACCGACGGTCACAGACCGTCGCTACAACTCGAAAACCTGCCGCAGGAACTTCACCACCGATTCCTCGAACTCCGCGAATTTCCCGCCGCGGCGCGGTGATTCGCCATCGAGATGTCCGGCCCCGGGAACTGCGATGACCTCAAGCGGTCCGGCGTAGGCATCGAGCATAGGACGCGCGTTGCCATTGGCATTGAGTGGCTGCGGATCGGCCAGCAAGGCCAGACCGGGCGCGCGGACTTTCGTCGCTGCTGCTTTTCCTTTGCCGTTGCGATCGACCGGATCGAGCCCGATCCACGCGTCGATGCGATCGCCGAGTTCGGCCGCGGCCAAGATCGTTTCGAATCCGCCGCGCGAGAAACCGACGAGGACTGCGCGGCCGTCTGGCACAGCGGCAATCGGCCACTGGCCGGCGCGTCCGTCTTCAACCAGAGCAACGATGGCCGCGGTGTTGCGTTCGTCATTGGCGTAAGTCGGGGTGTTCGGAACGGCGACAATGAATCCTTCGCGCGCCAGAACGAGACCCCAATGCGCCATGCGGCCTTTGTTGGCCAGAAACCCGTGCACGATCACGGCAATCGGACGCGCCTTGCCGTCCGGGCGGTGGTAAAAATCGACAGCGATTTTATCCCGCGCGAGGGAAACATGATGCGTTTCCTTGCGGATTTCCGGGGCTATGACGGGCTTGCTGACGCAACCGGTTGCGAGAAGGACAAGGATGAGCAGCGCGCGATTCACGCGAGCGACTCCCCGCAGAGAAGTCCCCGCTGCCATCGATCCGGCACCGCGATCCCGCCTGCCCCGACGAGCGCACCGACCACGATGCCGCGGTGGCAGTTGTCGCCGCCCAAGTTGGTGTTGGCGATCAACGCCGACTCGAGGTCGTCCGCGTATTTCCAGGCAAGATACAGCGAAGCAGGAAACGAATCCTGCAAATAGCAAGCCGGGCTGAGAATCGCACCGACCACCTCTTCGTCGGGCCGCGCCGCCCAAGCCTCGAGTTTTTTGCGCCCGACCCAGCCCTTGCCGAATTTTTCAATGCTGGCGCGCACCTCTGCGCCGTTGAGGATGGCGACGAGTATTTTCGTCAGGTCGCGCGCCGCTGTTTCGATCAACTCCCCGCGATGCGTCACACGCACATGCTCGCGCACGGCCACCAACGCCGCGGCTTCGTCATGAGCATACCACACAGCCAGGATCGGCACATGAGCCAGTCCGCCGATATGAATGTCTTCCCCGCCGCAATCCACCGGTTTTTTCCCGCGAGCATAATTGGCGAAAAAATTCCGGTGGCACTCTTCCACATAGGTGTCGCCGTGATGCCCCGGCACGGTCATGAATTCGACGTAGCGCCGCATGTAATCGTCGCGGTCGTATCCGCCGCGTTCGCGTAGCGAGCACAGCAACTCGAGCGCAAGTTGCATGTTGAGGGTGTTTTCGCCGGCACGGAGGAATTGGTGATAGTGCACGCCGCGCTGTCCCCAGTATTTCGCCTGATCGTGCAAAATTTCCCCCTTGGCGTTCGGCGCAGCGTAACTCGAACGCCAAAGAATGCTGTCCGCGTGCGGATTCCTCGGCGCCACGAGGTCGGTGACTCGGCCGTAATCGCGCGCCATGGCCGCGCGGTCGTAATACCAATGCACCGGCATGGCGAGCGCATCGCCGAGAAAAGCCCCAAGCAAACACCCGCGCTTCCGCACGTTCAGATCATCCATCCCCACACCCTCCTCCCTCAACTCTCATCCCTCAACCCTCAACTTCCCTACGGCAGCTCGATCTGTTCGGCCAGCGGGACGGCGAGCGGTTTTTTGCCGCGCCGCACCACCATGTCGGCACGCACGTGCGTCCACATGACGTCATCCGCCACGACACCGCCCGGGCGGTAAATGGGAATGAACGTGGTGTAAGCCTGCGGCTGGTTGACCCACTTGCCTTTGTTGTTCTGCACCCATTGGTTGTAGTAATTCGTAACCGGGTAGCTGGTCCATGATGGTGGGATGTAATTGTAAGTGCGCCGCACGTCGTATTTCAGACCGCGCATGACGACGGCATCGGCCCCCTGCCGGCGCGCGTTGAAGAGCAGCGCCTCGCGCGCGAATTTCGGACCGCGATCGGTCTCCATGTCGAAGTTTCCGATGACCCGGCTTCGCCAAGGCGGTGATTGCGCGAGGATCGGGACGAAAGCCTTCTTCTCCAGGGGCGGGTAATACTGCGGGCTGACCGGCGTATAGAAGACGGTGGTCTCTTCCAGATTGGCGCAGCCGCAAAGGCCGAGACAGGCCAGCAAGAGGAGACCGCGCTTCACGGCCTCTCGCTACACCTTAGTGACACCCTTTGCAACCGCCCCGCGCGTTTGACACCCCGCCGCCGCTCCACTAATGATTCACATCCGCCAACGGTGGCCGTAGCTCAATGGCAGAGCCCCGGATTGTGATTCCGGTTGTTGCGGGTTCGAGTCCCGTCGGCCACCCTCCTCTCTTTCATGGCCGCCGACCAGAAATTCATGCGCGAGGCCGTCCGCCTGGCCCGCAAAGGCGCGGGCAAAACCCTGCCCAATCCGGCGGTCGGCTGCGTCATCGCGAAAAACGGACGCATCATCGGGCGCGGCTGGCACCGCCACGCCGGATTGCCGCATGCCGAGATCGAGGCACTGCGCTCGTTGAAGAATCAATCCGCCGCCCGCGGAGCAACGGTTTATGTCACGCTCGAGCCGTGCTGCACCCACGGGAAAACGCCGCCGTGCACCGACGCGCTCATCGCCGCCGGCGTGTCTCGCGTGGTCACCGGCGCAATCGACCCGAATCCGAAACACCGCGGACGAGGCATCGAGCTACTGCGCCGCGGAAAAATCAAAACCAAGACCGGCGTGCTCGCCGCGGAATGCGAGTCGCTCAACCCGGAGTTCCATCGCACCATGCGGACCGGACTGCCTTGGGTCATCGCGAAATGCGGCATGTCCCTCGACGGACGCCTGACCCGTCCCCCGGGCGAAGGGCAATGGATCACTTCGCCGGCCGCGCGCCGCGATGCCATGAAACTGCGCGCTGCGGTGGATGCGGTCATGGTCGGTGCAGGCACCGTGCGGGCGGATGATCCCGCGCTCACTCTGCGCGGAGTCAAAGGTCGGCAGCCACAGCGCGTCATTTGGGCCCCGCGAAGACTTCCGCCAAAAAGCGCGCAACTCATGCGCGCGGGAGCGGCGGGGAATGTGATCGTCCTGCGCCAAAAAAATCTGCGTGGCGCCTTGCGGGATTTGGCCAAGCGCGGCATCCAGCGCGTCCTGCTCGAGGGCGGCGGGCACACCATGGGCCAAGCGTTCGACTGCGGTTTGGTGCAGGAAGCGGTCTTATATGTGGCCCCCATGCTTGCCGGAGGAAACATCCCGGCGGTCGGTGCCCGTGGACTCCCCAAAGCAGCCAAAGCACCTAGACTCGCCCAGTTTCAGGCCCGGCGCATAGGCAACTGCCTCAAGTTTTCCGGGCTGCTAGTGCAATGATAAGTTCTTATCATTTCGATCCACTTTTTTTTCAAAAATTCTTGCCTTCAAGCCCCGGTCGTCTAGTCTATGCCCCAAGCGGAGCAATCCGCCTGCAAACAAACCAACAAACCTATCATGAAAAAATACATCATCACCGCTTTGGTGGCTGCTGTTGCTGCGACTTCCGCCGCGACCGCTGGCACTGAAGTTTCTTCCAAGAAAACCGTGGTCCCGATGGAGGAACCTTGCCTCTACCGTGACAACGAATTCCAGATCGACGCGTTCGGCCTCGGCGGTTTCTACCGCTCCGGTAACCCCGTTTGGGGTGGCGGCTTGGGCCTGAACTACTTCTTCGCCCGTTACTTCGGTCTCGGCGTGGAGCAGTTCGTCGCTGGCAACAACAACGTCGGCACCGAGTGGGGCACTTTCGGCCACCTCTTCCTGCGCTATCCGTTCTGCTGGGGCCTGGCGCCTTACGCGATGGTTGGCATCGGCAAGATCTACGGTGAGAACAGCCAAAGCCTCGGCGGCGGCGATGTCGGTGGCGGCCTTGAGTGGCGCTTCACCGAGAACGTCGGCTTCTTCGTTGATGGCCGCTGGTTCTACTCGCCTGAGCTCGAGAACGGTGGTGGCGCGATCGCCCGCACCGGTCTGCGTGTTGCGTTCTAATTGTTGAACCAATAACCCTTCACAAAAGGCGCCGGAGCAATCCGGCGCCTTTTTCTTTTGCGGCGAAAGCCGACACTGATTGACAAAGGGCCGCCACGGCCCGACTGTCCGCGCCTTACATGCCGTTCACCAAGCTTGGACTGACCAAGCCACTTCTTGAAGGCGTCCAAGCCATGGGCTACGGGGAACCCACCCCGGTCCAACTCCGGGCGATCCCACCGGCCCTCGAAGGCCGGGATGTCATTGCTTCCGCCCAGACCGGGACGGGCAAAACCGCTGCCTTCGCCCTCCCCGCCCTGCAAAAGCTCGGCAAGCACGGAAAGCTGCGCTGCCTGGTGCTCGAACCGACGCGTGAGCTGGCCATGCAGGTCGAGACAGCCATGCGCGACTTGGCCCGCTTCACCGACCTGCGCGTCGGCTCGATCTTCGGCGGTGTCGGCTATGGAGCGCAACGGACCGCCCTGCGCGAGGGACTCGACGTGGTAGTCGCCACACCAGGACGACTCGAAGACCACTTGCAACAGGGCACCTTGAAGCTCGCCGATATCGAAGTCCTCGTCCTCGACGAGGTCGACCGCATGCTCGACGTGGGTTTCCTGCCGCCGATGAAACGCATCATCGCCAAGTGCCCGAAGGACCGTCAGACACTCTTCTTTTCCGCCACGCTTCCGCCCGAGATCGCGCAGCTCGCCGCCTGGGCCTTGCGTGATCCGGTGCGCATCGAGATCGGGGCATCACGCTCCACGGCCTCGACCGTCAAACACGGCGTCTACATCACCGACCAAGGTGGCAAGTTCGGTCTGCTGCTCGGACTGCTCGAGGCCACTGACTGCTCGAGCGTGCTCATCTTTTCCCGCACAAAACACGGCGCTGATCGCATTGCCAAGCGGCTGAGGGCCTCGAATCATTCGGTAGCCGTTCTCCATGCCAACCGCTCGCAGAACCAGCGCATCGAGGCGCTCGAGGGATTCAAATCGGGACGCTACGGCATCATGGTGGCGACGGACATCGCCGCGCGCGGCATCGATGTCGCCGGGGTGAGCCATGTCATCAACTACGACATCCCGCAGCATCCCGAGGACTACGTCCACCGCATCGGCCGCACAGGGCGCGCCCAGCGCACCGGAGACGCCTTCACCATTGTTGCGCCCGACGAAATGAAGAAACTGGCCGCCATCGAAAGGTTCATCGGGCAGAAGATCGACCGCCTGGAATTGAAGGGGCAGAACGTTCCCAAGCAGGGCGCGGAGGCGCTGGCCGCCCGGCGCCCCAGACCCGAACCGCGCTTGGATGGAAGTCCGGCCATCCGCCGACGCCGGCAGCGCTTCGGGCGCAGGCGGGATTAGACGCACCTAACCTCAATCGGCCTAGGGCTGTTAGAAGGTCAATTCTTGGTAGGGCCCGCTGGCCAAGCGGGGCTCTGCTTTTTTGATGGGATGTTTGTGCGTTCGGTCGGCGCGACGACCGCTCCGATCAATGACCGATGGTTCCAAAAGTTCTGGAAACCTTCCAATTGAAGTGGCTGGTGGATCGCGCTGTCCCTATCACGATTCGGTGTTTGAAAACTCGCGCCGGGACGGCGCGATCCACCTTATACCACCGGCGGTCATGTCAGCTGGTGGCTTGAGCGACCTGTCTCGCCAAGCCTCAGCTGACCGTCGCTAAAACAGCTAGAATAGCGGAAAAAACTACTCTGCGGCGGGTTCGTCCGCCACGCCTTCGCCCACCATGTAGCGGGTGAAACGGCGGATGACGATGTTCTCGCCGAGTTCGGAGATTTTGGCTTTGACCAAGTCGGTGATGGTCAGATCGGGGTTCTTGATGAAGGGCTGCTCCATTAGGCAGATCGTTCCGTAGAACTTCTCCACTTTGCCCTCGACGATTTTGTCGACAATGTTGGCCGGCTTGCCTTCCACCTGCTGACGGTAGATCACCTTCTCGCGTTCGATTTCGGCCGCATCCACTTGCTCGCGGGAGACGCAGGTCGGATTGGCCGCGGCGATGTGCAGGGTGATGTCCTTGACGAATTCGCGGAAGTTCTCGTTCTTGGCCACGAAGTCGGTCTCGCAGTTCACCTCGACGAGCACGCCCACTTTGCCCTGCAGGTGGATGTAGGAGGCCACAATGCCTTCCTTGGCGCTGCGCGAGGCTTTCTTGCCGGCCGAGGCGATGCCTTTGGCGCGGAGGATGTCCTCGGCCTTGGCCATGTCGCCCCCGGCTTCGGTCAGGGCGCGTTTGCAGTCCATCATGCCCGCGTTGGTCTTCTCGCGGAGTTCACGGACGAGTTGGGGTGAAATATCGGACATACTAAGAATTTACAGTTTTCAGTTTACAGTTTTCGGCCGCAAAGCAGCGCAGCTGCGAGACCCGTTCTTACTCGGCAACGCCGGCGAGTTCGGGCTCGGATTTTTTCTGGCGGATCCCGGCCGCGCCTTTGATCGCGTCGGTCAACTTCGTGAGCACGACGCGGATGGAGCGGATGGCATCGTCATTGCCGGCGATCGGATAGTTGATCAGCTCCGGATCGCAATTGGTGTCGACGATGGCCACCACGGGGATGCCGAGGCGGTTGGCTTCGCGGACGGCGATGTCCTCGCGGGTGGTGTCGATGACGACCACCGCGGCGGGGAGTTTATCCATCTCGCGGAGTCCGGCGAGGTTCTTCATGAGGCGGGCGTGCTCGCGGCGGAGGGAGGCTTGCTCCTTCTTGCCGATTTTGTTCACGCCGGGCCCCTTCAGCTTTTTCTCGATGTCGTTGAGACGGGCCACACTCTTCCGAATGGTGGCGAGGTTGGTTAGCGTGCCGCCGAGCCAGCGGTTGTGGACGTAGAATTGTCCACAGGACTCGGCCGCTTCCTTGACGGCTTCCTGCGCCTGCTTCTTGCAGCCGACGAAGAGCACCTTGCCGCCGCCGGAAACGATGCCGGCGAGGAACTTCGAGGCGGCCTCGAGTTGCTCGACGGTGCGGCTGATGTCGATGATGTAGATGTCGTTTTTCTCTTCGAGGATGAACTCGCGCATTTTCGGGTTCCAGCGTTTGGTCTGGTGACCGTAGTGGACGCCGGACTCGAGGAGTTCGTTGATCAGTTCGATGGATGCCATGGTCTTCTTTTTACTTTTGGTTTAGCCGGCCTCTTTTTCGCTCTCGGCCGCGGCGGCGAGTTCCTCGCCGAGGTCAGCCGCTTCGACTTCGATGTCGCGGGCGCCCTGGAAGCCGGTGCCGGCCGGGATGAGGTGGCCCATGATGACGTTTTCCTTGAAGCCGCGCAGTTGGTCGGTTTTGCCCAGCGTGGCGGCGTCAGTGAGGACGCGCGTGGTGTCTTGAAAGGACGCCGCGGAGATGAAGCTTTCCGTGCTGAGCGACGCGCGGGTGATACCGAGGAGCACCGGTTCGCCTTCGGCGGGTTTGCCGCCGAGCTTGGTGATGCGCTCGTTCTCGTTGTCGAATTCGGTGCGTTCGACTTTGTCATCCCAGAGCAAAGTGGTATCGCCCGGATCGGTGATCTTCACCTTGCGGAGCATCTGGCGGATGATGATTTCGATGTGCTTGTCGTTGATCTCGACGCCTTGCAGGCGGTAGACCTCCTGCACTTCGTTAAGCAAGTGCTCTTGCAGCGCGGCAGGCCCGCAGACCGCGAGGATTTCGTGCGGGAGCACGGGACCTTCGGTCAGCTGGTTGCCCTTCTTCACGCGGTCGCCGTCGGCCACGATGATGTGCTTGTTCATCGGGATGAGATGTTCTTCCTCTTCCTTGGTCTCGAGGTCGAGGACGAGCAGGCGGCGCTTGCCGCGGGCCGTGCCCTCGATTTTGACGATGCCGTCGATCTTGGCGATCTCGGCCGAATCCTTCGGCTTGCGGGCCTCGAACAATTCGGCCACGCGGGGCAGACCGCCGGTAATGTCCTTGGTCTTGGCGATTTTGCGCGGCGTCTTGGCGAGGAGCTGGCCGGCCTCCACTTTGCGGTTGTCGGCCACCACGACGTGGGCGCCGGCCGGGATGGAATAGCTGGCCACGACTTTTTTCTCGTCGTCGACCACCACGATCTGCGGATGCAGGTCTTCCTTGTGCTCGATGACGACGAGTCCGGTGATGCCGGTGGCTTCGTCGACCTCGCGCTTGACGCTAAGGCCGGGGATCATGTCGCGGAATTCCACGGTGCCGTGTTTCTCGGTCAGGATCGGGAGGTTGTAGGGATCCCACTGGACGAAGACTTCGCCCTTCTTGACCTTGCCGCCATCGGCCACGGAAATGACCGAGCCGATGACGATGCTGTGGCGCTCGAGTTCGCGTCCGTCCTTGTCGTTGTAGATACCGATGAAGCCGTTTTTGTTGAGAACGATGTTGTTGCCGTCGGTCGACTCCACGGTGCGGAGTTCGACATAGCGGACTGTGCCGTCGTTCTTGGCCTTGATGATGGGCTGCTTGAAGGTCTGGCTGGCCGTTCCGCCGATGTGGAACGTGCGCATGGTCAGCTGCGTGCCGGGCTCGCCGATGGACTGGGCCGCGATAATGCCGACGGCCTCGCCGATCTGGATGAGTTTGCCGTTGGCCAGATTGCGTCCGTAGCACTTGGCGCAGCAGCCGCGCTTGGATTCGCAGGTGAGGACCGAGCGGATGCGGAGCTGCTCCACGCCCATGTGCTCGAGGGCCTTGGCGGTTTCCTCGTCGACGATGTGGCCGCTCTTGATGACTGTTTTGCCGGTGACCGGATCCTTGATGCTTTCGCAGCTGGTGCGGCCGATGATGCGGGTCTTGAGGTCGACGACCTCCTCGTCACCCTCATAGATGGGCTGGACGACGATGCCTTTGACCGTTCCGCAATCTTCCTCGGTGATGATGACGTCCTGTGCGGCGTCGACCAGCTTGCGCGTGAGGTAGCCGGAGTCCGCGGTCTTGAGCGCGGTGTCGGCCAGACCTTTGCGGGCGCCGTGGGTCGAGATGAAGTATTCGAGCACGGTGAGGCCCTCGCGGAAGTTCGAGGTGATGGGGCGTTCGATGATTTCGCCGGAGGGTTTTGCCATCAGGCCGCGCATGCCGGCGAGCTGTTTGACCTGCTGGCGGTTGCCGCGGGCGCCCGAGTCGACCATGAGGAACACGGGGTTCATCTCGCTGCGTCCCTCGTTGTGGTCGAGGGTGCGGAACATGACGTTGGAGATCTCCTCGCCCGCGTGGGTCCAGATATCGATGATTTTGTTGTAGCGCTCGCCGTCGGTGATGATGCCCTTGCGATACTGCTTCTCGACTTCGTCGATCTGCTTGTGGGCGCGGTCGATCTCGAGTTGCTTCTCTTTCGGGATGATCATGTCGACAATGCCGATGGAAATGCCGGCACGGGTCGCTTCCTTGAAGCCAAGGTCCTTGAGTCGGTCGAGCGTCTGCACGGTGACCGACTGGCCGCCGACCTGGTAGGTATTCCAGATGATTTCGCTAAGCTGCTTCTTGCCGACCGGCTTGTTGATGAAGCCGAGGCCTTCTGGCCAAATCTCGTTGAAACGGACGCGGCCCGCGGTGGTTTCGACCACTTTTTTCGACGGATCGCCGTAGACGGTCTGTTTACCGATGTCCGGGTTCTTGTAGAGAATACGGGTGTGCGTCTTGATCGCGCCTTCGGTGATGGCCAGTTCGACTTCGGTCGAATCGGCGAAGAGCGGCAGGCGCACGTCGCGGTTCTTGTCCGTGATGCGAGGGTTCTGCGTGAGGTAGTAGCAGCCGAGGGTGATGTCCTGCGACGGCGTGGTGATCGGCTTGCCGCTGGACGGCGAGAAGATGTTGTTCGTGGCCAGCATGAGCATGCGGGCTTCGAGTTGGGCCTCGGCCGAAAGCGGCACGTGCACGGCCATCTGGTCGCCGTCGAAATCCGCATTGTAGGCGGTGCAGACGAGCGGATGGATGCGGATGGCCTCGCCCTCGATGAGCTGCGGCTCGAAAGCCTGGATCGAGAGACGGTGGAGCGTGGGCGCGCGGTTGAGCAGCACCGGGTGGCCTTTGGTCACCTCTTCGAGGATGTCCCAAACGATCGGCTCCTGACGCTCGATGATTTTCTTGGCGCTGCGCACGGTGTGCACATAGCCGAGTTCCTTGAGACGGCGGATGATGAAGGGCTCGAAAAGGACGAGCGCCATCTTCTTGGGCAGACCGCACTGGTTGAGCTTGAGTTCGGGTCCGATAACGATGACGGAGCGGCCGGAGTAATCGACGCGTTTGCCGAGAAGGTTCTGGCGGAAGCGGCCCTGCTTGCCCTTGAGCATGTCGCTGAGCGACTTGAGCGGGCGATTGCTCGCACCGGTGACGGCGCGGCCGTGGCGACCGTTGTCGAAGAGCGCGTCGACAGCTTCCTGCAGCATGCGCTTCTCGTTGCGGATGATGACTTCCGGCGTCTTGAGCTGGAGAAGGTTCTTTAACCGGTTGTTGCGGTTGATGACACGGCGGTAAAGGTCGTTGAGATCCGACGTGGCGAAGCGTCCGCCTTCGAGCGGGACGAGCGGGCGGAGATCCGGCGGGATGACCGGCAGGACATTGAGGATCATCCATTCCGGGCGGGTGCGCGACTGGAGGAAGCCCTGGGCGAGCTTGAGACGCTTGGCCAATTTGGTCTTGGTCGTCTTGCTCTTGGTTTTACCCATCTGCTCCTGCAGATCCTTGACCAGCTCAGCGAGGTCGATGCGCTCGAGAAGTTTTTGCAGCGCTTCGGCGCCCATGCCGGCGGTAAAATCCTCGCCGTATTGCTCCTCCGCTTCGCGGAACTCGGTTTCGTTGAGCAGTTGTCCGGCCTCGAGGCTGGTGTTGCCCGGGTCGATGACGAGGTAATCCTCGTAATAGATGACGCGCTCGAGCTGCTTGGCCGTGAGGTCGAGCATGAGGCCGAGGCGCGACGGCGTGCACTTGTAGAACCAGATGTGCGAGACGGGCACGGCCAACTCGATATGGCCCATGCGCTCGCGGCGCACGCGCGCGAGGGTGACCTCGACGCCGCAGCGGTCGCAGACCACGCCCTTGTGCTTGATGCGCTTGTATTTTCCGCAGGTGCACTCCCAGTCGCGGGTCGGACCGAAGATGCGTTCGCAGAAAAGGCCGCCCTTTTCCGGCTTGAACGTGCGGTAGTTGATCGTCTCGGGATTTTTCACCTCGCCGTGGCTCCAGGAACGGATGGACTCCGGGGAGGCCACCGTGACGGAGACTTGGTCGAAAGTCGGGG
>JBILUI010000183.1:0-3773 GCA_044371145.1 Chthoniobacterales bacterium | reverse complement strand
CCCGCTTCGGCCGCGCCGTTGCGGAACTCGCGGATGAAACGCTTCGGGGTCGAAGAAGTTTTGGCGAAGTGTCCGGTCTGCGCTTTGGAAACGCGCGAAGGTTTCTGGTCGTCGAACCCGACCTGCACCGCGACATAGCCGTCCGTGTCGGCCGTCTTGACCTGCAGGACCTTGTTGCCTGCGGTGGAGATAACCGTGACGGGCGTGGACACACCCTTGTCGTCATAGACGCGGGTCATGCCGAGTTTCTTACCGAGTAATCCGAGGCTCATGGTGACGACTAGATCTGGATGTTGATGTCGACGCCGGCCGGAAGGTTGAGGCGGCGGAGTTCATCCACCGTCTTGGCGGTGGGATCGATGATGTCGAGGAGACGCTTGTGGGTGCGGCGCTCGAATTGGTCCATCGACTTTTTGTCCACGTGCGGCGAGCGGTTGACCGTCCAGCGCTCGATCTTGGTCGGGAGCGGCACGGGGCCGGCCACGGCGGAACCGCTGCGCTTGGCTGTCTCGACGATTTCGAGGACAGAGCGGTCGAGCAGCATGTGATCGAATGCTTTGAGACGGATACGTATGCGCGGGGCGGCCATGGTCGTTATTTCTTTTGGCTGTCGATGACGGCGGCAAGGACCTGCGCCGGAACTTGTTCGAAGTGGGACGGCTCCATCGAATAGGAGGAGCGGCCTTTGGAAAGGGAGCGGATGGCCGTGGCGTAGCCGAACATCTCGGCGAGGGGCACGTCGGCACTGACCGTGCTGAGATTGCCCTTGGTCTCGATGCCCTGGATCTTGGCACGGCGGCGGTTGAGGTCGCCCATGATGTCGCCTTGGAACTCGTCCGGAGTGATGTTCTCCACCTTCATGATCGGCTCGAGGAGAATGGGTTTGGCCTTTTTCATGGCGTCCTTGAGCGAGAAAATCGCGGCGAGCTTGAACGCCATTTCGTTAGAATCCACGTCGTGGTACGAGCCGTCGACGATGTCGACATGGATGTCGATGACCGGATAGCCGCCGACGATGCCGTTGAGCACGCCTTCTTCGATGCCCTTGATGCAGGCCGGGATGTATTCCTTCGGAATGGTGCCGCCGACGATCTTGTTCTCGACGGTGAGGCCTTTGCCGCGCTCGTTCGGCTGCACCTTGATGATGACGTGACCGTATTGACCGCGTCCGCCCGACTGCTTGATGAGTTTTCCTTCGCCATCGGCCGGGGAAAGGATGGTTTCCTTGTAGGCGATCTGCGGTTTACCGGCATTCGCCTCGACCTTGAACTCGCGCATCATACGATCGCGGATGATTTCGAGGTGAAGCTCGCCCATGCCCGCGATGATCGTCTGGCCGGTTTCCTCGTGGGTGAAGACGCGGAAAGTCGGGTCTTCCTCAGCGAGGCGTTGCAGCGCGATGCCCATCTTTTCCTGGTCGACCTTGGTCTTCGGTTCGATGGCCATGGAAATGACCGGCTCGGGGAAAGACGGCGGCTCGAGAAGGATCGGATGATCTTCGTCGCAGAGCGTGTCGCCCGTGGTGATGTTCTTGATGCCGACGATCGCCGCGATGTCGCCCGAGTAACACGTGTCGATGTCCTCGCGCTTGTCGGCCTGAATCTGGATGAGGCGGCTGATGCGCTCGCGCTTGCGGGTGCGCGGGTTGTAGACGTTGTCGCCCTTGGAAAGTTTGCCGCTGTAAACGCGGAAGAAGACGAGCTTGCCGACGAACGGATCGCTCCAGAGTTTGAAAGCGAGCGAGGCGAACTTGCCGTTGTCGTTGGCCGGCGCATCGATCGGCGTGGCGTCATCGGGGTCCTGCCCTTTGGCCGGCGGAATGTCGAGCGGTCCGGGCAGATAATCCACCACGGCATCGACGAGGTATTGCACGCCCTTGTTTTTGAAAGCGGAACCGCCGGCAACGGGGACGAATTTGTTCGCGATGGTCTGGCGGCGAATGGCGGCCTTGAGGTCCTGCTTGGTGATCGGCTTTTCCTCAAGAAACATCATGCCGATTTCCTCGTCGAGGTCGGTCATCTGCGTGACGAGATCATCGTAGGCTTTTTGGGCCATCTCCTTGTGGTCGGCCGGGATGTCCGTGACCTCGTAGGTCGAACCCATCACGTCGTTGTCGGAGTAAAGGACGGCCTTCTGGTTGACCACGTCAATCTGGCCGCGAAGGTTGTCCTCCTTGCCGAGCGGGATGAGGATGGGCCAGACGTTGGCGCCGAGTTTGACGCGCATGCTCTCGACGGCCGCGTCGAAGTCCGCGCCGGTGCGGTCCATCTTGTTGACGAAGGCGATCCGCGGGACGTTGTATTTGGTGGCTTGGCGCCAGACGGTTTCGGACTGCGGTTGCACGCCGGCCACGCCGCAGAAAACAGCGATTGCGCCGTCCAACACGCGCAGCGAGCGCTCCACCTCGGCCGTGAAGTCCACGTGGCCCGGGGTGTCGATGATGTTGACGCGCATATTGATGCCGTCGAACAGCTTGAAAACGTCTTTCTCCTGCTTCTGCAACCACGAGCAGGTGGTCGCCGCCGAGGTGATGGTGATGCCGCGCTCGCGCTCCTGCTCCATCCAATCGGTCACCGTGGTGCCCTCGTGCACCTCGCCGATTTTGTGGATCATGCCGGTGTAAAAAAGAATGCGCTCGGTCAGCGTGGTCTTGCCCGCGTCGATGTGCGCGCAGATGCCGATGTTGCGCGTGCGCTCGAGAGGGAACGCGCGGTCGGGCGAATTCGGGTTCGCGTTGGCGGCGGATGCTGTGGCGGTGGCGGACATGAGAAAGAACGGTTACGACGGTTTACCAGCGGAAGTGGGCGAAGGCCCGGTTGGCTTGGGCCATCTTGTGCATCTCGTCGCGCTTCTTGATGGCGTTGCCTTGGCCGGCGGCAGCGTCTTTGAGTTCGATGGCCAGCGCTTCCTTCATCGGGACGGCTTTGCGCTTGGAAGCAAAGGTGACGAGCCAGCGCATGGCCAGCGCATATTGGCGGTCGGCGGGGACTTCCATCGGCACCTGATAGGTGGCACCGCCGACGCGGCGGGATTTCACCTCGAGGCGCGGGCGCACGTTGTCGAGCGCCTTGGTCAGCACATCGAGCGGATCGACCGACTCGCTGCCCTCGCGACATTTTTCGATCGCGGTGTAGACGATGCCCTCGGCCGTCGACTTCTTGCCGCAGCGCATCACGGTGTTGATCAGGCGGGTGACCATCGGGCTGCCGTAACGGCTGTCACCGAGGGTCGTGCGTTTCGTTGCTCTGCGTCTGCGTGCCATGGTTGGAAAAGATCAGGGTTTACTTCTTCTTGGCGGGAGCCTCACCGCCGGCTTTCGGTCGCTTCGAGCCGTATTTCGAACGGCCGCGGCGGCGTCCATCGACACCAAGCGTGTCGAGCGAACCGCGAACGATGTGGTAGCGGACGCCGGGAAGATCCTTAACGCGGCCGCCGCGCACGAGCACGATCGAGTGCTCCTGCAGGTTGTGGCCCTCGCCCGGAATGTAGGCGATGACTTCCTGGCCGTTGGTCAGGCGGACCTTCGCGACTTTGCGCAGGGCGGAGTTCGGTTTCTTCGGCGTGCGCGTCATAACCTGCACGCAGACGCCACGGCGCTGCGGACAGTTCACGAGCGCGGGCGACTTCGACTTCAAAGTCACCTTGCGGCGTCCCTTGCGGACAAGCTGATTGATAGTTGGCATTAAAGTGGAAAAAGTTGCGCGCCGTTTTCAGGCGACAAAAAAACCACGCGAACGTGGTTTCTTCGCGAACCCCCGACAGTGTGCGGGACG
>JBILUI010000182.1:0-3794 GCA_044371145.1 Chthoniobacterales bacterium | reverse complement strand
GCGGTCTGTGACCGCCGGAACCCACACGATCCATTTGGCACCGGCGGTCACAGACCGCCGCTACAACTTCATCACGGGAACAACCCTCGGTCGCGCTTGGCTGCCAGCACACGCTCCACGCCGATGGCCATCGCCGCGGTGCGCGTGGAAATTTTGCGTTCCTTGGATCGCTTGATCGTCGCGGAGAATGCCGCATCGAGAATGCGGTAGAGACGATCGGTCATTTCGATGTCACTCCAGAACAAACTCTGCATGTCCTGCACCCACTCGAAGTAAGAGGTAACCACGCCTCCCGCGTTGCAGAGGACATCGGGGATGACAAAAATTTCGTCCCACCGCTTGTCGAGCACCTCGTCGGCTTCGGGCGTGGTCGGACCATTGGCCGCCTCGGCCAGCACGCGGCAGCGCAACCGCGCGGCATTACTGGCATGGATGACCCGCTCGACGGCGGCGGGGACAAGCACGTCACAAGGGAGGGTGAGAAAATCTTCGGCCGGAATGCGTTCGCCCTGCCCGAAGTCTCTCAGCGTTTTGTGTTCCTGCACGTGTCGGTCGGCCGCGGCAACGTCCAGTCCGTTCGCATCGTAAAGGCAGACCGTGTGGTCACTGAGGCCGGTCACTTTCATGCCGGATTTGTAGGCCAAGCCGCAGGCCGTCACTGAACCCACATTGCCGAAGCCCTGCACGATGGCCGTGCATTTGGCGGGTTCGATTTTCAGGTGATCGAGAGCACGCTCGATAAGGAAGACCACGCCGCGCCCGGTCGATTCGCGACGTCCAGCCACCCCACCGATAGCCACGGGCTTGCCGGTGACAATTTCCGGCACGGCATGGCCCGCATGCATCGAGTAAGTGTCCATGAACCACGCCATGACCTGCGCGTTGGTCCCCATGTCGGGGCCCATGATGTCGGTGCGCGGACCGACGAACGGGATCATTTCCTGCATGTAGCGCCGCGAGAGCTTTTCCATCTCGCGGTGGGAGAGTTCGTTCGGATTGACCGCCACCCCGCCCTTGGCTCCGCCGTAGGGAAGGTTCATCAGGGCACATTTCCAACTCATCCAGATGGCGAGTGCGGCCGATTCCCCGAGGGTCAACGAAGGTGAAAACCTCGTGCCGCCCTTTGTCGGGCCGATGCTCAGATGATGTTGGACGCGGTCGCCGTGGTAAACCTCAACGCGCCCATCATCGAGTTCGATGGGCAGCGAGACAGTAACCGAGCGCTTGGGTTGGATGATGCGCTGACGGTATTGCTGCGGGATTTCGAGGTGGTCGGCCAACACATCGAACTGCTTCACGGCCATGCGAAAGACCGGATCGGAAGAATAGAAGCTTTCCATAAAGACACCGCCTAGGGCGCAATTTGCAGCGAATCTTGTATTTGGGCGAAAACTTTTTCACCGACTCCGGGCACACGTCGCAGGTCGTCGACAGATTTGTAGGGACGGCCTTCGACAATCCGTTCGGCCAGCACTTCGCCCACCCCGGGTAAAAGCATGATTTCGTCGACGGTCGCCGTGTTCGGATCGATCGCTTCTCCCGCGGCTGTGCCAAAAGCATCGCGCAACTGACGGTCTTCCACCCGCCGTTGCTCGCGCAATGCGACCAAGCGTTGTGGATCGGTCTTGGCCCAGATGCCGCGGCGCGCGATGGCGGCGCCAAGTTCAAGATCATCCATCTTGGCCTGGGCCGCCTCGGCGGTGAGTCCGCTCGGCGTATTACGCCGCACGCCGTAACTGCGAGCCAATCCCTCGCCGACCAACACCTCCCCGAGATCACGTCCGTCGGACAGCGTGATGAATCCATAAGTGCGCGGCTTGGCCGAACGCCCGGGTGCCGTGGCGAATGCGGTCTGCACCGTGAACGGTTTGGCCAGCAACGTCTTTACTTGATCCGCCGCGCGGCAGCCGAACTCGAGTGTGATCTGATGGTCATCGATCCCGAAGTAAGACGATTGATCGCGCACGCGGCGCTGGTCGGTTTCGGTCGCCGCAGCGACCTCGTTGCAGTCCACGTAGTAAAGCCGCAGGACGATTTCTTTGCCGTTAGGAAGCTTGACCGGAAAGCTATCGCCATCCGCCCAACCTGCCTCAACGAGGCTGCATTTCTCGAATTTCTGCAATTCCTGTCCGAACGCAACAGACGCAATGGCGAACAACAAGAAAGCGACAAGTCGCTTCATGGAGGAAAGGTAACACAGCACCCGCGGGCAAGCCAGCGGCGGGATTTTTCAACAGAAGAGAACTAAGAAGAACCTACGGCGTGACGTAGGTTGCTTTCAGCCGGAGAAATTTTTTGCCAGCCGTTCCGCGCGGCGTCATGAAGTCGATGAATTGCGTTCCGGCAGGAGCGTTGGATTGATTGACGCTCATCGCGCTGGTCACGTCGGCGTCATTCCAACCCGCGTTGGTCAGCACGGTTTGCGACTCGCCCCAAATGACAAGACTCGGGTCGTCGGTGCGGATATCTTCCGTGAGCACGAGGAAATCGCCGGCTCCGGTATTCGTCACCACGGTGAATCCCGAGGCGTTCACCGTGCCGCCGGGACCTTGGTAGGGTCCGCCGCTGAAGGCGTAGGCAAAGAGCGCTTCGGTGTACGCCGGCGTGCCCGGCGCGGGCAAACCTCCCCCGCTTTGCGCCCACGTGGCGAACCCGGACAAGCCTGATGCGTAAGTCCGGGTGTTGCCGATGGCGTTATTCCACACGGGGATTCCCTTGATGCCACCGGGATAGTCGGGCGCATCGAGCACCTCGTTCCAATAAGAACCATAGAGAACCCGCACCGTTCCCTCCGGAAAGAAAGGCACCGACGGTTCGACAAGGAAGTCGGTGATGCGATTGCTGATGGAAGTCGGCGTAAACCAGATGGAATCCTGGAAGTTGAAGGTATCGAAGCCGACGTCGCAGAAGGATGCGGTGCAACCGGCGAATGTCGCGCCCCAAGCCGGATACTGGTAGACGACGCGAATGTCCGGCGCCCAAGCAAAGCCGTAGCCGCGACCCGGCGAAGCGCCCGGCGTGAGGCGGTTGGTGCCGGTCACGCGCACATTGACGGCCGTGCAGTTGTTGAAATTGATTCCGCCGCCCGCCGCGGAGAATCCGATCGCGGCCAGATCGCCGGGGCTGATCGCGTGGATATCCTCGACGTGCGAATTGCGGATCTGGAAGTTCGCGTTGTCCACCGTGGGGTTGCCGTAGCTTTCGATGCCGGTGGCTTTGGAGCCGCCGATGTTCGATCCGCCCACTCCAAGCGAGTTGGTGCCGTCGAGCACATGGTAGACGCGCACATTGTCGACGACGACATTGGTCACGACGAAGAAGCTGATGCCGTGCGCGTCGTCGATCCCCCCGACCACGTTGGAAATGACGCAATTGCTCACCGTGATGTCGCCGCTTGGGTAAGTCACGTAGGGCCAGACGTTGTGGGGCATGACAAGGCCGGCGGCATTGCTGCCACCCCCGCCGGAGAAGATGACCTTGGGCGCCGCGATATAGTCGGATCCGCCGTTGAGAATCCATGTGCCGGTGACCCGTCCACCGCCAACCACGGCGCGGGCCGTTGCATTGGTGCCCGGGTCGCCGGACAAAGTCTGCAAGGTCACGGTGGGTGCCGAGGTGTAGCCGCTGCCGCTATTGGTCAGGGTGACGCCGGTGATGAAGGACCGCACCGGGCGGCCAGAGGGCGCGAAGACCATGCCGAGGGCGGTGTGGCCGAGCGGGTTGTTGGTCCATTCCTGACCCGTGCGGATATGAGAAACCCGCGAGTCGACGACTCTCATGTGAACCGTGCCCAA
>JBILUI010000060.1:0-13847 GCA_044371145.1 Chthoniobacterales bacterium | reverse complement strand
CAGGAGAGTTTCCCCTCGAGAAAATGCGTTTTGAATTCGTGCACGAAGCGCCCGGTGTCGCCGTAAAGCTCCTCTTGAGACGGCGTCTGGCGCAGCCAACCCCAAGCTAGCGCCGCGGTGAGAATTCCGAGCACGACGCAAAGAATAGCGAACGGGTGGCTATACCAGGCTCGCCCGGCGTGGTTCGCGCTTGATGCTTTTTGGTGTCCGTTGCTCATGCCCTCAGGATCTTTCTTTGCGGGAAACCTCTCCCAATAGCAGCCATCTCAAGGCGGCGAAAGCTTTTGCCACCAAAACCATCCGCGGTTTGCCCGCACGGTAACGATCCCCGCTCACGACTAACTGACCGTCTTGCACCAATCGCAGCATTCTCGTTTCGACCACGGTCCGGACGTTGTAGACGGCAAGAAGGTCCTCCAGGGGTCTTCCAGAAATACGCGCGGCCTCCCGCAACACCCGGATACGCAGGGAGGCCTCTCCGATATTGATGAAATGGAAGTAGAAATACCAGCAGCAGACGAAAAGGACGAAGTTGGCTAAGGCCAGAGCAATCCCGTCCGCGAGCAAACCCGGCCCGCGAAAGCAGACAAGGACCTCCCCCGCCAGCAGGACGATTAGACCGGCGGCAAAGCCGAGGAAAAGCGACCCGACCACTCCGATCTTCCCGGTGCCGAGGCGGACCGAGAGCAACTGGAATACAGCCGTGCAGAGCAGCGCGACAACGAGCACCGAGAGGTGAGCCAGAATCTGTGCAGCCGGTATCATCCGCCCCAATGTTGCAAGCCCATGATCCGGCGCGGCAGGAGAAAAGACTCGAGGAAGATTCTGCCATGGAGCGTAAGATGCAGATTTTCACCTGCGCGGCGAAGTTGCCCGATACGCACAAGACCCTCCACTCTCTGCACAATGAACTCCTCGTCGGTGAATAAAGCTGCCGCCTCTTCAATGGTCAGGCCCTTCTCTGATTGCCCCGCAGCGAGCACGATCAGCGTGGACGGACTTTTAGCGTCCAAACCCGCATAAGTAATGAGATAAAGCAGCGAGACAGCTCCAGCGAGCGCGAGAGAATACAAGACGGCCAGCCACCCCTGCGGCACGGCCAGCGCGGCGGAGGAAACAGGCAAGGCAGCCAAAACAGCAAAACCAACCAAGGCCACAACCAGCAGGAGGGTCAGGAGACGCACGTCGGCCGCAGGACGCCGCACGCGCCACCACACAATTTGCAGCAACAGCACGGCAGTGGGCACACCAAGACCCCAGAGGAGAATTCTCACAAACTCAAGTCAGGCCCGAAAATAGCTGACGCGCCGCGCCGGGCGCGAATAAGTTTCCTTCTGCGAGAAGTGAACCTGCCAAACAAGGCGGAAGAAAGTGCCGATGACCTCGACGAAATTTCTCAGCTTTATGGCCTGCGATTTGGTGGCCGATTTGTTCATTTCTCCGGGAATTTCCATGAAGGTGACGCCGCGGCGGAGCATCTTCACATTGGTCTCGGCCATGATGCTGTAGCCGCGCGCACGGATATTGCAATCACGCAGCAACTGCGTCGGCCAGACCGTGTTGCCATTGATATATTTCAGATGGATACCGAAGAACAAAACGTAGGTCATGGAAAACAGCGTCGAGACGACATGGCGGAAGCTTCCCCTCTCCTCCGTGTTCATGATGTAGGAGACAACGACGTCGGCCTTGTCGGCGTTGCCGAGCAACTCTTTTATCAGCGGCGGCGCCACATTGTTATCCCCTGCGAAACCGGTGAAGCGGTCGCCCTTAGCCAAACGCAAAGCCTCGCGGAAGCAGTAGCCGACACCCAAGGGCGTGGAGTGTTCCACGAGCGAGACCTCAGGTAACTCCGCGGCGAGACGGCGGGCGATTTCACGCGTTCGATCAGTGCTTCCGTCGTCGAGAACTATGATCTCGAACGGTTCTGCCAGTGTTTCCGTGGCAATGTGATGAACCGTGCGCACAGCTCCCTCGAGGTTTTCCTCCTCGTTGAGCGCCGGAACCATGATGGTCATCATCGCTGTTTTGTCTCCATCGGCCCTCGCAGGAGTCGATCGCGTTCGGTTCGAGACATGAATGGCAACATATCATCGAACGGCCTCGCCCGAAAGCCGCCTCCAGCCAGTTGCTCGAATCCGGGGCGTGGGACGACTTCCATCGACGGGCATACCATGACTTCGCAAAGCGCCGGGCCGGGGGCGTCCATGATTTCGCGGACCGCAGATGCAAGTTGCGACTCTTTGTGCACGCTGCGGGCAGAAATTCCATATGCTGAGGCAACTTTGCAGATATCCGGAACGCCCAGGCCACCCGAGGGTGACGAGCCAAAGAAGCGCTTTTCCAGAAAGCCCCCTTGTGTGTGGCGGATGGACAAGTAGCCCGCGTTGTTAACGACAAACATTTTGATCGGCAGGTTATGATCTCGAATGGTCTGCAACTCCTGGACGTTGAATTGAAAGCTGCCGTCACCGCAAAGCATAACCACCCGCCCGCGCGGCCGCCCCATCGCCACCCCGATGCTTTCCGGAAGACCAGAACCCATCGAGCAAAGAGCGCCGGAAATGATGATGCGCTGGTCGCGCCCGCACTCGAACGACTGGAAAGTGATCTGGTTGATGGTCCCTCCCCCGTCGACTACAACCGAATCGCCGGGCCGAAGGCCGCCGGAAATCAAGGTTACGAGTCGATACGGGTCGACAAACTTCCGCGGGTCCGGAGACGAGGACTCCGGCGCATTCAACTTCTTGAACTCCAGACAGTGCCCCCTCCACGCGGCAGGTGCTTTCCATTTCGACTGAGCTAAAACGGCGTTCAACTCCCTCAAAAACTGGCCGGCATCGCAGCAGAACTTGTCACCATGCGGCACATAGAGATGGACCAATTCCTCGGGATCGATATCGACAACCACGCGCCGAGCTTGCGGCGCGAATGTGTCGGCGCGCGTTCCGCTCACGGGAATGGGAATGTGCGTGCCGACAGAAACCAGAAGATCGCAGGCCGACGGCACCATGTTCGCGCCTCTCTGCCCGAACATGCCGGGTCGGCCCATGCACCCCGGGAGCGAAGTCGGCACATAGTCAGTGGCATTCCAAGTCGTCAGGAACGGGACTCCTGTTTTCCCTACCAGGCGCGCAAAGTCATCGACGCCGCTCGCGCTACGGATACCGCCGCCGGCGAGGAGGAGCGGCTTCTCCGAAGCCCGAAGAAGTTCTGCAACACGACGCGCGGCTGACCTTGCCACTTTTCCTCCGCTGAGCGAGCCGCGACGAGGACGATAAGCCCGCATGCGCGAGGGGTCGACCATCGCCCATTGGAAGTCGAGCGGGATGTCGAGCCAGACTGGGCCGGGCCGTCCGGTCGTGGCCAAGTGCACGGCCTTTTCGAGTTCGAACCGGACTAGCTCCGGTCGATCGAGCATAACGGCGCTCTTGGTGAGCGGACGAACCAAGGTGACGATGTCGAGTTGCTGCGTTCCGACCTGCCGCACAGGCAATCCCTCGGTGGTATGTGCTTTGCGCGTCTGCCCGGAAATATAGATGCACGGAACGGAATCCAGCCAAGCCGCGGCAAGCCCGGTGATAGCGTTGGTGCCTCCGGGCCCCGTGGTGACAAAAGCCGCCCCCAATCCCTGCGTGGCTTTGGCGTAGGCCGGCGCGGCGAAGGCTGCTGCCTGTTCGTGGTGGTTGAAGACCACGCGCATGCCTTTTTTGCACACCACCGAGTCGAAAAGGTGCACGACAGCTCCTCCGGTCACGCCGAAAACGCATTTGACTCCCCTCGCGGCCAGGAAATCCGCGATGTAGTCGGACAGTTTGATCAGTCCTTTAGACAAAAGGAGGTGAGTGTTACTTCTTCCCGACGGCCACCGACCACAAGTAGTGGCACATCGGACCATAGCCGGTGTGCAGCACTTCATCGTTCATCCCGAACATAAAGACATTCTGGAAATACTTCTCCATCATCTTGCGCAGGGAATCGTAGCTCTTGAGGTTGATATGCTGGACGGCACTACACGGGCTGGCGTATGCGGAAGCACTGAGATTGGGCGTGCCCGTTATGAGCACACCATCGTCAGGCAGTGCAGAGAGGATATTGCGCATGAAACGAGTTTCCTTCTTGGGGTCCAAATGCTCGATCACATCGATCGAGAAAGCAGCATCGATCTTGAAAGATGGGGCTTTGGTGTTCAGGTCCATATGATGGAGCGACACGTTCTTGATGTAGGGGACAAGACGGCGCCGGATGCTGTCGATGTGCCGTTCGTCCCAATCGACGCAATACACTTTGTTGACTGCCTGCGC
This sequence comes from Chthoniobacterales bacterium, assembly GCA_044371145.1. Classification (GTDB taxonomy): domain Bacteria; phylum Verrucomicrobiota; class Verrucomicrobiia; order Chthoniobacterales; family JACTMZ01; genus JACTMZ01. The sequence goes on along the minus strand of JBILUI010000060.1, from coordinate 9,543 downwards.
AATGATTGGTAGCCCGATTCCGTCACCGCTGCCAAACTCCATCACGGACTTTTTGCCAGCGAGCATCTTTGCGCAGAACTTGTAGCGCGCGAGGACAAAGCCGATGTGCTTGGCATCATGCGTCAGGCTGTAGGACGACGGAGCACCGAGTGGAATTTCAGGATGCTCAAACTGGAAGTCACTTCCTTCGTGGTATACTTGGCGGTCTCTCATAAATAAGTTTCAGTTTGTGTTCTCTTTCCAAGAGTTGCCGTGGCGGCGCAGTTTGTACATGTCAGAGTCTCGCAACAACTGAGCGGCAAGCGCCTTGTCACCCCAGCAGTCGTGGACGACCGAGAAATTGCGCCCACCCGCCACTTTGCGCCCCTGGGCGCTGCACCAGCGGATGCAGTCGTATATATCGTCGAGGTTCGTGCCGGTCTGCGTCTCGAGAAACCGGACAGTTTCGTCGTATTTTTCCTTGGAAACACCGGGATCGTTAATGATGTCAAAGTGGGTTTTGGTGCGCGTCCACCCCGGACCAACTATAAAAGCATTGAGATCCGGATTCTCGGCGTCCAGCAACTCACACATCTTGATCAGCATGATTTTGGACAAAGCGAGCGGAGAAAAATTGGCCACTGCATTGTTTGTGGCAGGGCCGGCATAAAAGACAGCATTGGCGCCCCCTGCCGCCATGCTGGTTCCGATGGCGTGCAGAGCTCTAAGTTGCTCGATGGCGTTGACGTGCACCGACTGCGACCACTCGTCGAAGCCGGTCCGGAAAAACGATGTCAAAGGACCGGGCTGGGCCGCACAAGACATGAATGTGTTCCACTGCCTGCCCGTGGCGTTAAATTTTGCAGCGGCCTCGTCCACGGAGGCCGCGTCGCGCAGGTCTGCGAAATACAGCCTTTCCGGCGGCACAAACGACAACTCCGGGAGCAACTTGGTTGAGCGGTAGGTTCCATACACCTCGCATCCATCGGCGGCATAGCGCCGCGCACAATGCAAGCCGATGTCGCTCGTGATGGAGCTGATAAAAACTACTTCTGACTGCGGCATGATCTAGGCTTGGCTGAAGAAGAGGCGTGAGGCAACCAGCGAAAGCGCGCGGTGTCCATCCCCAAGGAGGCAGCCACGCTGCAAAAATCCTTCAACTCGTCCACGGAGACTGGAATGCCGCCGCGCATCCGGAGCGCAAAGGTTTGCCATTCCGGGTCACCCGCGACCATGACTTTCGGCATACTCGGCGCCGGGGGCACGGCGCGGAGGGATTTGAGGAGATAAGCGAGACGGGTTCGGAAACCCCGAAGGTCAGTGAAGCGCGCAATATCGATGGCGACGAAGAAGTGCCCGAGGTCGCGCCGCCGCTTGTCCACGGGGAACATTCGTGAAATTTTCGGACCCGCCGGCATGCCGGTTAGTGTGCTGCAGAGAATTTCGACGACCAAGGCCAGCCCGTAACCTTTGTAGCCGGAGGCTGGCAAAAGGCCCACTGCTTCATGCGGGTCGCTGCACGTTCTGCCTCGGCTGTCGGCAGCAAGACCCGGTTCCAACTTGAGCGCCTTCGACCTGTGCTCCCGGAGTTTATTCCACGAGATGCAACTGGTGGCCATGTCGAGGACGAAAGGATTCCCTCCGGCACAGGGCGCGGCAAAGCAAACCGGGTTTGTTCCGAGAAAGACCTTCGAACCGCCATGCGGAAACACGAGGGCATCGGAGTGCGTGCAAGCGAAACCAATCATGTTCTTTCGTGCGGCCTGCAGAGCGTAGATCGCCGCAGCACCGAAATGGGACGAATGCTTGACCGCGACCGCTCCAACCCCCGTTGCTTTGGCCATGCCCATGGCTTTCCCCATTGCCGCCAGTCCAGCCGGGATACCAAAGCCATGCCTCGCATCAAGGATGCCAGCGGAACGGCCGATGCGTTTGAAGCGCGGTTTCGCAACCGCATCGACACGGCCCAAACCAACTGCACGGATATAGTGTGGCATGAGCCTCACACCATGCGAATCGACTCCGCGCAGCGACGTCTCGATCAAGCCTTCGACCAAACACTTCGCATCCAGCTTGCCGATACCGGCCGTGGCGCAGAGCAGGCTGAGAAAGCGCCGCAGTTCGGCGGCTTTGACCTTAACTGTTTTTCTCGAGCGCAAGGAGCGTTTGCTTCATCCACTCCGCGTTGTCGCGAAAGTGCTGGGCCGTCACCATGTTGCCGTCCGTGACCACAGGTTCGTCGACCCAGTCTGCCCCGGCGTTGGCCAGGTCATCCCGACAGCCTTTGTAGCAGGTGGCACGACGCCCCTTGACCACACCCGCAGACACCAGCACCCACGGGCCGTGGCACACACTGCTGATAACGCGCCCTTTCTTGTCCATTTCACGGATGAGGGCGAGCGCCTCGGGAATCTGCCTGACCCGGTCGGGCGATTCGTGTCCGCCTGGAACGACAACCACGTCATAGGAGTCCGCGGAGAGGTCAGCGAGTTTGACGTTGGGCGCAGCAGGGACGCCATACTTGCCAACCGCAGGTTTGTCGGCCCAGCAAGCGACGTCGACCGCATATCCTGCCTCCTGCAGGCGATAAAAAGGGTAAAGAAACTCGGAGTCTTCAAAACCCGGTCCGATAATAATAATGGCTTTGTTCATGATTTGGTTGGGTGATGCCCCTCGCGGGCGGCACCCATAATGGCGGCCACTTGGTCGCGGTCGAGAAAAGGATACATATCCTCCAGCGGTCGCGTGGACCAAAGTCCGTTTGAGGTGACACTGGACGCGCAACGCGGCTTGATCTCGTAGTCCTCGGGCACACGAAGTTGGTACAAGGAGGGACCGGCAGAGGCGAGCGCCTCTGCGACTGTCGCCCCCAACGGAATTCCGGCCGCCGTGGCAATCATCCCGATAGCCTTCTCGCTCCAGTGCTCGAACAAGGGGCTCGGGACAAAGCGCCCACCGAAATAAGAATGTTGAACGCGCCGCAAAGTCAGGTTGGCGGGCGCATCAAAAACGAAAATCTTCAGCGGAATACCGCGGGCCGCCACAGTGCGCAGCTCGCCAAGAGCTGAATTGATCCCCAAGGTATCGGTCAAGACGATCACCCGGCGGCCTCGACCGGCGATCGATGCACCGACCGCGGCAGGAACGGCGAACCCGGGACTTTCCAAACCCGGTGAGGAAAGCACGGTCTGTCGAGACTTCGAGCGGAAACCGTGGATGAAGCAGTCGAGCACGAACCCGCTTTCCACGCTGACAACCTCGTCGTCGTCCATGAGATCGGAGAGTCCCGCGATAAACCTGATCGGATCGGCAAGCGGCGCGTTGACCTGTGCGGCCTCGCCCCCCGCCGGAAAACTTACCCTCCACGAACGAGCCTGCTCCATCCAAGGTTTGATCGTTCCGGCATCGAAACTCATCCCTGCTGCAGTGACGGCGCGGCAGAAATCGCCGGCGTCGCTGCAGATGGCAAGACCGAGCTGGGCGAGCGGCTTGTGCAATTCACGCGCATCGGCATCGACCACGACTTTTGTCGCTGCGGCAGCGAAACTCTCGGGCCTGCGCCCGGTCAGCGAACGGGAGAATCGTGCCCCGATGCAGATGAGCAGGTCGGCATTCTGAAGGATGAAGTTGGCGGCTCTCTGCCCGTAAGCACCCGCAACCCCGAAATTGAGCCGGTCGTCATGAGCAAGCAGCTCCATGCCACGGCGCGTCAAGAGCACGGGAATTCCCAGCTGACCGGCCATATCTCGGAAATCGGCTACCGCGCCGGACCCGCGAACGCCATAGCCTGCGAGAACGACGGGACGCTTAGCTGCGGAGAGAAGCTGGCGGAGCCTTGCGATATCATCCGGGGAGCAGCCAAGACCATCCGGGGTTTCAGTGTGCGCGCCCGGAGCGGGAACACTTTGCAGGTTCGTCTCGCCGCCAAGCACATCAATGGGGATATCGACCCAACAAGGCCCCGGTCTTCCTTCCGCTGCGGTCCGCAAAGCGCGATCAACCGCACTGCAGACGTCCTGCGGAGCATGCACCAACTCCGCCGACTTGGTAACCGGCGCAACAATATCCACGATGTTTAGGGTTTTGTTCGCCGCCTGCCGCAAGCGCCCGTCCGTTAGCGCAGCAGCTTCGGTTGTCAACGACTGCCCGGAGACAACAACCAGCGGACACGAGTCGACCCATGCATTAGCCAGACCATTCATAGCATTGAGCGAGGATGCTCCGGACGAAACAAAAAGAACGCCGGGTTTCCCCGATGCCTTGGCGTAGCCTTCGGCAGCGAGACATGCGGCCCGCTCCGAATCGAAAGCAAAAGACCTCATACGTGTGTCGCGCACCAAGGCGTCGACCAGATGTGCGTTGACGGAATCAGGAACATAGAAGACGTCCCTTACGTCCCGCTCCCAGAGCCGCGTAACGAGCGACTCGGCCGTTCGAACTCTAAACCCCGGCCCTGTCACCTCGATCAATTGCGCTCCGTCAGGCCCCGACGTAAGCAAGCCGTTATGGTTGGTCGAAGCGTCCAAAAGTTGGCCTGGCTCGGCAAAGCGACAGCCGTTTTCGGTGACCGATCCGGACAGTAAGATGACTAGGCGCCCGAGCGGCCGCATCTCCTCACCCGGCCCGAGGGCCCGGAAGATGACGCCGGCATCGCCGAACGACTTTCTCGTATTGTAGTAGGCGCTGTCATCGATGGCGGAGAAATAGTTGAAATTACCGAGGTCTCGCGAAAGCCAGTCTCCCGATTCATAAGCTTGCGCCTCGCGGCCGTAATCGTCCTTCACTCTCACCAAATCACGTTTGTTCACCGGGGACTCCACCTCCATGACGAAAATACCGCCATCGCTGACGGCCTTGGTGCGATGGAACACCCCGGCGCCCAAGCGGAGAGCTTGCCCCGCGTTTCGGGGATACGTCTCCGTCAGCGTCGAGCATTCCGCCTCTCCGCCGAGCACGACCAGCGAGGTGGTCTTGTTCGGATGACAATGCATGGAAGTCTGCGCCCCGCTTTTGATGTGGAGAATCCATACCGCGACCGAAGGACCGGCGAAGATGAGATATTCATAGCCCCACGGCTTGCGCACGACGGCCCGCGAATAATCGGTGAAATCATCGCCGAGCTGGGCGGGGTCGATCCGCACGCTCTCGAGAGCATTCGCATCGGCCTGACCCGGACGATTGCAAAAGACAATCTCCGGCGCGGCGGCGGACTCGGCACTCATTTGGTCAATAAAAGGCGGCGAACCTCCTCCAAGTCGTAAGCGATGTAGTCCGCCTCACTCAAAGAGTCCGGCCCCAGGGTCGAGCAGACGGCAATGCACCTCATGCCCGCACGTTTGGCCGAGGCGATGCCCAAGGGCGCATTTTCCACGACAACGCAATCACCAGGCTCCAACCCAAGCGACCCGGCCGCATGAAGAAACGGATCCGGGGCAGGCTTGCCACGCGCCGTGCAGTCGGCTGTGACACAAGCATCGAACAGAGCCAGCACCTCGCGCGGCAGGGTGGATTCAATCCGCATTTTCGAAGCTCCCGTGACCAGCGCGAGGAGCAAGCCGGCCGCCCGCAACTCGGGAAGCAAAGCCGGAATTATCGGGAAGACCTTGCAACTCTTTCCGGCAAGGAAAAACTTTTCTTTCAGGCCTGGGGCCTCCTGCGCGGCTTGCACACCCAGGGCATACTTGGCAGCCAAAGTCGAAGCGACATCAGCGGGACTCATCCCCTCGAGCGGCAGATAATCCTCCGGTTGGATGCGCACGCCATAGGCCAAAAAGGCCTGCTGCCATGCCGCAAGATTGGCTTGCATGGTGTCCGCAATCACGCCGTCGAAGTCGAAGAGCACGGCACGGCACCGGACAACATGCTCCGGTTGGGTCGCGGATTTCACGAGGCACCGGCCGGCGCCTTGCGGGGCCGGTAGACCAGAAAGACCAAACCACCGCAAGCGGATGCGACAACCATAAGGCCGAAGACAACCAGAGACGCGGCCATGGCCTGAGCTTCGCCGATACCATTTGCCACGCCGAGAAAAAGCACCACCAGGTATTCCCTCACCCCCAAGCCCGCGATGGTGACAGGCAGAATATTCGCCGCCAAAACGACCGGGACAAAATTAATCCAAGCGAGCAACGGCAGGTTCACACCAACGGCGAGTCCGGCTTGCCAGTAGATGAGACAGTTGAGCAATTGCACAAGAACTGCAGCCCCGAAGACCTGCATGAAGAGAACTTTGTTCCCGGCACCAAGGTTCCAGAGGCGAAGCAATTCCGTCTGCAGCTTGCCTGCGGGCAGCAAACGGAGGAGGCCGGAACCGCTCGATGTCCGGCCGAACAAAAGAAACAATATCCCTCCGGCGGCGACTGCACATCCGCCTGCGAGGACGAAGCCTCCGAGAAACAGTGTCTGCGGATTCCCGGCCAGCAGTTGCCACTGCAAAGGCACAGCCACAAGGCAGAGGACAAACACGCTGCAAAGTCCGAGACCGCGATCGATTAGCACACTCAAGCAGGCCTCGCCCACTTGCCGCGGGGCAACGCGCGAGATGTAGACCATCCGCGATGCATCGTCTCCCAACGGTCCGGGTAGGAACATGGAAAAAAACTGCCCGATCCAAACAATGCTGAAAAGTTGGGCAAACGAAGACTTGATCCCGAAAACACCCAACAACTTGAGCCACCTCCACGCGGCCACCGCGATGACCGCGACACACAGAACCAATGAAATGATGATTGGCCCGGCTTTGGCGGAGGAAAGCGAAGCAATCAGAGCCGCTCCATCAATCCGGGAAAAAAGCCAAGTCAAGATGCCGGCGGCGAAGATGGCCTTGGCCAGCAAAAATAAAAGCGCTCTCGGCTTCACAGACTCAGCACCGCATGGACCACCGATCCGCTGCGCATTTCGGACATAACTTCATTCACCTCGGCAAGCGAGCCTCTGCGATTGATGAATCCCGATGCATCGAAGTCGCCGCCGGCGATTTGCCTGAGGATGGCGGGAATATCATCCTGAGGACGGCTTTGACCGCCCTCAGATCCGATGAGGGTCCGTCCGAAATGCAACGGCAAGGTCTGTATGCTTATCTTTTTGTCCTTCGGCAAAACGCCGAAGAGGACGCAGCGTCCGCCGCGCATCCGCGTCAAATCATAGGCTTTCTCGATCACTTGCGGGTTTCCCGTTCCGTCAATGACCACATCGGCGAGCCCCCCGAGAATTTCCTCAATCTTCTTCGGCGCATCATCCGAGGAAGAATCAATCGTGTGCGTCGCGCCATAAGCCCGGGCTTTCTCCAATTTGTGCTTATGCAGGTCCACGGCAATGACGCGGGATGCGCCCGCCAATTTCGCACCCAAAACCACACCAAGCCCAATGCCTCCCACCCCAAAGATAACAACGGACTCGCCGTGTTGAACCTTCGCGTCGTTGTTGATGACGCCGAAACCTGTCGTGAGCGTGTCGGCCAAGAGACAGCAGAGTTCGAAGTCGGTGTCAGGCGGAACTTTGGTCAGACGGTTTTCGGATATGACCGCGTATTTCTGGAAGGTCGTGATCTGGCCCGCATTCACTTTGGTGCCATTCCAATCGTAGACTGCACCGCCGGCATCAATCCCCGCCCCCGGACGCCAGTGGCAGACCACTCGGTCGCCCGGTGCGATGTGGGTAACCTCGGGACCGACCTCGAGGACAATCGCCCCCGCCTCATGGCCCAGCAGATGCGGAAGGAATTTATCCGGCCCTTTAACGCCGTCGATCTCGCCGATCTGCGATCCACAAACGCGTGTGGCGTGTATCTCTACGAGCACCTGCCCGCGCTTGAGCGAGGGAACCTCAACCTCGTCGATGACAAGCGGTTTGCGCTGCTCGAGCAAAATGGCGGCGACGGTTTTCAATCTTTTTTATTAGTCACGGATAGGCGCGGATTATTGTCCAACCTATCAACGGAAATCTCCAACTCTTCGCTCCAAGCGCCCCGCTCCACGCTCACTCAAAGTAGATAAAGCTATGGTCGCCGGTGTAGCCGGTTTGTTTGAACCACCACTCCCACTCGTCGGGCGCAAAGAATGCGCGGCAGGTCAGTTGCCAGTAAAGCAGGTTGGCCTTCTCCGATTCATTGCGCCAACTCTCGACACAGAGGTAGCGATGCTTTCTGCCGACCCGCATCATTTCGCTGAGGGCGATGTCTAGATCGTAGCAGGGCAACACATGCAGCGTGTTGATTGAGTAGACGAAATCGAAAGAGCCATCTTCAAACGGCAACTGGTTGGCATGGCCCTCAACCAAGCTGCCTTTGGTCTCCGGCAGAGCATGCTCGATGGCATAGCGACTGAATTCGAGACCAGTCACCTCAAGGCCAGGCACCGCCTGGGTGAGATCGTAAAGCAGGAATCCCTTGCCGCAGCCGATATCAAGGACCTTGTCGCCGGCTTTGAGACCGTAGTGCTGCGCCATAAGATCAGCCACCTTGCGCCACCGGCCGTCGTATTTCATCCCGCCGAAGCCAGTGCGGCGGTCGCCGTCCCAATACTCCACGTCCCACTTGAGCGCCAACTCGGCGGCCTTTGCCTTGGGATACTCGGGATCGTTGACCCGCGCGAGGTAGTCGCGCTTGGTTGAGGTATGCAGAGGAGAGATGAAATCAACGTAGGCCATGGTCAGAAAGGTCCGGTGAAAGCAGGATCGGGTTTGTCGAGTTCCGTGCCGGCGGGAACAGCAAAGAGCTGCGGGTCGACCAGCAAGCCAAGCGTACGCCGAACCGCGGCAATGAGATGCGCGGCGCGCGGATAAAACTCGGCGGCCAGCGCGGGACTCGTCGGCGTCGGGCAATCGGGCAGGACGACGATTTCGGGGGCAGATTGCAGAGCGGCATGCGCTCCGCGCGAAACAACGGATACAAGCTCGGAGGCCAATCCACAGGATTCGCCGGCTATATCGGAGGCAACGAACCGACCGGTCTTCCGCACCGAGGCCAAGAGAGTTTCGGAATCCAACGGCCGCGCGCTTCTCATATCAATGACTTCGGCTGAGATCCCCTCCTCCGCCAAACGCTTCGCAGCCTCGATGGCCTCGAGAACCATGTAGGAAAACGCTGCGATGGTGACGTCTTTGCCCTCGCGCACGATAGCGGCCCGTCCGAGGGGCAAGCGGGGCTTGCCGCCGGCGACAGCGCCTTTGATCCCATGAAGCCAGCGGTGCTCAATGTAGATAACCGGATCATCATCGCGCACCGATAGAAGCAGGAGGTCACGCGAGTCCTGCGGAAAGACCGGCAGAACAACCTTGAGACCGGGGATGTGAGCGAACCACGAATGCAACGCTTGCGAGTGTTGCGGCCCCTGACCCCACCCACGACCGACGATCATGCGGATGACCAGCGGCACGTGCATCTTTCCCCCGAACATGTAACGCCACTTCGCCGCTTGATTCACGATTTGCTCGACCGAGAGCAGGGCAAAATCGACGCGCTGGTGGGTCAAAATCGGACGGTAGCCACCGAGCGCAGCCCCGATAGCGATTCCGGTCACGGCATTCTCCGCACACGGTATATCGAAAACGCGATCTGCGCCAAAC
>JBILUI010000059.1:0-13879 GCA_044371145.1 Chthoniobacterales bacterium | reverse complement strand
TCTTGGCCGACAAAGTTGCGCAGTTCCACGGCCATATAGTGGCCGTGGTGGTTGGCGAAACCGCGGATCAATGCCGCGCGGCGGCGGAAAAGATCGTCATCGATTACGAGCCGCTCCAGCCGGTCCTCACCATCGAGCAGGGTATTGCGAAAAAGAGTTTCCACAGCGAGCCGAACTTCATGCGTCGCGGGGATGTTGATGCCGCGCTGGCCAAAGCGCCGCATGTCATGGATGGAACATTTTCCTTCGGCGGGCAGGAGCATTTTTATCTCGAGATGCAGGCCGCCTTCGCCGAACCCGGCGAGGACGGCACGGTGCATGTGACCAGTTCGACGCAGCATCCGACCGAAGTGCAGCACGGCGTGGCCCATGTTCTGGCCATTCCGGCCAACAAAGTGGTGATCAACGTGCCCCGGATGGGCGGCGGCTTCGGCGGCAAAGAGACGCAGGCGGCCACGCCGGCGGCTTTGGCCGCACTCGCCGCGCAAGTGACGGGCCGGCCCGCGCGCATGCGCTTCAACCGCGATCAGGACATGATGCTCACCGGCAAGCGGCATCCGTTCCTTGCCAAGTTCACCGTCGGCTACGATGACAAGGGTAAGCTCCTCGCGCTTAAGTCGGCGCACTATTCGAACGGTGGCTGGGCGCTGGATCTTTCCATGCCGGTGACCGACCGCGCCATGTTCCACACGGACAACTGTTACTACATCCCGAACGTCGAATTGCGCGGGCAGGTGGTGAAAACCAACATCGCTTCGAACACTGCGTTCCGCGGATTCGGCGGTCCGCAGGGGATGCTCATTATCGAAGAAATCATCGACCGCGTCGCGCGCCAGCTCGGACTGCCGCCGGAAGTCGTGCGCGAACGGAATTTGTACCACGGCACGGGCGAGACAAACACGACGCACTACGGGCAGGAGATCGAAGACAACCGCATCGGGCAGGTGTGGCACGATGTGAAAGATTGGTCGGACCTCTCCGCCCGTCGCGCTGAGATCGCGGCTTGGAACGCCACACATCCGCACCGCAAGCGCGGTATCGCACTGACGCCGGTCAAATTCGGCATTTCATTCACGAATACCATGCTCAACCAGGCCGGGGCGCTGGTTCTGGTTTATACCGACGGATCCGTGCAGGTGAATCACGGCGGCACGGAGATGGGGCAGGGGATCAACACCAACATCAAAGCCATCGCGGCAAAGTTGCTCGGTGTCGAACCGGGCAAGATCCGCGTGATGGCCACGGCAACGGACAAAGTGCCGAACACCTCAGCCACCGCGGCGTCCAGCGGGACGGATATGAACGGCATGGCGGTGAAAGACGCCTGCGAGCAAATCATCGAACGGTTGCGTCCGGTCGCGGCGGAAATGCTTTCTTCGAAGCGGGGCCATACCTGCGGGGCGCAGGACGTGGAATTTTGCGACGGACGCGTCTTTCACGTAAACCATTCGTCGGAATGGATCGCCTTCGCCGAGGTCGCAACGAAGGCGTGGATGCAACGGGTGAGTATATCGGCGGTCGGCTATTACCGCACGCCGGAGATTCATTGGGATCGCAACGCGGGTCGGGGTTATCCCTTTTATTACTTCGCGGTCGGCGCTGCGGTCAGCGAGGTGGAAGTTGATGGCTACACCGGCGACCTGCAGGTGCGCCGCGTCGATATCCTCCACGACTGCGGTCAGTCGATCAACGAAGGCATCAACCGCGGACAGATTGAGGGCGGTTTTCTGCAAGGCATGGGCTGGCTCACGGCGGAGGAACTTGTCTGGAACCGCGAAGGCAGATTGCTGACGCATTCGCCGGACACCTACAAAATTCCGGCGGTCGGAGACATGCCACGCGACTTCCGGGTGCGCCTGCTCGAGAACGCGCCGAACCCGAAGCAGACCATCGGCCGGAGCAAAGCGGTCGGCGAGCCGCCGTTCATGTTGGCCATCTCGGTGCGTGAAGCGATCCGCGACGCGGTGGCCGCGTTCGGTCCGGGTGGACGCCAAGTGCGCTTGGCCTCACCGGCGACCGGCGAGGCGATTTTCCGTGCGATCCGCGAGCAGCGCATGCCCTCGACCGAAGGCAGACCGGTCGAAGCCGTTCCGCGCGGGGTTTTGGTCTAATGGTGGATGCGGTGTCTCGCCGCTTCTACTCTTGGCGCTGCGGCGGTCTGCTGCTATGCGTCTCGCATGGAAAATCTAGATCCCGAGGATCGCTTCATCCGTAGCTTTGCCCTCCTCCTCGCCACCGGCGTGGTGACAGGGCTACTTACCGCGAGCACTGTGGTGATGGTGCTGGTCAGTGCCAATTTCAACGTCCTGAACTGGATGGAGTAGTAAAGGCTTGCCCTGACCCGGGGCGACCGCTACTATCCCGCCCCTTATGCCGAAACCGGTAGCACGCAGAAAAACAAAGAAAGCCGTGGCCAAGCGCTTCAAGGTCACGGGTTCCGGCAAGGTGCTCCGCGCCCAAGCTTCCAGACGTCACTTGTTGTCGTCGAAAAGCGCCAAGCGCAAGCGGCAGCTCGCCAAGAGCGTCCTGGTGGACGTGACTGACGTGGCCCGCATCAAAGAGAACCTGCCGTTTGGCTGATAATTGAACGCCAGCCAGCGCACCTGGCCCCGCGACTCGGGGCTCACGGGATGGATGAGGTGCGGGGCCGAACAACGAAACGATCCGTCCCGAGGAGACCGCCGCAAGGCGGGACAATAAATGCCAAGAGCAACAAACGCGCCGGCCAGTCGCGAGCGGCGCAAAACGATGGTATCGAAGGCCAAGGGTTACCGCGGCCGTCGCAGCAAACTCTTCCGCTACGCCAAAGACGCGCGGATGAAAGCCCAAGTCTGGGCGACCCGTGACCGCAAGACGCGCAAACGGAACCTCCGCGGTTTGTGGATCACGCGCATCAGTGCCGCGTGCCGCGCCGAAGGGATCACCTACAGCCGTCTGATGGAGGGCTTGAAAAAGGCGTCCATCGCCATCAATCGCAAAATGCTGGCCGATCTGGCCGTGGCCGACGAGGCCGCGTTCCGCCAAGTCGTGGCCAAGGGTGCGGCGGCGCTGAAGGCTGCTTGATTTCATTGTAGCCGCGGCACTCCGGTGCCGCGTCGTCACGAGGCTGGCGCGGTAAAGACTGCCGCGGCTACAATCCCGCTATCATGCGTGAGGAACTGACCGCCCTGCGCGAGCAGGCGCTGCGCGAGATCGCCGGCGCGGCGGATTTGTCCGCCCTCGAGCAGGTGCGCGTGGCCATTACCGGGCGTTCCGGTCGTCTCACCCAAGCGGGCGAGCAGATGCGCCACCTCGCTAAGGAGGAGCGTCCGGAAATCGGCAAGCTCCTGCATGAAGTGCGCACGGCGGTGACCGGTGCGCTCGACGCGCGGACGGCGGATCTTTCCGCCGCAGCGGAGGAGGCGGAGTTGGCTCAGGTCGATCCCACTCTGCCAGGGCGTTCGCGTCCGGTCGGCAGTTTGCATCCGCTGCAATGTTTGCAGCGGCGCGCCGTTGAGATTTTTCGACGCATGGGATTCGCGCTGGCCGAAGGGCCGGATATCGAAACCGAGTGGCACTGCTTCGATGCGCTGAACACGCCGGCGGATCATCCGGCACGCAACGAACAAGATACTTTCTATTTACCCGACGGACGGCTCCTCCGCACGCACACCTCGAGCGTGCAGATCCGCACGATGGAATGCGCTACGCCGCCCATTCGCATCATCGCGCCGGGTGCAGCCTACCGTCGCGACGAAGTCGACGCCACGCATCTTGCGCAGTTCACGCAGATGGAAGGACTCTACGTCGACGAAGGCGTGACGCTCGGCGACCTCAAGGGCGCTTTGGAATATTTCTTCCGTGAATTGTTCGGTCCCGACACCAAGGTGCGGTTCCGTCCGCATTTCTTTCCCTTCACCGAACCGAGTTACGAGATCGACGTCCGCGCGGCTGCCTTGGGCGGAGGTGAGCGTTGGCTCGAACTGGCCGGATGCGGCATGGTGGACCCCGCGGTCTTCGAGCAGATCTGCGAGCGCCGCGGCGACAAGGCCTTCGACCCGGAGAAAGTGACCGGCTTCGCCTTCGGTTTCGGCCTCGAGCGTTTGGCCATGATCCTCTACGGCGTGCCTGACATCCGCATGTTCGTGGAAAATGACCAGCGCTTCCTCGCGCAATTTCCGTCATGAAGATTTCCCTCGATTGGCTTAAGGACTACGTGGCGTTGCCCGGATCGCCGGATGCGCTGGGCGAGTTGCTGACCAATGGCGGCACCGAAGTGATCGGACTCGAGCACCGCGGCAACGTCCCCGACAAAGTGGTCGTGGCGCAGATCCTTTCCAGCGAACAACACCCGAATGCGGATCGTCTGAGTGTTTGCCAAGTCGACGACGGATCCGGTCAGCCGCGCCAGATTGTTTGCGGCGCGAAAAATTACAAAGTGGGGGACAAAGTCCCGCTTGCTTTGCCCGGTGCGGTTCTCGGCCCGGATTTCAAGATCAAGGCGGGCAAGCTGCGCGGAGTCACCTCGGATGGCATGATGTGCAGCGCCAAGGAGCTCGCCCTGGCCGAGGACGCTGAGGGGTTGCTCATTCTTCCCGCCGACGCACCGGTCGGAAAACCGGCCAAGGAATTGTTCCCGCCCGACACCGTGCTGGAACTCGAGGTCACGCCGAATCGTCCGGACATGCTGGGCTACCAAGGTGTGGCGCGGGAAGTTGCGGCCCTGACACAAGTCGAGGCGAAGATCGCGGATGCTGCCGCAGTGGCGCGAAAAGCGGCGGATGGTGTTGTCCGGCTGGAAGATGCTGGATGTCCTTTTTACACCGCACGGATCATCCGCGGGGTGAAGGTTGGACCGAGTCCGCAATGGTTGGCGGATCGGCTCACCGCGGTCGGACTTCGCCCGATCAACAATATCGTCGATGCGACCAACTACGTGCTGCTCGAAACCGGGCAACCATTGCACGCATTCGATCTGGCGAAGTTGGACGGCGGGATCGTGGTGCGGAATGCGCAGGAGGGGGAGTCGCTCAAAGCTCTGGACGGGTCCGACCTCAAGTTGCGGACGCACGATCTGGTTATTGCCGACGCGAAGGAACCGGTCGCGCTGGCCGGAGTGATGGGGGGAGCGGAGAGCGGGGTAAGCGGGAGCACCACGGACATCCTGTTGGAGAGCGCATGGTTCGAGCCGACCTGCGTGCGCAAGACCTCGCGCGAACTCGGGATTTCCACCGACTCGAGTTACCGCTTCGAACGGCGCGTGGACCCTTGCGGTGTGGCGGTCGCTTCGGCGCGGGCCGCGGATTTGATTTTGCTGATGGCCGGCGGAACGGCAGACGCCGAGTTGCTCGTGGCCGGCGAGATGCCGCACGCGGAAATCGAGGTAAAGTTGGACAACAACCGCTGCCGTGCGTTGCTCGGACTCGATATTCCGGACGGAGAAATTGAAGATATCTTGCAACGCTTGGGATTGGCGAGATCCGGCGACAAGTGGAAGGTGCCGAGTTACCGTCCTGACTTGATCCGCGAGGTCGATCTGATCGAGGAAGTGATCCGTGTGGCGGGGATCGAGCGTGTGCCGTCGAGGTTGCGCGGATTCCCTGCCAAGGCCAGCGCGGCGGATCTTCGGCACGACAATGCAGAAAAGCTACGTGAGCGCCTGCGTGCCCAAGGTTTCAGCGAGGCGCGGACTTCGCATTTTGTTTCGCCCGAGGCTTTGCAGCGCGCGGGTGTGACCGCAGACCATGCCGTGGCCATGCGCAATCCGCTCGGCGCCGATCAGGCGTTGCTGCGTCCGGTTTTGCTCTCCGGGCTGCTTGAGGCTCTGGCCCGCAATTTGCGTCATGGTGCGGACAGGGTGCGCTTGTTCGAGTTCGGCCCGGTTTTCCGCAAAGACGTGGTTGAGGAACAAACGGCTCTGGCCTTGGTCGCAACGGGTGGGGACAGCGATCTTTACGAATTGAAAGGGGTGCTTCGCGCCGCCTTCGGTCCGGTCGATTTCGCGCCGGAAGCTGGACTGGCCCTGAGAGTTTCCGGGTGCGGAGTCGATGGCGCCGTGCGCCGTCTGCCGCGCGCCTTGGCCGAGGCCCACGATGCAAAAGATGCGGTTTATTTCGCGGAGGTCGTGATCGACGGTTGGCTCGGGACGGCCCCGGCAGAGGTCCGCGTCCAGCCTTTGCCCAAATTTCCGGCCGCGGAGCGCGATCTTTCGCTCGTTTTGCCGCGCGGTGTGACTTACGCCGCGATCGAGAACGCCTTGGGCGGAGCCAAGGCCCCGCACTTGCAGAAGGTCATCTTGAAAGACGTGTTCGTCGATGAAACCGGAGTCAAATTGGCGGCCGATCAAAAGTCGGTTACGGTCACCTTGACATTCCGAGAAGAGGATCGAACATTGACTTCGGACGAAGTTGACCGCGCGGTGGAAACTCTGCGCGATCACGCGAAAGCGGAGCTGGGAGCTGTTTTTCGCGGATAGATCTTTCGCATCGCCGAAGCCGATTTGCCCTGGAGAGTTCGAGTAAACGATCCAAGCCCCGAACCGTATTACAATATCCCAGGAGGCTGAGCTGTGACCGGCAAGAGCATGCCTTGATTGGAAGCTCGCGCGGGTCGCGGCGGTCATCCGCCCTTGTATCCAAGGGATCGGGAATTGGGCCGTGACGGCTCACCCGGGGCAATCTCATTGAGGCGCCTTCCGCGCAAGCGGGAGGCGCTTTGTGTTTTAAGCCGCAGAGGACACAGAGGAGGTTGCGGGAAGGGTTGGGGGCGGATAGAAAGAAAGGTTCATGACGGCACTTTTGGCACTCGAGGACGGACGGGTTTTTCGCGGGGCGGCTTTCGGCGCCACCGGCACCGTCACCGGTGAGATCTGCTTCAACACATCGATGAGCGGCTACCAGGAGGTGCTTAGCGATCCGTCCTATTTCGGCCAGATCGTGGCCATGACCAGTCCGCATATCGGGAATTACGGGGTCAACGTGCTCGACGAGGAGGCACGCGGGCCGCAGGTGCGCGGGTTCGTCATCGAGGAGTTGTGCGAGGCCCCGAGCAACTGGCGGTCGGAGGAATCGCTCGACGCTTATCTCAAACGCAGCGGGGTGCCAGGCATCCAGGAAGTCGACACGCGCGCGCTGACCAAGCATCTGCGTCAGGCCGGTGCAATGAAAGCATGCCTGACGACCGAAAAAATGTCCGAAGCAGACGCGGTGCAACGCGCGGTCAAGGGCGAGGGAGTTGTCGGCATGGATTTTGTCCGCGAGGTCACGCCGAAGCAGGCTTACGACTGGGATCCGATGGACGCAGAGAGCCGTCCTTGGAAACTCTCCTCGGGTGCGGGCGGGGTCGGCGAACTGCGTGATTCGCTTGGCAACGTCTTCGGTTTTCTTCCGCCGGCGCGTCATCGTGTCGTGGCCTACGACTTCGGCATGAAGCGGAATATCCTACGCGATTTGCGGCAGCGCGGACTTTCGGTCCGGGTTGTTCCGGCTGACACATCGGCGGAGGACGTGCTGGCCATGGATCCGGACGGCATCTTTCTCTCGAACGGCCCCGGCGATCCGGCTGCGCTCGACTACATCCACAAAAACGTGCGCGCCCTGCTGGGAAAAAAGCCGATCTTCGGCATTTGTCTCGGGCACCAGATCCTCGGATATGCGCTGGGCGGAAAGACCTTCAAACTGAAGTTCGGCCACCGTGGGGGAAACCAGCCGGTCAAAGACCTCCGCAGTGGCAAGGTCTCGATCACTGCGCAAAACCACGGTTTTGCGGTGGATGCGGACTCATTGCCTGCCGATGCAGAGGTGACCCATATCAATCTCAACGACGGCACGGTGGAGGGTTTGCGCAGTAAATCGATGCCGGTCTTCAGCGTGCAATACCATCCCGAGGCCGCGCCGGGGCCCCACGATGCGGCTTACTTTTTCGACCAATTCGCCGATCTGATTGCCGAAAGCAAAGGCGGCCGCTAATTTGGAGCTCTCATGCGCCTGACTGTTTATTTCCCCGAGGACAGCCCAACGACCCACGAATTTGTCGGCAACAAGCTCACGATCGGCCGATTGGGGGACAACGATGTCCATCTGGATGACGGGTCGGTCTCGAGCCATCACGCCGAGATTGTGGTGCGAGATAGCGCCGCGGTTTTGGTCGACAAGGATTCGACCAACGGGACTTACCTGAACGGCGAGCAAGTGGCCGGGGAGCATCCGTTGGCGGAAGGAGACGAAATTTATTTCGGCAGCGTGCGCAGCGTGTTCATGGAGCCGGTGGCGGCGCCGGCGCCCGTGGCCGCGGAGCCAGAGCTGGCAACCGCGGGAGCCGAGGGCGCCGGGCGACCTGCGAATTTCCACTACATGTCACCGCTGCCGCGTCCGGCGGCGCCAAAGGACACCCTCGGTCTTGTTGCTTGGGTGTGCGCGGGAATTGGTGCGTTGGCCGTGGCCTACGCGTTTTTCGCCATCCTGGCCTGACTGGCGCCGCTCAGAGCGCGAAGGTCAGCTGGCTGGTCGATGGTCTCGCTGTCGGTTGCCGGCGGGACAGCAGGTTGCGTTTGATCAACGCGAAGAGGTGGGCCCCGACTTCGTGGGGCAGGGGATCTTCGCGGCGGGTCGGGTGACGGTGGGTGATGCGGTTTTTTGCTTTCATCGCCCGCGACTTTGCCCGATGGGGTAGGACATCCGCTGTCCCATGCCCAAAAACAATCCCCCCCCGAAAAAAGCCCCCGAAGCCCTGACCCGCCCGCCCATGGAGCGCATGTGGCGGATCCACCAGATTCTTTCCGGCGGCGCGCATCCCAACTGCACCGGTTTGTCCGCCGAACTCGAGGTCTCGGCCAAAACGGTGATGCGCGACATCGAGTTCATGCGCGACCGACTCGGCTTGCCCTTGGAATACGACGCGGTGAAGCACGGCTTCCGCTACACGGCGGCGGTGAGGGATTTTCCCACGATGAAGATTTCGCAAGGCGAGGTGGCGGCGCTACTTTTGGCGCAGCAGTCGCTCGAGCAATTCCGCGGCACACCCTTCGAACGCCCCTTGACCGGAGCCTTCCGCAAATTGAGCCAATCGCTCGGGGGCGACATGGAGGTGGCGTGGCATGAATTGGAGCAGGCGTTGTCCGTCCGGCGCAGCGGGGTGGGTTTGGCCGACATGCAGGTCTTCGACGCGCTGGCCAAAGCGGTGACAGATCGCGAAGAGATCGAATTTTCCTATCACAAGCTGGCCGGCGAGAAGCCCGAGAAGCGCACGGTGCGGCCTTATCACCTCGGGTGCATCGAGGATCAATGGTATCTCTTCGGACACGATGCGGCACGCGGTGCCATCCGCACCTTTGCCCTGCCGCGGGTCCGCGCCGTCGAGCGCACCGGAGGGAAATTCCGCCGACCGAAGGACTTTTCGGTGGGCAAGCTTCTCGAGGGCAGCTTCGCGGTCTTCGAGGGCCGCCACGCCAAGCCGGTGAAAATCCTCTTCCGCGGAGTGGCGGCGCGCCTGGTCGCGGAGCGTTCGTGGCATCCGTCGCAACAAATAAAATCGCGTGGCAAAACGGCGGAACTTGCCATGCGCGTCGGTCTCTCGCCTGATTTGGTGCAGTGGGTTCTCGGCTGGGGAGGCGAAGCGCAAGTGGTCTCGCCACCGGAACTTCGCAACCGGGTGGCGCGCGCGGCCCTCGCTGCGGCCGCGGTCTACCGCGTTTGATTCCGCAAATATTGCCCTTTGCGAATGGCAAAAACACCCGTAAAAGATGCAATCTATGGCGCAGCGTAGAAACAGTTCACAAAGCCAAAAAAGGATTCGCCTGTTGGCGTTTTTGCGCTGGGCCGCGGCGGCTCTTGTCGTTTTGGCCATTCTCGGCTCGGTCGCTTATTGGTTGTTCACCGGTTGGCGCGCGCGCGATCTGGCGCTAAAGGCGCGGACCAACTTGGAGACCGCGAATTACCGCATGGCGTGGCTGCAAGCTTCCTCCGCGCGGGACTTGCGCGCCGACGATCCGGAAGTGCTGCGCACTTCGGCCATCGTCGACGCGGCTTTCGGCCGCAAAGAAAGCCTGGAGGCCTGGCAAAAGCTGGCGCAAAAACAAACTCTCACGACCGATGACCAAGAGCAAAGGGCGCGGGCGGCCATTCGCTTCGGCGACGAGACCCAATTCGAGGCAGCGATTGCCGCGTTGGAGGAGGCTAACGAAAAAGAAATCTCCTCGCGCCTTCGCGCCACGCACCAGCTGAGTCGTGGTGATTTGGAGCAAACCATCGAGGAGGCCCGTCGCGGCGCGTCCTTCTCGGACAACCCGCAACAGCGGCTGGATCTGGCCAAGCTTCTGCTCCGCCGTTACGTCGACGAACTCGCCGCCGCTCCGGCCGACGGATCCCCGGCCCGCAGCGCCTTCGCGGAAATCACCTCTATAGTCAACTCCTTGCAAAACGATCCCGATATCGGATCGAACGCGCTGGCCTTCGGTTTGACTTTTCTTTTGCCGGGCGCGGAGACGCAAAAAGTTTGGGCGGATCTCGCCATGGCCAACCTGGAGCCGGGCAATCCGGCGCTGCTTCCGGCCGCGACGGTCTTGGTCGACAACAAATTCGAACCCGTCGACAGTCTTCACGCGCGCTTGCGCTCCGTCTTTGATGCCGCGCCGGTCGACCGCCGCGCGGCTTATGCCGCCTGGCTGGCGCGGCATGGGCTGCCGCGCGAAGCCGTTACGCTGATCACCGCGCAGGAGGCGGGCGAAAGTCCGAAAGCGTTCCTCGCGCGCACCGAAGCGCTCGGCCAGATGGGGAATTGGGATGCCGTCATTGCCACCGCTGAAGAAGGCGGAAACATGGCGGAATCGGTGCGCTTGTTGACCCGGGCGCGTGCGGAATACGCACTGCGCAGCGCCTCGGGCAGCGGCCCGAAGTCGGTGAGTGATGCCCTGCGTGCGGCCGCGCTCGAGAAGACGCTTCCCGGCGCGATCCAAGCGGCCGACGGATTTGGCGCCGAAACTGCGGTGAGCGACGCGTTGGTCGAATTGAGCGGGGATCCATCAGCCGCTGCTTCGGCCTTCCGTCTGGCGCGCGAGAGGTTTGCGGCTTCCGGTGACCACGCGCGCATGAAGCTGGCGTTCGACCGGGCCAAAAAAGCGGCGCCGGAGAAATTGGTCGTGCGTGATTATGCGCGCTACATCGCCATGATCGAGGATGCCGAGGCGACTCCCGACGTGGAGGGCGCGAAGCGTGATGCCGAGGCCGCGCCGTCCGATCCGCTGGTGCGTGTGACCGAATCGCTCGCGCTGCTGCGGGCCGGGCAACCGAAGGAAGCTTTGGATGCATTCGACGACATCACCGTTTTTTACGACCGTCTTCCCTCCGGCCCGCAGGCGGTCATTTGCGCGGTGCTCGCGGCGAACGAGCAAACCGAGTTCACCCGTGCTTTGGTCGAGTCGGTCGACGTGTCGAAGCTGATGCCCGGCGAGAAAATGCTCATCGAAGGCCTTCGCTGATCAGCGCACGTGGCGGGGGGCTATTTCGCTTGTCAATACCGCCCCCGCGTGGTTTTTGTTGATGTTAATATGCCCCGATGTGATACCTGCGGATTCGCGCACGCCCAATCCGACCGGTGCATCAACTGCGGCAACCCCGACCCGTTCCGGCGGCATCGTATAATGAAGTTTGGTTTACTCGTCGCGGCACTCGTTGTCGTGGTGGCCGCCGCGGTTTTCTTCTACCAGCGCTACAGCCAATTCGAACGCTCGGTGCGCGAGGCAGAGTCCGCCACGGAGAACGCGGAGACGTTTTACTCCTCGCCGCCGCCCGAAACTGCGCCCTGATTTGCGGGGCTTGGTTGCCGGGGAGTCTTACGGCCGGAGAATAGTTCCACTTCCTCGGGTCCGAGTTTGTTCTCCTCGACGGCCTTGGCTTCGGCAGTGGCTGCCTTTTCCCGGCCGCTTTCCCGCAGCAGGGCGACGTGCAACGCCCGCCAACGGTTCTCGTCGCCGTCTCCCGGCCAAATGGCCAGCCCGTCCGCGGCTCGGCCGGTGCGCAGGCGACCCAGGGCAGCCACGCGCCGCAGGTCGGGCGAGTCCGGGTTGGCCGCAAGGAATTCTTCCGCCAGCGCTGCCGCCGACTCCGTTTCCTGGTCGGCCAGCAGGCGGAAATAAGCCGCGCTGAGTTGTGCCGACGGATCCTCGGGACGCAAAGCGAGCAATTCGGAAGTGAGGGCCAGTCCCTCGGTCGCGGGCGCATCCGGGGCGAGATTGCGTAACTGTCCGCGGATCGCTTCCGGTCGCGCGCCTTCGTCCGCGGCGAGCACCCGCCACGCGGCGAGCGCCTCGGGTTTCCATCCGACCGCCTCTGCGTAGCGCGCGGCAAAAAGGGCATGCGGCAATTCGGCAAAGGTCATCACTTGCCGCAGTTGGCGTTTCTCTTCTTCCTCCGCCGCGCCGTCCCCGCGAACCAGTGCGATCCGCGCGCGGAAAAGATGATAGAGCGTGTCGGGGAGTGTGCCGCCGCGATTCTTTTCGATGATTCGCGACGTCTCATCCCAATTTTCCAACCCGCTCAAAGCGTCGAGCCGCACCATGAGCGCGCCCGCGTGAGTGGTGGCATCCTCCTCCGTGACCAGAGCAAGCACGTCGCCGTGCCGCTGTTGGCCGACCAACCAGCGCGCCGCGCCCACGCGGATGTCCAAAGACGCGTCGTCCGTCCCGCGCAGTCGTTCCACGAGCCTCGCGGAAATATCGGACAAGCGGGACGGGTCGGCCGAGACGGCGATGCGGGCGAGGAGAATTTCGTCGTCGCTGTTCGCGGCGGGATGCGTCCGCAACCTCTCCGCGGCATCTTCGAAATTGCGGCGGGCTTCGGGCGCGATGCCGGCGTGGCTGGCACACAACAACCGCAAGGCGGAGGCGCCCGGTTCGCCGGCATTGTCCGCGGCTTCCTCCAGCAGAGTCTGCGCGGCCGCCGCAGCCTCGGGTGACTGGTCCGCGAGCAGCGAAGCGGCGAGGGCCACGCGCAGGCCGTCGGAGGATTCACCGGCGTTGCCTTCCAAGGCGGCTTGCAAAACTTTCTTCGCCTCCTCCTTGTTGCCTTGGGCTTGGAGAATTCCCCCGCGCAGGAGAGTCGCCCTCGTGGCGTCGTCCGCCGGCAACTCCCCGGTAATCGCATCGGCCGCGCGGGCGGCGTCCGCCACGCGTCCCGCCCGCAGGGACATCTCCCCGAAGACGAGCGTTTCCTCCGGAGTGGCGTTGCCCTCGCTGAGTTTTTTCCCGAGTTCGGCCACGCTGGCCATGTCCCCAGCGCGGGCGGCATGCAGCGTGACGAGCGCAGCAACGCGTTTGTCCTCGAACGCCATGAGCGCGGCCTGTCGCAGCAACCGCGAGGTTTCCGCCTGATCGCCGCGATCGAGGGCCTCGCCGGCCTGCGCCGCGATGGCCAAGGCGCGTCGGGCTTTTGCTTCACGGTAAAGCGGCTTGGCCCCGAAGACTGCGGCAACGGCCAGGGCGAAGACGGCGATCAGAACAATGAGACGCCGTCCGCGCAGCCACCGGCGCCAACCCGCGACCTCATCTTCCTCGAGCGAGTAGCTCGGAAGTTCGGCAGGCGCTTTGGGGCCGGGGGCGTTTTCGGGACGAGACATGGAAAATAAGGCGGAGGGGTGAGAGCCGAAACTTGAGGGATGTGGTGAGTGACTTGTGAATTCGAAACCTGAAGGCTGGGTAAAAAAATAACTGCTTTAACTTTTCACATGGCACTCGTCACTTGTCACTCTGCTTGTCCGCGACAAGCCTGCGATCGAGCCATTGCTGCGCGGCAGCCTCTGCCTCGGCCGGATCGGTCGGACCGCGCACGGCGAACTCGAGCACCCGCAAGCCCTGATTGCGCCGCCCCGCGAGGAGATTGCGGAAGCGCACGCTGGCATCAAAACTGAA
>JBILUI010000058.1:0-14044 GCA_044371145.1 Chthoniobacterales bacterium | reverse complement strand
GGTCGATGTTTGGTATTGTGCCAGTGTTTCGGATGACCTCAGCTTCGGCTTCGCCTACATACCTGTAAAACTTTTTGCCAGACTGGATGACATCGGGTGCTTGATCTGCATATCGGAGGCCTCGGTAAGCGGTGCCTAAGCCCGTGGCACCAGGGAGAGCTAATCCGACAACATTTAATCCTAAGGAAGTTAAATTCTCACCAAGATTGCCTTTTTCACCAAATATGTTGTCTTTGCCTATGCGATACAAATCATAGATTATTCCGGCTATATCGAGTCCTGACTCTAAA
The DNA here is from genome assembly GCA_044371145.1 of Chthoniobacterales bacterium. Taxonomy (GTDB): domain Bacteria; phylum Verrucomicrobiota; class Verrucomicrobiia; order Chthoniobacterales; family JACTMZ01; genus JACTMZ01. Next base: position 13,754 of record JBILUI010000058.1, on the reverse strand, counting down.
TAGTAACCAGACGGATCAATTTGAGAAATGGGGCTGGAGCCAGCGTAGCTATACCAGTTTATGCCGCCTGCAAACCCAATAGGATCCGCGTTAATGAACCTCTGACTCGCCGGATTGTAGTATCTTGCTCGGCTAAAGCAGAGGGCGTTGGCGTCAGTCATCACGCCCCACTGGCCGACAAAAAGGAATGGCGTCGTCGCGGCGCCAGTGACGTTTGTCCGCTTGCCGTAAGGGTCGTAAGCGAAGGACGCAGTGACAGTGCCGGCCTGATTGCTGGTGGCCACTGTGCTGCCGCGCAAGTCGTAGTGATGGTAGAGAGGTTGGTTGTTGCCGGTCTCGGTGTAGATGAGTCCGATTCCGTAAACGCAGAGCGTGGCTGCGCCCGTCGACGGCTGGATCTCCAGCACTTGCCACAGAGCGGCATTGGGGTTGTTGGCAAACTTGGTGGTGGATCCTCCCGAAGTCGATGCGATGCGCCGTCCCTCAGCATCGTAGGCATAAGTCAATCCCCCTGCTGAAGTCAGCAGGTTGCGCGCGTTGTAGGTGAGGTCTCCGATGGAGCCGCCTACAGGACCGCGCGTCATGTTGCCGTCGGCATCATGGGTGATGTTGTTGCCGTCGAAGGTGAGCAGGCGATCGTCGGCATCGTAGGTCATGGAGACCAACGAAGGCACGACTGGGGCGACTGTCGGAGTGCGGACTTCGGAACCTATCTGGCCCGCGGGATCGAATTTCATCGCATACGATGCGATGGCCCGGCCGTCGACGCCGAGTTCCCGCAAGGCGATGAGTTGGCCCGCTTTGTCGTAGCCGCGCTGCTGGCTGGTGCCGTTCGGGCGCGTGGTGAGGACAAGCCGCCCAGCGGCGTCGTAAGCATACTCCGTCCGACGCTGTGCCCAGTCGGTGACGCTGGTGAGCCGATTGTTTTTGTCGTAGGCGTAGGTGACGGTTTTACCGGAGGGATACTTCAGCGAGGTGAGGTTGCCCGCTGGGTCGTAGGTGTATTCGACGAGATTCCCATCGGCATCGCGGAAGCTGGTGAGACGATCCAAGTCGTCGTAGGTGCGGCTGATGGTCTTGCCGCCCTCGACCACAGTAAGCAGACGTCCTTTGGCGTCGTAGGTGTAGCTCGTCGAGCCGACGGCATCCGTCCTCTGGGTGAGTCGACCGGTCGCGTCGTAAGTCATGGTCGAGGTCTGGCCGGAGGGTTCGACCATGGAAGTGAGCAGGCCTCGCTTGTTGTAGGAATAGGTCGTGGTGCGTTTTGTGGGTGTGGCTAGAGTCTTGCGCCGGCCGATCTTGTCGTAAGTGAACTCGGTTTTGGCTCCGGCGGCATTGGACAAGCCAATTAGGTTGCCGTCTGAATCGAAGGTGCTTTCCACGGCTAAGCCGGACGGATCGGTCACCTTGAACGGACGGCCGAGTTCGTCGTAGCGCGTGGTGGTGACGCGCTTGAGTGGGTCCGCGACTGCGGTGGCTTGCCCCAGAGCATCGCGCGTCATGGTCGTGGTGGCATTGAGGGCATCCCTCATCGAGACAGGGAGGTCCACAACAGAGTAGGTGGTGCTGGTGACAGCGCCGGTCGGGTCTGTGACCGAGAGGAGGTTGTCGGCCAAATCGTAGGCAAAGCTCGATTTTTTCCCGCTGGGATCGGTCTGGGCGACTAGTCTGCCGGCCGTGTCGTAGGTATTTGCGACCGTGTTGCCGCGTGCGTCGGTCTCCGTGAGCAGGCGGTCGTTGCCGTCGTAGGTGCGCAAGGTCACTTGACCCAAAGCGTTGGTGACGGCCGTCACGTTTCCATTCGCGTCGTAGCCCATGCGCGTTGTTTTCCCGAGGGGATCCGTGGTGGAAACGAACCGTCCGCGCGGGTCGTAGGTGTAAGACGTGGTCTGACCGAGCGGGTTCTTGATCTGGCTGATTCTGCTGCCGTGCGTGAAGGTGGTGTCGGTGGCGAAGTTGTCCGCATCGGTCACCTTGTTGAGGCGTCCCGCGCTGTCGTAGGCCATGCGGGTGACGTCGCCCACGGCATTGGTGATCGAGGTGAGTCGGCCGGAGATGTATCCGTAAGAGGTTTTGTTTCCGAGGGGAGTCGTGACGCTGGTGAGCAGGGAGTTGGCACCGAAAGTCCGCACCGTTTTGTTGCCGGCGAAGTCGACCGACTCGATGGGGTTGTTGTTCGCGTCGAACTTGGCGGTGGCGATGGCGCCCAGCGCATTGATGGTTTTGATCAAATTACCTCGGCTGTCATACTCCATGAGCGTTTCGGAACCGTCGGGGGCGACAACGCGGATCGGTTGACCTGCTTCGTTGTATTGCAGGCGGGTCACCCGGCGGAGCGGATCGGTGATGGTGGCACGGTTGCCGCGTTCATCGTAGGTGTAGGTCGTGGTGCGCCCGAGCGGACGGACCACGCTGAGGAGACGGAAGCCGGCATCGTGCGTGTAGACGGTCTTGGCACCCGTGCGGTCGGTGACCGTGGTGATGATGAAGCCGGGTCGAGACTTTTCGTCGTAGGCGAAGGTCATCAAGCGATTGCTGCTCAACCCGTCGTCCTGCGAGGCGACACGACCGGCCGCATCGTAGGTGTTGCGGTAGATCACGGTGCCGTCGGCCGCGGTCACGGTGGAAAGTTTGTGCTGCGCGGCTCCGGCTTCGTTGACATAGCCGTAGGTGACAGTCTGATTGTCGGGATCCGTGATGGCAGTGAGTCGGCCCTCGTTGTCGTAGGCCAGCTTTACGCTGCGCCCGTCGTTCGCGGTGACTTGTGTTAAACTCCCTTTCGAGTCGTAGGTGAAAGACAGAAAGGCACCCGAGGCTGGTTCCGTGGCGCGCGTGATTCTGGATGCGCTTTGGGCGAAATCTACGCCCTGACCCCTGCTGTTGCTGACCTTGACCAGCTGCCGAGTGGAACCGCTTGACGAGAACTGGTAGGTCGTCTGGTCCGGAAGGGATATAGAAAAGGAATTGTCGAAGTTCTTGGTTAGAACATTGTTAACCGCCCCGGGGTCGGCGCAGATGTAGTAGGCGCGCTCCCCGGCCTGGAGGAGTTGGTAAGTGTGCTCGCGAGTGAGGGACCATTTGACCGTGACGGCACCGGTCGTTTCGTTTTCCGATAATGTCGGCGAGTATTGGTGGCTCCACCCGCGGCCTACCGGGGAATTGGTGATGCCCGAGAATGAGGAGCTGTAGTTCAGCCCGAACTCGAAATCGCGCGCGCCGGATACGGCAAGGAGCGGTTTGTAGAAGCTTTCCGCGCCGGTCGCCGTATCCACGGGGCCGCTTTTGTCTGCTTTACTGTCGCTGCCCTGATTCGGATCTTTTGCTTTTTCGCGATCCGGGCTGTTGGCGATAGGTGACGCTATAATCGAGACGGTTTTCGAGGCTGAGCGGGTAACACCATTTTCAGTGTATGTCGCCGAAACTTGCGCTGTTGTATCCTTGCCGACAAAGGCGGCTTGGACGGTGAGCTCTTGCGGGCTGGACGCGTTGACACGCTTGAGACCAGCAGAGGGAGCCGACCAAGAGGCCGAGACTTTGCGCCTTTGGGTGGAAGAGGCCCCCGAGCGCTCGAATACTCCCGTGGCTGTGAAGTTTTTTGTCTCTCCTGCCAGAATCGTGCTATCGCCTTCTATTTCCAAAGACTTCAGCACCCATTGGGAACCGGAGACGGGGCGGAAGGTATATGTCCAAGCGGTATCGGGTTTAGGCCCGGCGGCGTTGAGCACCACGGAGACCGCGGATCCGCCTAGACCGAAACCTCCAACCGGGCTGACTCCGGGGCTATTGATAGTGAATGGGAGAAGGCCTTGGCCATTGATATAGCCCGACGAATAGAGGTTGCCACCGAGGAAACCAACATCGATGGAATCGGGTATAGTGTAAAAGTTGTAGGAAATCTCAAAGGAGTAGGTGCCAGCGGTAGCAGGCGCGCTCCATAGACGGACCACGGTTCCATCAAACTCGTCGCCGGATACCGAGGTGGTTTGCCACGCGCTTTGGGACTGAAGGGGAGACGCAATTCCGGCAAGCAGGAGGCAGCTGAGTCCAAGCGTCCGTAAAGCAGTAGGCAAATTAAGTCTCATTCTGGGGGTCTCGAGAATCAAAAGTATTTCTTGAATTTGTCAAATTGAAAAATGCACAAACATCACGACCTCAGTCTGCGCGCGGGCAGAGGGCCGGACTACAAAACCAAAAAATTACTCAGGAGATGCTTTCCCTCAGTGGTAAGAATGGATTCGGGGTGGAATTGGACGCCGTGGACGGGAAGGGTCTTATGTTGCAGGCCCATGATTTCGCCTTCGGCGGTTTCGGCGGTGATCTCGAGGGCGTCGGGCAGGGTGTCGCGCTTGACGATGAGAGAGTGGTAGCGGGTGGCCTCGAAGGGCGAGGGGAGTCCGCGGAAAACGCCTTGGCCGGTGTGGATGATCGGTGAGGTCTTGCCGTGCATGAGACGGTCGGCTCGGACGACCTCGCCGCCGTAGACTTCGCCGATGCACTGGTGTCCGAGACATACGCCAAGAATCGGAATGCGTTCGCCGAAAATTTTGATCACATCGCTGCTGATGCCGGCTTCGGAGGGCGTGCAGGGGCCGGGGGAGACAACGATTTTTTCCGGCCCGAGTTTTTCGATCTCGGCTACGGTGATGCAATTGTTGCGCACGACGTGGAGGTCCGCCCCCAACTCGCCGAAATATTGGACGAGGTTGTAGGTGAAGCTGTCGTAGTTATCGAGGACGAGGATCATGATGGGTCGGCGGTGCGGGCACGTTCGATGGCGCGGATGACGCCCATGGCTTTGTTGATGGTCTCCTGATACTCGCCCTGCGGGGTGCTGTCCGCAACCACGCCGGCGCCGGCCTGCACGTAGGCGGTGCCGTCTTTGAGCAGGACGGTGCGCAAGGCGATGCACGAGTTGAGGTTTCCGTCGTAGCCGAAATACCCGACGGCTCCGGAGTAGCTGCAGCGTTTGCTGCACTCGAACTCGTTGATGATCTGCATGGCGCGGACTTTCGGTGCGCCCGACACCGTGCCGGCGGGGAAGGTGGCGCGCATGACATCGAAGGTGCTGTGCCCGGGTGAAAGCGTTCCGACAACGTTCGAGACGATGTGCATGACGTGGCTGTAACGCTCGATGGTCATAAAATCGGTGACGCGGACCGATTTGTATTCCGCGATGCGTCCGACGTCGTTGCGGGCCAGATCGACGAGCATGAGGTGTTCGGCGCGCTCCTTCGGGTCGGCGAGGAGTTTTTCCGCGTTGGCATCGTCCTTCTGCGGCGTGGCGCCGCGGCGGATCGTGCCCGCGATCGGGCGGATCTGGATTTGTCCTTCGTCGACGCGAACGTGGACCTCGGGAGAGCTGCCGACCAGATGAAAGCCGGGGCAACGCACGAGGAACATGTAGGGCGAGGGGTTCACCTGGCGCAGAGCGCGGTAAAGATCGAGCGGTGATCCGGTGTAGGGCGTGGCGAAGCGCTGCGAGAGAACGACCTGAAAGACGTCGCCGGCGCGGATGTATTGCTGGGCCCACTCGACCATTTCGAGAAAGTGGGATTCGGTCGTGTTGGAAACCACCTCGCCGGGTTCGCTGGCGTCGCCGGTCGTTTCCGGCGTCAAGACCGCCGGCTTGGCCAGTTGTTCCGCCAGACTGCGCAACTTGATGCAAGCTTTGGCGTAGGCTGCGACGGGATCGCCGTCCGGGTAGGCGTTGACGATGAGCTTCAGCTTTTGCGTGACGTGATCGAAGACAAGGATGCGGTCGGTCGTGAAAAAATAGAGGTCGGGGAGCCCGAGCTCGTCCTTGGGCGGCGCGGAAACGGTCGGCTCGAAGTATCGGACCGCGTCATAGGAAAGATATCCCACGCATCCTCCGGAGAAATGGAGTGAACCGGCGGGTGCGCGCAGTCCGGACATCTCCTTCTCCAGTTCGGCGAGGGGATCGGCGGCGTGTCCGGAGCGGATGATCTTTCCGTCGCGCTTGATTTCGAATTGGTCTCCGCGGGCGATGAACTCGCGTTCCGCTCCGCTGCCGAGGATCGAGTAGCGTCCGCTCTTTTGGTCCTGCTCGGCGGACTCGAAGAGAAACGCAGGTTCGTCGCCGGCGATTTTGGCGAAGGCGGTGACGGGCGTTTCGGCATTCGTGGCGATCTCGGTCCAGACGGGCACGACGCCGTGATGGGCGGCGAGGCGTGCGAACTCTTCGGCGGACGGATGGATCACGGTCATGCGAACGGCCTTTTTAGCGGTTGGTGCGCGGCGGGTAACGGGAAAATTATCCGCGGCGGTTGAAAGCGGCGGCGGTGCGGGCGGCTTCGCGTTCGGCCACGCGGCGCTTGAGATCCTCGCGTTTGTCCGGCGCTTTTTTGCCTTTGGCCATGCCGATCTCGACTTTGACGTGGTGTTTTTTCCAGTAGAGCCGGAGCGCGGGCAGCGCGCAGCCCTGCAGCTCTACGGCTTCGCGGAGCTTGAGAAGTTCGTGGCGATGGACGAGCAGGCGGCGCGGGCGTTTGGCCTCGTGCTGCTCGTGGCTGGCGCGTTCGTAAGGCTGGATGTCGAGCCCGTGGAGGAAAAGTTCGCCTTTCTCCAAGCGGGCGAAAGCGCTGGTCATGTTGGCCAGGCCGAGGCGGATGGATTTCACCTCGGTGCCGCGCAAGGCGAGACCAGCCTCGAACGATTCGAGGATGTGGTAGCTGTGCCGCGCCTTGCGATTGGTGACGATGTCTGTGCCCATGGCGGGCCTTTCCCCGGCGCGGCGCCGGACGGCCTCAGGCCGCGGCTTGGGCCGGACGCGCGGAAATCTTGCCCTCGCCGATTTCCTTCAGCGCGATGTCAATGAAGCCCATGCCCGGATCGACCTCGACGAGCGGACGGCTGGAGGCATTGAGTTGGCGCACGCGGCGCGAGACGAGGTTGACGAGAACCTTGTCGTTTCCAACGGATTCGCGGGCTTTTTCGAGAAACATGGGATTCATTTGGTTGAAGTTTTCACTGCAGGACGCCGATGCGGCTCCAGTGACCCTGAAGAATAGGAAGGAGGCCAAGAAGATGTCAATCTTCTCTTGGCGGGTTTGACAAAAGAGGCGGGCGCTGTCAGAGATACTTACTTAAGCGATCGGCGGGGTAGCCAAGTGGTAAGGCAGGGCTCTGCAAAAGCCCTATACGTCGGTTCGATTCCGACCCTCGCCTCGTTCCTCCTCAGGGGTTGAGATAGACTCCCATCGCGCCGGTATCGGGGGTGTTCATGGCACTGCGAACGGCTGCGGCGATTTCCGCGTTGTTTCCGCTGTCGAAGGTCAGGGTCAGCAGACCGCGGCGGAATTCGGCGCGTGGCTTGGCGGGTGACCCGGCCAAGTTGGCCCTCACGGCGGCGAGCACGCCGGCCTGGCGAAAAATTGGCACCGGTTGCCGCGCGGCGGGCGTGCCGCGGTTGACAACCAAAGTCCGGCCCGGATCGACCCATTTGGCGCCGCCACCGATCATGGCGGGCAGATCGGAGCGCGCCGGCGCAGGGGTCGGCGTAGGGCGGGGTGTCGGGCGCGGAGTAGAACGCGGCTTTGTTTTGGCCACGACGGGAGCCGGCGTCGGGGTGGGCTTCGGTGCCGAGGCCACGGAAGTGGGCGTGGAAGGAACGGGCTTTTCCCGGGCGGTGGTGCAACCGGCGAGCGCGAGCGCCGCAGCCATGCAACCGAGGAGAACCTTGCGTGCCATCGCCCGAACCTTATCATGCGTGCCATGTCGAAACCAGCAGTGCGTGTGCTCCGGCGGGCCGGTCGTGCATTTTGCTTCGCGGGCGTTCTTTTGTTGGGCGGGTGCGACCTGCTGACCATCTCGCAGTCCGGTCGCGGCATTCGCGACGGGAACGATGCGGTGCTGCGTGGCGAATTCCAAAAAGCGGTCGAACATTACGAGTCCGCGCTGGACGGCACTCTGCTGACCGCGGAGGCGCACTACCGGCTCGGATTGGTCTACGAGGACAAGTTGAAGAACGAGGTGGCGGCGCTGCATCACTTCGAGCGCTATCTCGAGTTGGCTCCGCAGGGACAATTCTCCACCGATGTTCGCGGGTATGTCGACCGCTTGCGCTTGGTCATTGTTTCGCGGCTGGCCGAGGGAACGGTCGTCCCGGCGCGCGAGGCCACGCGGTTGAAGAACGAGAATCTCGAGCTGCGTCAGGAAAATGCCGAACTGCGCGACCAGCAGTCGAAGGCCAAAGCGACCGCGGGCCGTGCCGTGCCCGCGGCGACGCCGGTGCCGCGCCCCGCCCTGACCGCTTTGCCGGAAGCCGCTCCGCCGCCTCTGCCGGCCGGGGCAACGCCTGAACCGGAGGTGCGCCGCGCGCTGCCGCTGTCCGCGCCAGCACCGGTCGCACCCGTGTCCGCGGTTGCGGCCATCCCGACGCCAGCGCCCACGCCCTCCGCGCCGAAATCGCACACCGTGGTGAGCGGTGACACACTTTCCAAGATTTCGCGGAAATACTATGGCAACTCCGGCGACTGGCAGAAGATCGCCGAAGCGAACAAGGCGATCCTGCCCGACCCTACAAAGCTCAAGCTGGGAATGGTGCTGACCATCCCTTGACCCGCTCTTGGCGGGAGTTGGCAGTGTTGGCTAGGGCCTGTCTCGGAGACTCGGCTCAGTTTGCGTGCTTGGTGAGTTCTTCGAGGGAACGCGCGCAATGGCGATGCCAAGTCTCAAAAGATTGCAGACTTTGGTTGTGGGGTGGATCGCGATGTCCCTATCGCGATTTGCAGTGAGAAATATCGCGCCGGGACGGCGCGAAGCGGAGATGGCCCCTAGTCCCTGAACCCGCGAGGCGGCGGGTGTGGTTGGGGAAGATCTGGGGTTAGCGTCGCTGCAAGGGGAGATGCACCGACGCTCATAGAGCGCCGCTACACCTCGACGAAAAATTGTAGCGTCGGTCCATGACCGTCGCTGCCTGAAAACACTTCGAGTTAGTCGGGAGGCAAACGGCGCGATCCACCTTTCCAATCGTTCAGCCACGAACAGGCCTGTTGCGCTCCCATGACGCAAGGTCATGGGCGGCGCAGCGCCAAAAAAAAAGCGGCGGTCCTTTGACCGCCGCCTGATGATTGCAGAGTTGTGCGTGCCGATCAGTTGTATTTGATGCCGCACCCGTAAGCCGCGGTCACCGGTTCGGAGACTGCCTTGCCAGCCATGGCTTCATCGAGAGCTTGCTTGACGTAGTTTTTCGCGCCGGCGACGTCGGCGGCATCGACCGATTTTTTGTCGTCGATCGCGCCCATGTAAATCAGGACGCCTTCGGGATCGATGACGTAAAGCTCGGGCGTGACTTTGGCGTCGTATAGCCTGCCCACGGTGCCGTCCTCGTCGAGGAGCACGGCGGAGGCGGCGGAGCCTTTTTCTTCCTTGGTCTTGTTGGTTTCCTCGGGGCTCATGTGTCCCTGTTTACCGGGCGCGGAGGAAGCGATGGAGAGCCAGACAACGTCCTTGCCGGTGTATTCCTTTTGCAGCTTCTGCATATTGCCGCTCCCGTAGTGCTTCACGACGAACGGGCAGCCGTGGTTAAGCCACTCGAGGACGACGAACTTGCCTTTGAAGTCCGAGAGTTTGTGCGATTTGCCGTTCGAGTCGGTGAGGGAGAACTCGGGTGCGGGTTGACCGGTTTGCGGCGCGGCGAGGGCCGTGCCGATGATGGAGAGGAGAACGACTGCGGATTTTGCGATGGTTTTCATTTGTTCAGGGTTGTGCGCCGATGGCGCGGAGAACGGTTTGCTCGGTGAGCAGTTCCGGCAGGATGACCGGTTTATCTGCACTGCCGGGCGAATAGAAGAGGTAGAATGGCACGCCGACCCTGTCAAACTGCGCGAGCTTCCGCGTGATCTCCGGGTTGCTGTTGGTCCAGTCGGCGAGCATGGGAACAACGCCCAGTTTTTCGAAGGCGGCACGCACCGCCGGCGTGTCTATCGCCGTGCGCATGTTGAACTTGCACGTGATGCACCAGTCGGCGGTGAAGTCGACGAAGACGAATTTTCCTTCGGCGAGAAGGCGCTGCAATTCCGCCTCGGAATAAGCGACCCAGGGCATGCCGTCGGACGGCAGGGCCGCGGACTTTCCGGGTGTTTGGGCGGCGGCGCGCGCGAAAAGATTGCCGGCGAAGTAGCCGAGGCCGAGGAACAAGGAGAGAACGATGCCCGCCGTGGCGAATGTTTTCGCGCGCGCGGTCGAGAGCGGTCCGAGAAACGCGCCGTAGAGCCACGCGGCCAAGCCGAGGAAAAGATAGCTCGCCGCGGCCCAGATGACCGCATCGGTCCCGCGTTGTTGTCCTATGACATAAAGCAGCCAAAGCAATGTCGCGACGAGCGGGAATCCCATGAATTGCTTGAGTCGTTCCATCCATGAGCCGGGCTTGGGTAGGAATTTCATCCATCCGGGTTGTGCGGAAAGCAGCACGTAGGGCAGGGCCATGCCGGCGGCGACCGCGGCAAAGACCGCGAAGATGACTGCCGCACTCTGGCTGAAAGCAAATCCGAGCGCGGTGCCGAGAAATGGCGCGGTGCAGGGGGTGGCCAGCAAGGTGGCGAGCACGCCCTGGGCGAACGATCCGGCCAGACCGCCGTGGCTGCCCGCCTCCGCGATGCCTTGCGTGGCGCGACCGGGCAGCACGATTTCGAACACGCCGAAAAGATTGAGGGCGAAAACGAAAACGACCGCGCCGATTGCGTAGTTGAACCACGGATTCTGGAACTGGAAGGCCCACGTGACCTCATTGCCCGCGGACTTCAGCGCGACGATCACCGCGGCCAAGCCGAGGAACCAAGTAAAGATTCCCGCCGTGAAGGCGAGACCGTGCTTGAGGATTTCGCCGCGGGAATCGCCCGCCTGCCGCATGAAGCCGAAGATTTTTAGCGAAATGACCGGTAACACGCATGGCATGAGGTTGAGGATCAGGCCGCCGATGAAACCGAGGAGCAGATAGCGGAGAAGTCCGCTCGCGGGACGGTTCGCTTTTTGCGCGGCAGGCGCGATCTCTTGCTTGCTCGAGACGATCCATCCGCGCCGCTTTCCGTTCTCGACGACGAGCACGCCCTCGATTTCGGGGGAGCCCTCGACCGGAACGGCGATATCGGCCGCTCCATCGTTCAGGGTTTGCGGCGCGGTGTGGCCGACCGGTGCCTTTTCGTTGGCGTAGGGGTAGAAGTCGATGCGCCCGGCATCGACGACATCGCGGAGGGCAAGATTCCATCCGGTCGGCGTGCGTGCCCACGACATGGCAAAAGGCGGCGCGGATTTGGATGGCACCAGGGCGTTGAACTTCGAAAACAGTCCGGCGTTGGCCGGTGCCGCGCTTTCGGCGACCGGAAGTGTCAGTTCGAGTTCCGCTGCGCCGGGGATGCAGATTTGCTCGCAGACCAACCACTTTGGATTGGCGCGCAGGGTGATTTCCTTTTGGTCGATGCTTGCCGGTGGCGTGACTTCGGCGATGAGCAATGTTTCGTCTTTGTAAGCGTAGACTTCGATGTTGCCGGGCTCGACCAAGCGGCGCGGCAATGGCCAATCCAATGCGCTGACCGTGAAAGTTTCCGGCAGATCCCATCCGGGTGCGGTGGCGATGCCCGAATCGCCCGGATTCTTCCAGTAGATGTGCCATCCGGGCGCCATGCGCAGATGCATTCCGATGCGGAAAGGTTTTCCGGGAACGATCGCCGCGGTATCGGCGACCAGGTCTGCCTCAGCGAGGCGTTTGCCTTGATACATTTGCGCGCCGGCCGTAGCCGCGACAAACCAGAGCAGAACGGCGGTCAGTCTCGCCATCACGCGTTTTGCAGGAATGCGGTGAGAGGGCTAGTGGGAACGGCGGTCTCGGCTTGCGCGGGAAGTCCCGCTTCGCGCGCGGTGCGTCCGGCTTCGACCGCCATCTTGAAGGCGCGCGCCATGCGCACGGAATCTTCGGCCACGGCGATGGCGGTATTGACCAGCACGGCATCCGCGCCCATCTCGAGTGCTTCGGCCGCATCGCTCGGCGCGCCGATACCGGCGTCGACGATGACCGGCACTCGCGCTTGCTCAATGATGATGGCGATCTGCGCGCGCGTCTCGAGTCCGCGGTTGCTCCCGATGGGCGATCCGAGCGGCATGACCGTGGCCGCGCCTGCTTCTTCGAGGCGCTTGGCCAGCACGGGGTCGGCATTGATGTAGGGGAGGACGGCGAATCCTTCCGCGGCGAGAATTTCCGTGGCGCGCAATGTTTCGATCGGGTCGGGCAGGAGGTATTGCGGATCGGGATGGATCTCGAGCTTCACCCATTTGGGAAGTCCGGCGGTGGCGGCGAGACGGGCGAGGCGGACCGCCTCGTCCGCATTCATCGCGCCGCTCGTGTTGGGGAGAAGCAGATATTTTTCCGGATCGATGAAATCGAGAATGTTGGCGAAGGGGTCGCCGGTGCCGCTGAGGTCCGCGCGGCGCAGGGCGACGGTGACGATCTCCGTGCCGCTCGCTTCGAGGGCATCACGCATCAACTCGTTGGAGGAAAACTTTCCCGTGCCGAGGAGCAGGCGCGAGCGGAACTCGCGTCCGGCGATGACTAGCGGTGAATTCACGGCTCGGGTGTCGCGGCGGGAGCGGGTGCGGCCGCATCGGGCGGAGCTTCCGGTCCGTCGACCAGCAAACGGAACGCGAATGTCTCGGCCACTTGGTCGGGCGGTTCCCACGAGCGGCGGTAGACCAGCTTGATGTCCTGCGAGCCGGGCTTCACGGCTTGAAGGCTGACCACAGTCTTGCTCGGTGCGCCGAAGAGCACGTTGCCGCCGTCGGCCGGCAGCGTTTCGCTTTTGTAAAAGTCGGCCACGCCGTAGTCGAAGTCGCGCAGTTCCCAATTGTAGCCGGTGCTGGGGTTCGATTGCAGGGTGATGGCGATGAGATTGCCCACGGCCGCGCGGACGGCTTTGCCTGCATCCGCGGCGGTGACTTCCACTTGGCCCGAGATGGGGGGCGCGGGTGCGCTGTCTTCCTCATCGGGCAGCTGGCCGGTGATCTCTTCGGTTTTTTCGAGCGTTTCTTCGCCGGCGGGCGGTGGAATCTCCATGTTCTCGGCCGGAGCCGCCTCGGTGAGGTCGACCGCTTCGTTCATCTTCGGCGCGCCGGAGACCGCCTCCTCGGCGGTCGGGGATGGTTCGGGTGTGGGGACGGTTTCCTGCGCCTGGAGGTTTCCCGCGGCAGCAAGCAACACGAAGATCAGGAGCAGTCGGATCATCAGCTGTAAGTATGGGCGCAAACCACGCCGCGCTCAACCCCGGTCTCGGACCACGGGAACGAGCGTCCAAGAAACCTGCCCGCCCGCGGTGATGTCGAGCCAGGCGAAAGAGGGCGCGGCGCCGTGGTTGGCCTTGCCGACCGAGCCGGGATTGAGGAAGCGGACGTTGCCGATTGTTTCATCGCGCGGCACGTGGGTGTGCCCGTGCAAAACGAAGTCGGCGCCGTCGGGCGCGGTGCGCAGCGATTCGTGGACGAGAAAAAATGTTTTACCGCCGCGCTCGAGCGAAAGTGTTTCCGGCGCCAGTCCGCGCGGGTCGCAATTGCCGGCGATGACGTACAAGGGCGGGTCAAGCCCGCGCACCTCGTCGAGGGATTCGCGGTTGCAAATGTCGCCGAGGTGCCAGATTTCGTCCGCCCCGGCGATCTCCGCCCGCACGGAGGAGGGCAGGCGGTTGTGGGTGTCGGCGATGACGGCGATGCGCATGGGGGGATTTTGCCCGAAGCGGGATGCACTCGCAAAC
>JBILUI010000231.1:0-3923 GCA_044371145.1 Chthoniobacterales bacterium | reverse complement strand
TCCAGCGCTGAGTCCGAAGGCCAGCAAGGCTGCGATCATGGCGAGGCGCAACAGCACGCTCCATAGATTCTGAAGCTGCACCGTGCGCCAGGCGGATTTGAGCAGCAGCACCTCCACGCTGATGGCCCGCCAGAGTTCCGGCACCGCGTTCAGCCCAACGAGCAGGCTCAAGACCAGCGACTTCAGCCAAAGGCCCTCGAGCCGATAGAGAAAGTAAAAAGCGACCACGATGCTGACCGGGATGACAAACCATGATTGGAACTGCCGTTCCCGCACAGCCGAGACATAGAGCGAAGAAAACTCGGCGGGCTTGTTGTGCACCTCCCCGCCGATTTTGCGAAACCCGGCCGAGAGCCCCGAGTTCGCCAAGGCATTGCAGAGGCCGATGGTCGCAATGGAGATCGTGTAGTAGCCATACTCGGCATTCTGCATGTGCCGCACCACGAGAAGCCCTACCACCAGCATGAGAAGCTGGTTGAACCCCTCCAGCCCGGTGAAGGAGAACAACGCCTTGAGCCGGGAAACCGAGAACAAGGACCGGATGCTCCCCCGCATATTCTTTTTCAGTCCCCGCCTCAAACAGGATTGAGCTGGAAGTAGTCCCTCACCACGCCTATCTCCGCCGACCGCCGATAATCTTCATAGGAATGCACAGCGATGGAGCGGTGGGCCTGCGTTTGAATCCACTCCTCGGGCACGTGAAAGGACAACAGTTTGCCCCGCGTGCCGGCACCGATGATTTTAAGCGTGTCCAAGGCGGTGCTGTAGAAAGTGGCCACGGCTGACGGCTTGCGCTCGCCGTGGATCAGCTCCAACTCGAACGGCAGGCTGGGCTCGGCAATCGCCACGCCAACATCTTGGAAGAAATCGTTCTTCCGGTCCATCAACTCGCGCCGATGCGGATAGTAAATCACCGGACGGTCGCCAAGCCAACGCCGAGCAGCGCGGAAAATTTCGAAAAATTGATCGAAGGTGATGACTTCCACATCCGGCAGACAGGAGCCAATGAAAAAGACCGGACCTGCTGAATCGAAGCGCACAGCATCCCGGAGGAAAGTCAGGCGGTTGGAGCGGAGTTGATCGGGCGGACGCAGTGGGACATCGTAGAGGGAGAAAAAGGTCAACTCCTCAGGCAAGCGTGTGTTGTAGCCGAGCAGCGGGATGCTTTTGGACGGCGGCAGGTGCTCGGGGCGCCGGCCGTCGTAGCGGAAGGCGGGAAAGTTGATCGACGAGGTGCCGTCATCCAAGAGGTAATGTTCCGCGTCTGGAAACAGATTCGCCGCGGCCACCGCCATACCCGCGGCGTAATTGCCGATATAAACGCGGGAAACATTCCTCCGCAGTGTCCCCAAGGCCAAGCGCAGCTTGGACCATTCCCACATCTTGCCGGCATTCCCCGGGCGAAAAGGCACGGTGCGCCACACATTCCATCCGAGGGTTCGCAGCGTATTGGCCAAAATCCTGTTGTTGAGCGCCTCCTTCTGCTCGAACACTAGCACCTCATGCCGCTCCGCACCGTCCGCAATCGAGTGGCGCGCTTCAAACGCATTAATGGCCTGCAACGGCGATTGGATTAAATACAAATGCACTGTCGTAATGGCGGATGGAGGATTGCTAATGGCGCAGAGCAGAGTTGAAGTTTAAGCGTGAGACACGCTGGCAGGAATGCTCATTCTATCAACTTCAACTCTTCAAATTCCAATGTGGCGCTACGCGCCGCCGGCGCGAGCGCCGCATCCAAGCTGCGGTAGGCCACGGTTTCGGCACCGAGCGGGCTGAGGTGGTGCGAATCGTAGTAGATCGGACGATTGCCGATCTGGACCAAAAGCTCTCCGGATTCCGGATCGATGAAGTCCGGTCCTGGATTGATGATTGTCACCTGATCCCGCGGAAAACCTCCCAGCGCCGCGAGAACACGCTGGTTGACTCGGGCGTAGTCCTGCTCGTCCACGCGCCACGCATCGCTGGTGTATCCGAAATACATGCTCCGCGCCATCGCATCGGGCACCGGCGCTTCATGCGTCGGCACCTGCAGGAAGAAATACACGTTCGCGCCGGCTGCGGACAGACGCTGCACGGTGGATTTCACAGCGGCCTCCAGCACTCCGGGCGGGGAGATTTGCTCCTGCTTGGACCAATACCCAGCCACGATCACGTTCTTGATGCCGGTCCTCGCGATGTAGCCTGCCACTTCCTCGGCCCACTCGGGGGACCGGTGGTCCAAGCCCTGATTCGACCTCGACACGTAGTCTACCAGCGGCGGCGTGGCCGGATGGTAGATCGCTTGCCCGCGGATGTTGTGCTCCCGGCAGAATTTCGCCACCGCCGGCGAGAGCGCCCACGCGTGGCTGTCGCCCCAGAGCAGGAGTTGCGGCGAGGATTCCGCATTTCCCCCGAGTTCCTTCACGTCGCCGGCTTTGACCTGCTTGATGCCGATCTGCTCCATCTCCGGGCGCTGGATGCGGACATTGACGATCTCCAGAATCTCCGGTGCGACGCGCTGCGGGAAGCCCCTAGCGAATACCACCGTCGCCGACAAAGCGGTCAAAAGAAGCAGGGACGCGCCCGCGAAGGAAAAGATGAAAACCGGGCGTTTCGCCACGCCATGGTGACGGAATGGAGTCTCGACAAAGCGCCAGGAGAGCGTGGCCACGACGAGCGAGGCCACCACCAGACCAACTCTCACGGTCAACGAGGGCTCCGAAATATTCACATACCGCGCGAAAGCCAGCAGGGGCCAGTGCCAGAGGTAGAGTGAGTAGGAGATGAGACCTATGAATACGACGGGCCGGAGGGCCATGATCTGTCGCGCTGAACCCCGCCTACCGCCGGACTCAACACCATTGGTGGCCCAGATAAATGCCGCCGTGCCGAGGACGGGCGAGAGCGCAGCTACCCCAGGGAAGGGCGTTTCCGAGGTGTAAAGCCAACTCGGGACGAGGATCGCCACAAGGCCGCCCCAAGCCACCAGGTCAAGCGGCCAGCCCTTGCCACCGAGATCACCCGGCCGGGGCAACAAGGCGAGCACGCTGCCGAGTAGAAGCTCCCACGCCCGCGATGGCAGGAGGTAAAACGAGGCCAAAGGCGCCTCGACCAAACTCCAGAGACTCAAGGCGAAGCTGGCGGCCGTGCCAGCAAGAAAGATCGAAAGCAGCGCCGTCTTGGTGCGGAGCGGCCTAAAACGGAATAGCACCAGCAGGAGAACAGGGAAGAAAACGTAGAACTGTTCCTCCACGGCAAGAGACCATGTGTGCAGCAGGGGCTTCTCGTCTGCCGCGACGGAGAAATAATCCAAGGTCCGCCAAAAGTAGATGTTGGCCGCGAAGAAGGTCTGGGACAACGCGGAGTTACCAAGGCCGACAAAATCCTCGGGTAGCAGAATGAACCACCCGACCACCAAGGTGAAAACCACCAGCACCACGGCTGCCGGCATGATCCGCCGGATGCGCCGCTGCCAGAAATTGCTCAGCGTGAAGGTGCCCCGCTGCGCGTCCTTCAAAATGAGCGACGTGATGAGATACCCGGAGATTACAAAGAAAACATCCACTCCGATAAAGCCACCCGAGAAGCCAAGACCCGCGTGGTAAAAAACCACGATGAGCACCGCGACGGCCCGTAGCCCGTCCACCTCGGGCCGGTAGCGGAAGTCTGTGATCAAATTCTGCAAAAAATGCGGAGCTTACAAACGGGCTAAAAGCCCAGAAGTTCAAGTTTACGCGGCCAGAATAATTCCTTCCGGTAGATGCTGGAGGGCGGATGGCGAACCGGCTTTTTCGGCCTTGGTTATTGACTAAGGTCACCGCGCTCACGCTTGAGCTTGGCCCTTTGCTCTAACTCGCAACCGAGCATTTCCTGATCTTTATACCGTAGGGACTTGTGCACGTTGCGTATGTCGCGCACCAGTTTGCGTAGTCCGTCGGCCT
>JBILUI010000181.1:0-3932 GCA_044371145.1 Chthoniobacterales bacterium | reverse complement strand
CTGGCACGGCTTAACAAAATCGGCCCTGGGGAGGGTCCGAGCGTCAACCAGCCAGCGCCCATTCTATTTTCGTGAACGAGCACGCACAACGCTTCAAGCCCACACCGCACCCGGTCATGCAGCTAGATTACGATCTGCTGGACAGGCTGGGAGCTGAAAACGGCTGGCTATATCTCAAAACACGCGAAGAGATGATCGCCCGCGAGGCATCAGACCCGTTTCGCTACGGCTACATCCCGCCGGTGTGGAAGCGCGCGTCCGAGTTGATCGATAAGCACCGCGAATTGCTTGTTCTGGGCGGAAACCGGAGCGGGAAAACGGAGTGGGCCGCGAAAGAAGTCATCAAAACGATGTACAACAAGCCGGGTGCCGTTGTGTGGTGCTTTTCTTTGACCGCCGCCAACAGCGTTGAGCTTCAGCAGCCCCGCGTCTGGAAATATTTGCCGCCGGAATGGCGCAATGCGCGGAAAAGCATGGTCACTTCGATTAGTTACACGATCAAAAATGGATTCAGTGAGTCCAAATTCGTTAGCCCAAACTCCTCGCAGTGCATTTTCCGCAATTATTCGCAAGATCCGTCCACACTAGAAGGAGGCGAGGTCGACATGGTTTGGATGGACGAGGCTATGGGTGCTCTCGACGTTCTCAGCACGATCCGCTTCCGCTTGGTGGACCGAAATGGCAAGCTCGCCGTTACCTTTACCCCAGTGCAGGGCTGGACGCCTATCGTGGCCGACTACTTGTCCGGCGCCAAAGACGTTGTCACCGTCGATGCCGAGTTGCTGGAGCGCAAAAACGCCGAGGGCAAGGTTGTCGGCTTTGAGCAAGTGCCCATCGAGCAAATCAACCCGAAGGGTCGGCCCATTATTTATTTTCACACCAAGCTAAATCCCTGGGCCGGCTGGTCTCGGATGAAAAAGGAGCTGCAAAGCGAAACCCGAGAAAAAATCTTAGAGCGAGCCTACGGAATCCCCACCAAGGCGCATTCCGGCCGCTTCCCGCTGTTCAACCCGAAGGTTCACGTTATCCGGCACAGCAACGTACCAAATGGGACTCGCTATCATTGGGTCGATCCAGCGTCTGGCAAAAATTGGGCCATGCTTTGGACTGTTCACGATATTACCGGCCGCATCGTTGTCTACCGCGAGTGGCCCGACCAAACGTCCTACATCGAAGGTGTGGGCTATGCCGGCGAGTGGGCGCTGCCGGATGGCAAAAAGCTCGATGGCAAACCCGGTCCTGCGCAGCAGAATTTTGGCTTTGGGCTACAGCGTTACAAAGAAGAAATTCTGCGCGTCGAAGGCGGCGAAGAAATTTTCGAGCGCTGGATGGACAGTCGCTATGGGCACGCCCGAAATTTAGGCAAGGAGTCGCCATCGACCCTCATTGATGACATGGCGGACTTGAATATGCACTTCACTGCCACACCGGGCGACAGCATCGACGAAGGCGTCAGCATGATTAACGACGCGCTGTCCTATAATCCCGAAAAGCCAGTTGACGCAATCAACCAGCCGAGGCTTTACATCTCAGAGAACTGCAAAAATGTCATTTATGCGCTGCAGACTTATACTGGTGCGGACAAAAAACTCGGGGCCGTAAAAGACTTCATCGATTTGCTTCGTTACGTTTGCCTCTCCGACGCCATCAACGTCGAAGGCGACATCCTGCGCAGCCGAGGAGGCGGCAGCTATTGATTTTACCTCAGGTCTCAGGTCTCAAGCCTCATCCCTCTCTTCCATGACCATGTCGCCGCCATCCCCGCCCAGCCGCCTGCGCCCCGGACGCCGCGGCAGTGACATCCCGCGCTGCGGCATCTGTTCCAAGCCGCTTCGTATCCAAGACATCCACGGCCACGACACCCACTACGGCCCGATCTGCTGGGAGTGCGGCCCACACCTACAGAATGCTATCCATGCGCTGGAGATCATCGTAATGCGCCGCGGCTAAGGCCTCACGCCTCACGCATTAACCCGCTTCACATGCGTAAAACATCACAAATGACGAGTTAGGCAAGTCAATCGACTGCATTCGCCATTCGCAAACCCCGAACACAAACATCATAACACTCATGGCGGTGCGGCGTGGAAGGACACGCGACCGGACAGCGGAGCGTCACAAAATAACATTAGAATATGTGACAACAGCAGGTGTCGATTCCTGCCACCGCCGCCCTAACTTATGTTCACAAAAACCAAAACCATCCCCACCGACCTCTACACCGTCAACGAAGACTTCGACCGCGAAGGCGCCCTCGCATTCTCCCGCGACCAAGCGCCGCCCGCCTACCTCGCCGTCATGCTCGAGCTGCAGGACCGCATCGCTGACGCCAGCACGCTCGTTGCCACCATGGCCACTGCCAAAGAACCCGGCTACCTCGCCCACGCCGCCGGCCAGCTCAACGCCCTGCAGGAACTCTGGGATACCTTGGAGCAGCGCCGCGCCGAAGCCTCCCGCTTGGAGTAGGTTTCGCGCCGTAGTTCAAGCCACACGTTTGAACTACTGCCGCCAAAGTAAGCATCCCGCGACACTAACCCAGTTAGTGTAAGGCCATGCTCCCGCTCGCACCCTTTCGGGTATAATCCGGCCGCTTTCCCGGTATTTATCCCCGATCGGGAACCCTGTTACAGAAACAACCCCTTCTTTGTAACGCGCCAAGAAAGAAAAGCAGGGTTGTTGTGAGAGAAATGATCGTTATTCGAGGTTCTGTCAGAAAAACGATTCGTTTTCCTGACACAAAAAGTAGGCACTATTTGTGCAGAACTATAGCCGATCCTATCCACGCCACACCTGCCAAATGTCTCCCAGCGACACAATCGAAGTATCGCACAACGAGACTTTCCCGCTCTCTCTCAACCCTCATCTCTCAACCCTCAACTTTTCTGCTGGACATTTGTACAGCAGTGTGAGATAATTGATGTATCAAAGTTGAGTCGTGCCCGCATGGCACACCGGTTTGATCGGACTGGCAGACGCTCTGCCTGGTTCCTACTTGAGAGGTAAAGCTCATGGCGACAGATGACGCGGCTCCGGCCGTAGATGTGGAAGATTTCGACGTTATGTCGATCAGCGAGAAACTAGTCGGGCTAGATGAACTGGCGCCGACCGAAGCTGATCCCAAGACCGACGCCGAAGAAGAAAAGCTCTCTGACAATACTGACGAGTCGGACGAATCCGAGGCTGAAAAGCCCGCGGAGGAGTCCGAAGATGAAGATGCCAAGGAGTCCGAGGACGAAGAATCCGAAGACGACGACGCCCCGGTTCCGCAAGAGAAAGTCCAAAAGCGGATCGACAAGCTGACGGCCCAGAAAAAGGAAGCCCTCGAAAAGGCGCAGACGCTGGAGACCGAATACGCGCAGGCCAAGACCAAGCTCGCCGAACTAGAGGCGCAGGTCAACGAAGCCAGCCGCCCCGTCCTTCAGCCTTCCGCGGACAACCCGCTGGCTGATGTCGATACGCAGGAAGCGCTTGAGGCCAAGGTCAAAAGCGCGCAGGAAGTCCGCCGCTGGGCACTAAAGAACAGCGACGGCGCCACGGTAAAGCGTCCAGACGGCAGCGAGGTCTATGTAGACAGCGACGCCGTCAAAGAATATCTGCTCAAAGCAGACGACGTTCTGACCCTGCACGCCCCCGCGCGCCAGCAATGGCTCGCCCAACGCCAGCCGGCCGTTGAGGCAGCCAAGAACCTGTTCCCCGACATCTTCACCAAAGGCACCGCGCTCAACACGGCCTACCAGGCCACCGTGAAGCAAGCGCCCGAGCTGCTCAAGTTGCCCCAAGTCGAATACTGGGTCGGCCTCGCCTTGTACGGCGAACAGCAGCTCATGCAAAAGCAAGAAGCCCAAAAAGCCAAAGCCAGCGCCGCCAAGAAAGTCTCGTCAGCAAAATCAGAAGCCAAACTTCCCACACCTGCATCCCCGGTTAGCGCAGCC
>JBILUI010000057.1:0-14253 GCA_044371145.1 Chthoniobacterales bacterium | reverse complement strand
CGCCCGCGTGGGTGAAACAAAGCTCCTCCCCGGCGCCCGCCTCCCAACCTCTCGCGGCCCGCGAGCCGCGCGGGGATAAGCCGGGCCCGCGTCACGACCGCGAAGCCAGACCTCCTCGCCCCGGATTCAAACGCGGCGGACCCCCGCGCAAAGGCGGCTTCGGCAGACCGAGCGATCGCCGCGGAAAATTCGCACCACCGCAGCAGGACCGGCGCCCGCCTCCGCCCGAGAATCCCTTTCCTTGGCTGCGCATCGCCTTCACCGCCACACCGCCCGCCGTCGAGACCGTGGTGAAACAAGTCCGCCAAACCGGACGCACCTACAGCCTTTTCGATATCGCGCGCATCCTTCTCCGCAATCCCGCGTCATTCACGGTCGACCTCAGTTCCGCGCCCAAGCCGCCCGAGGGACCTTTCCATGTCGGCGCCGACGGCAGTGTCTGGATGTCGCAGGAAAATGCCGTGCGGCACATTTTGCGGACAAGGCTGGAGGACTTCTACCGCGCCGAGACCGTCGAGATCGAACCGCCCAAGGGCAACTTCGCCTCCATCGGTGTCTGCGGCATGTCCGGCGCTTTGCTCGGACCGACCAATCTTCATGACTACGAACGCCGTCTTCGTGAACTTCACCGCGAAAGATTTTCGCGGATGGACTTCGAGACCTTCCGCTCGCGCGTCCGCATGGAGCGCGACCCTGAAGTCATCGAGAAGTGGCGCGCCGCCGCGTCGAAAGCCACCCACTATTTCCCGAAAGAAGGTGGGAATCCGGAGAAGCTGGAAAATCTCACCGCGGTCGAACAGCACTTCCTGCAAAACCACGCGGCCTCGCAGATACAATTCGTCGCCGAGGCCAAAGTTCCGGGCGATCCAAAGAATGCGCGCGTCGATGCCGCGCTCGCTCCTTTGCTCAATTACGCCAAGGATGAGGAGGAACGTTTTCCCCTTAAACTCGCGCAAAGCCTGAGCCGCGCCCTGACCGAAGCCGGACTCCGTTTCCACAAGAGCGCGAACAAAACCACCTTCGTCTCCGCCGCCCGCCCGCGCCACCTCAACCTCGAAGAAATCACGGTGAGCGACTCGATCCGGAAAATCATCGACCTCATCCGCGCCAAAAAATCCATCCGCCGCCAGGAACTCCTCGACACTCTGGCACCCCTCCCGCCCAAAGAGCCCGCCGCAGCTACTTCACCGGCGGAGCATACCCCAACTCCCGACCCTGCTTCACCTGTAACAGCGGCATCCTCCGCGCCGGAATCTTCCGCGACTCCCGAAGTCACCATCATCCCTCTCAAATCCCCCGAAGAAGCCGTCCGCGAAGCCGTGACACAAGATCTTCTCTGGCTGACCCACGAAGGCTACGTCATCGAATACGCCGACACCCGCCTCGAATCCGTCCCGCCTCCCAAAAATCCACCCAAACCAGCGCCTCAAGTGCAGTTGGCAGAAACGAAGCCTGAAGTCGGCGAAGTCGCAGTGTCTGACCCAACCGGATCTCCCGCCGAATAGCGGCGTGCGGTTTGATCTTCTCGGTCGGTAGCCTGCCGCGGGACTTCACCGGCTGCGATGGAAGCTCGGCTCACGTGGGGTGCCGGCGTCATTCGACTCTTTGTTGCGGATGGCCCCCGAGCTCGCCAAGAAATAGAACGTCGTCATCCTGGACAATCCGCCCCGCGGATTCCGCCAATGTCCAACAATGGGTTGAACTCACCGGAGCCTTTGTGGAAGACGCCCATACACCTCACCAAATCTAGCTCGACCGGACGATCCGCAGTCAGAAACAGCCGTTGGTTGCTATGATAACATTCTTAAGAATGTTATCATGCTAGGCTGACTGGCGGACCGGAGAGAATCGAGAATGGTAAGGAAAACGGTAAGGATAGAGAGGTGCTGAATCTAGGCTGGAGGCGCTTGGTTTGGGTTTGTGCGAGAGGGTCCTCGTGCGTAGCAACATGGAGTGCCTGCGGAACTTCTGGTTGTTATTCCGGTCTTCAACGAGGAGCGGTCAGTCGGATTTGTTCTCGATGAGTGGGTTGCAGAGCTCGACCGGTCCGGCGCTGACTACCGCATTTTGCTGATCGATGACGGATCAACAGACTCCACCCCGGAAGTTCTGAGCAACTGGAAACGGGCCCATCCCTCAAGCCGTCTGGAGATCATGCGCCACGCCAACCGCGGCCATGGCCAGACCTGTCTCGAGGGATACCGCATCGCGTGCGATCGCCAGATTCCGTGGGTCTTCCAGATCGACTCCGATGGACAATGCGACCCGGCGTTCTTTGCGGCCGTCTGGGCCGCGCGCCACGGTCATGACGTGGTCTATGGCCACCGCACCAAGCGCGAAGACGGTCTGAAGCGCGTCTTGGCCAGTGTGTTGGTCAAAGCCGTCGTCCGCGCCGCCTCCGGCGCCGAGTGCATCGATGCCAATGTGCCTTACCGCTTGATGCGCACGGAAAATCTCCATCCGCTCGTCGACTCGATTCCGTCCGACTTTGACTTGGCCAACATCGCATTGGCCGTCCAGATCAAGCGCGCTGGCTGGCGTGAGGCCGCTGTTCCGATTGTTTTCCGTCCTCGCGCCGGCGGTGAACCATCCGTGCCCGTTTCGCGCTTCGCGGTCAAAGCTTGGGAGCTATCCCGTCAACTCGATAGACTCCAGTCCGTGCCTGAACTTTGACTACTGCGGGCCCAAGGCGCGGACACGGAGAAAGTGCCGGTCACCCGGAAGGTTGACCGGAACAACGACATTCGTCAGATGATTGGTGAATCCTTGTGCGATATTCGTGGCCGTTTGCAGTTGGAGGTTAAGCACGGCGTTTGAGCCACTCTTCTCAAGAATAATGCCGCCGAGGTTGAGGTCCATTATGGAGGCATCTGTATAGAGGCCGTAACTTGTCGGATTGGACGTTACGTCGGACCGGCCGGCCAAGCGGTTGGCTTGGTAAGCGGAAAAGTCATACAGGCCGTAGACCTGAGGATTGCCTTGCACGAACGATACGGTCTGAGCCGGAATCTCTTCGACTCGCGAAACATACGCAGCGACTGCGGCAACCGGAAGACCTGCGCTGGGGTTGATGGTGATCACCGAGCCATGGCCGTAAGCCCGCCTGCCGTCGTAAAGCAACCGACGCATGGTGGATAAGTCCCAGCTCTGCATACCGTTGGTGCTTTCGATGCAAAAAGACGCGTCCTGCAGAGCCGCCTGAAAGTAGAGGCGGAAGTTGTCGCCCCCAAGCGGCAGGACAAATTGCCCCTCCCACGCCGTGTAGTTACTGACTCCAGAAGCGACAAATGCCGGCGCTGACGTGAAATTGACGGCAATGTTGGTCGGCGCCCCGTAACCGTCAAACGGATGGTTGGTGCTTTGTCGGTGAAGGATAGCATGATTCCCCGACCGACCGTAGTCCCAGTGATCCGTGAAAAGATGATAAGTCGTGCCTGCCTTGATGATGAACGGATCGTTTTCGATCGTCGGGCTGACTCCGGGAATCGCTGTGAAGTCTGTCCAGTTGGTCCAGGTTCCGGGATCAATGCACTCCACGTAACCGATGCCGGGTGCGCCGTAGGTGTTGCTTTGGGTGGTGGAAAGCCGCAGCGCCACGTAGTAATTCGTGCCGTCAACGAACCACTCGGGAGCCCAAGTATTGTTCGGCGTGGTGTTGGAAAGCAGCGGGCCTTTGAGTTTGATGTTCGTCGCGGTCCAAGTGACAAGATCGGTGCTGCGCGCCAGCCCGAAAGTCCCGTTGGTGCTGGTGAATGCATCCGTGTAAACGGCGACAAACTCGTTCCCGTGTCGCGTCAGGGAAGCGTCGCGCGAATAGGCCGGCATTACCGGAGAGGTTGATATGCGCCGCCAATTGGTCCCGTCCGTGCTGAATGCCAGATCGAGCTTGTTGTAAAACCATTGGTCAAGTTGTTCCCCATTGTATGTGCTTGCACGCAAGAGCAGCTGCGGATTGTTTTGCGCGTGCGACATGCATGAGAGAGCAAGGCCGAGAGACGTTACAAGCGCGGTGGGACTGAGCTTAGCCACGGAATGAAAATGGCCTTCTTGTCATGCCGGGGCAAGTCTCCAAAAAAATGGCCCTTACCTGCGGTAAGAGGACCGTCTTCACCCTTCCGTCTGCCCTCCTTGGTCTTGCTGGCGCACCGCAGTGTTCTATTCTTTTTCCACTATGAGATGGCTGGTCTGGGCTGTGCTCGGAATATTCGTATGCCTGTTGTTGCCTGTTCTGGCCGACTTTCGAGTCGCGATGGGTGACGAAGCCGCTTACGCCGATCCCGCTCTGCGATGGGCAGACGGACTGGGCTTTACGAGCGGCGCTTGGTGGCAAAGCCCGGACCGGTTGTGGGCCTGCAATTTTCCTCTCTACGCTCTCGTTTGCTCGGCATGGATCAAGTTAACGGGACTTTCCAGCTTATGGGGATTACGGGTGCTCAGCTTGCTTCTCTATCTCGGTGGAGTAGTGCTCTGGATTCTCGGTTGCCGCCGGGCGGGATGGTTCAAATCATGGCGGGAGGAAACGACTTTCGTTTTGTTGCTGCTGGGCAGCCTGTATGCGACAGCTCCCTCGCAATACATCCGACCCGAGGCACTCGGCGCGGTGGTCTTCGGTTTCGGTCTCTTCGGGCAAACTCTTTCGTCCCCCCGCTTGCGGATGATGTCGGCCTTTCTCACGGGATTGCTGACCGCGCTGTCCGGACTGCAGTTTGTTGTTGCTTTGGCTGTTTTTGCTTTGGTCTGGCTTGTCATCGCGGGGAAAAAGGCGTGGAAGCCCGTCGCGGCCTGCGTCGCTGGCGGTTTCGTGGCGGTTGGTATTCTTGTCGCTGTCTACTGGCATTTCGGCGTCCTTGATATTTTTCTACGATCGACATTCGGTCTCGGCTCAAACCGCGCGGAGCAGTGGCACGGGTGGCGGGATCCCATGCTTTGGTCTGCATCCGCGGTGTTGGTCTTTGTGTTCTTCAGTCGCCGGATGGCACATCGCGAGCGCCTCGCGGCAGTGATTGGACTGGCCTGTGGCCCGGGTCTGGCGACGACACTTTTCATGCTCAGCAAATACCCGCAGTATTACGGGTTCCTCGCGGCGTTGGTCTTGTGCACCGCCACGGCGGTCGTTGTTCCCGCGTTTTCGGTCCGGGCTCGTATTGCTGTCGTCGGCCTGCTCTTCGGTGCCGGCATGATCGGCTTTCCGTTGGCTGCTCTCATGAACTGGAACGTCATGCCGGTAAGGGATCATGCCGCGCTCGAAAACTGGGTGTCCGAGCAGCTGCGCGGGGCCAATAAAGTTTTTGTCGATCCCTCGGCTTACTTTGCCGCAAGCTCACCCGGGCGTCTTGTTTACACGCAAGCTGTCTTGCCCTCGCTCTCCGAGGCGGAGCGCAGAGCGATCGAGGCGGTGGTCCTTCTCCCGGGACATTCCATGGTCGGTCTCCAGAAGCAAACAGTGCTCCCCCAAATCGGTGGAGAGTGGCGACTTGCCGCAAGTTACCCAGAAGGCTTGCCCGAATCACCGCGGTGTGCAGTGCTCAATCCGCTTTCTCGTTTGTCCTACGCAGGAGCTTACCATTTCGAAGTCTGGAGACGTGTGCGCCAGGCACCCGATCCCTAGTCTTACGCTCGCCCTGCAGGTAGGCTTTGCGCAGACTACTACCATCACTTCCAAGTATAAAAAAACGCCGGGTGAAACCCGGCGTTGGCGGATGGTGATTGAGGGGGTGTCTTAGGTGCGGGAGGGTTCCTCGTATCCGGGCTGCGTCCGAAGCCAAGCCACAGTTTCGTCGACACCTTGTTGCAGAGAAATCTTCGGATGGCCGAGCAGAGCATAGGTTTTGTCCATCGGCGTCACGTAGTCGGTCACCATGCTGCGGTAGCGGGAGGAGGTGATGTAGAAGGATTTGCCAGTAACTTTGGTGATGACGTCACCGGCAAGACCTGCGGTGCGTAGAATGGGACGGGGGACTTTGCGGGCAGGTTGGCCACGGAGGGCGCGGCAAAAAGTATCCGCCCAGTGGTAGATGTCATCGGCGAGGTCGCCGACGTAGAAAGTCTGCCTGTCGATTTTGGCGGCAGGTTGATCGAGCAAAGAAACCATCTGTTCGGCGACATTGCCGACATAGCCATAACAGCGAACCACCGGCTTACCACCCGGATGGACGTAGAGACCCTTTCGCGCGATGCGCCAGAATTCCTGCGGGTAGCGGGGATGCCAAGGGCCCCAGATGTTGGTCGGTCGCACCATGACCCACTCACAACGCAGGTCGGCGCGGCGGGTTTCCTGTTCGGTGATGACTTTGCTTTGTCCGTAGACAGTGGCGGGAAAATAATCTTCGTCGTGGGCGGGAAGCCGTCCGGGCCCGCAGACAAACTGTGACGAGCACATAAGCATGCGCTGGACGGAAGGAGTTGCTTGCACGGCAGCAAGGAAATTGCGGGTGCCTTGGGTATTGGCGCGAAAGCCCGTCTCGGCGGTTGTTTTCTCGTCCATCTCCGTGCGCGCGGCGAGATGCATAACTCGGTCGGGTGCAAACCGTGTCATGGACTCGACCAGAGACTCCGCGTCGAGAATGTCGACTTTTTGCCAGAACTTCCGGTGTTCAGCTAAGCGGGGAGCATCAAGCGATAGGTTCAGAACCTCTTGGTTCCCGTCTAAAAGACGTTCAACAACATGAGTCCCGATGAAACCCGAGCCGCCGGTGACTAGAACTTTCATTTGTCTCGTGCTGCCCGGTCGAGATAGCTGGTCTCAAAAAGGCTATTTTGCGATGGTCGTAGCGTCATGGCGTCACCAGCAAAGCCCATAGTCGTTATTGCCGGACAAACGCCCCCGCCGACAGGTGGCCAGAACGTGATGATCGGATATTTACTGCAGGACTTGCGGGCAGACAGCCGTTGGTTTGTCGAGCACCTGAAATTCAACTTCACGCCTTCTTTCTCCACCGTTCGGCAGGCAACATTGTCGAAGGTGTGGGAATTGCTCAAGGTCTACAGTCGTTTGCTGGCTCTCGCCTTCAAGCACATGCGGGTCGATCTGCTGATTTATCCGAGTGGAGGTCCTCAGTCAGTGCCGATGGTGAGAGACGTTTTCCTGCTGCCCTTCGTGCGTTTGGTGACAAAGCGGCTGTGGGTTCAGTTCCATGCAGCCGGAATTGCTGAGCGTTTGAAAAGGAAGCACGGTGTCCTTGAGCGGCTGCTGAAATATGCTTACGCCAGCGTGGACGGTGCGATTGTCATGACTAATTACAATCGTATCGATCCCGAGGCTCTCGGAATCGGAAAAATTGAGGTCATCCCACATTGTTTGGACGACGAAAACCCCTACGGAAAACTGCCCGACTTTTCCTCGAGACCATTGAAAATTCTTCACGCCGGACATCTTTATGGTCTCAAGGGAACGCCCCAGTTGATAGAAGCTTTCAGTAAGGTTGTCTCCCACTTTCCCGAGTCTCGGCTCGTGCTCATGGGAGAGTTTTTGCCGCCTTATAGCGAAGCGGTATGTCGCTCAAGGTGCCGGGAGTTAGGCATCCAAGACAAAGTTGAAATCGTGGGCGTTCTTGGGGGCGGGGAAAAAGCGGCGCAGTTCAGCAGCAGCCATCTTTTTGTGTTTGGTTCGATCGCGCCCTACGAATCGTTCGGTCTGGTCATGGCCGAAGCCATGATGTGGGGCCTGCCAATGGTGGTCTCCGAATGGCGCGGGAATCGTGATGTCACCGGTGAAGCCGCCGAATACTTCGACGTTACACTGTCCATGGAATCGAGTCTCTCTGCAAAATTGCAACAAGTTCTTGCGGACCGGCGCACGTTGGAAACCCGGGCGATCAAATCCAGAAAACGGTTCGTATCCGCATTCCGCCGCCAAGAATCCGAGTATCGCGGCCTGGTTGCGCGCCTTGTTGGAGCGAAGTCGAAGGCATGAGCACTCAGGTTCTTTTCGAGACGGTCTACCGCGGCCGGCAGTCAGCTCTGCACCACGCCTCCTACTTGCGTATGTGTAAGGTGCTATTGGCTCTCCGCATTTTGAAACGCTCCGGTCTTTCGTTGGATGAGGCGGACATCTTTGACTACGGTTTCGGGGCCGGAACCTTTTACCGCTACTGTCCGGCGAGTGCTCGCCTTTTCGGGGTGGAGCAAGATCCGGTGGTCTGTGGCGAGGTTGCACAAATGCTGGCTAGCCGAGGTCATCGCCATGTCGATCTGAGACCGATTGAAATCGGGTGTTGGAGCGATCATTCGCTTCTGCATCGTTCATACGATTTGTTTCTCTGCAGTCATGTGCTCGAGCATTTAACTGATCCCGTTGACTTTCTCAGAACTGTGCGACCCTGCGTGAAGCCCGAAGGCGTTTTTGTTGGATTGGTGCCGATCAATGAACGCGCGCCGAATCCGCATCATTTGCAAGTTGTCGATCGTTCCGTTGTGGAACGGTGGGCGAGGGAATCAGGCTACGGGCTCGCGAATTATGAAGAAAACGACCCGTTCCTTTACTGGGCGCAGCCGCTTTACACGAAAACCACTGGCTGGAAGCACAAACTTGCCCAAGCCATGAGCCTCGATCTTGGACTGTCGGCCACGCTTTTCGGTGAGCGACTTTGGTTCGCTTGGGGAAAGGTTTTTGGAAAGCTGACTTTTTCCCAAACTACGCAAGCAGCGTTTGTTCTGCGGCCCAAGCCGCAGAAAGTGACGAGTGCCATGTGACGAGTGACGAGCGCGAGCAGGCGTGGCTTGCAAGTCGCGGCGCGCAAGTTTACGCAGTCAGGGCAAAGATGCGGTTCACGATTGTTACGCCCAGCTTCAATCAGCTTGATTGGTTGAGGCTTTGTGTCGCCAGCGTTCGCGACCAAATAGCCAACACGGCGACGCAGGGGGCAGGGAGCAAGGAGCATGGAGCCAATCGTAGTGATTTGTGCAGAGTGGAGGGTAGCGAGGACGCGGAGAGGGATGAGACCGGAAATCGGAAACCTGAAGGAATGCGGGAAAAAATCTCCATCGAGCATATTGTGCAGGATGCGGGGACGGAGGGGATTGAGGAGTTTGCGCGGGAGATGGGGGCATCTTTCCATCGTGATGGAAAGGAAGTCTTCAGCTCACAGTCGTCAGTTGGCAGTGACTCCAAGGCGGACTACTCGTTGACGATTTTTAGCGAGAAAGATGGGGGGATGTATGATGCGATCAACAAGGGGTTAAAGAAAGCGACGGGAGAGATTTGTGCTTATTTGAACTGTGATGAGCAGTATTTTCCGGGGACGCTGCGTTGGATTGCAGACTATTTTTACGTTTCTTCCCAAACCGATGTGCTTTTTGGTGCAGCTATCGTCACGCGGGCCGATGGATCGTATGTCTGCGACCGCCGCGTCATGGCGCCGACACGTTGGCACACAATGGTTTCAGGCAATCTTTCGTTTTTCACCAGCTCGACTTTTTTCCGGCGCAAGTCTGTGGTCGAGCGCGGGCTGTTGTTCGATCCACAGTGGCGGGTGAGTGGTGACGCGGTCTGGGCTTTGCGGCTTCTCGATGCCGGACTTCGCATGGAGTCGACTCACAAGCCTTTGAGTGCGTTTGCCGAAACGGGGATCAATCTCAGTGCGGCGGGCAATCCGCGTGCGGCGGAGGAAACCCAGCGCTTGGCTCGTGTTGCTCCGAAGTTTGCCCGCGCTCTCAAGCCCTTGGTTTTGCTGCATTACCGCCTGAGGCGCTGGTGCAGCGGGGCCTATGCCCTGCAGCCGCACGAGTATAGTGTCTACACTTTACGAGACACGCGACAGAGGTGCCGCTACCACGTGAGCCAGCCTGTCTTCCGTTGGCAGCCCGGCGTCCATTAGGCCCAGTTGAAATGCGCGTCGTTCACCTCTGCAACCTTCCCCTCCCGCCGGAGCATCCGGACCATGGAAGTGTTTCTTTTCATCCGGGCCGTTGGGTGCTGAACTTGGCCATCGCGCAACGAAAGCATGCCGGGATCGATGCGCGTTTGGTGATGCAGGTTCCTGGATCCCGCCGCGATTTCCGCGCGGAGATCGAAGGCGTGCCGGTGAACTTTGTCGCCGCACCGGATAGGCTGCGTTCGGCCACGCTGTTTCTTCCCGATGTTTTGCGACTGCGCAGAGCAGCCTTGGCTGAGAATCCAGACGTGGTCCATGCCCATGGCACGGAAGATGCCTATGCCTTAGCCGCGCAGGCGTGCGGCAAACCCAGCGTGATCACGGCCCAAGGGTGTTTCTTTATCATTAATCGCGAACTTCCGCCCCGCTTGGTCAGCCGGGAGAGAGTCGTGCAATTCACGGAGTGGATGGCGCTACGCCGCGCGAAGCATGTTATCGCCAAGAGCGCTTACGTGCGCGACGAGTTGGCACGGGCATTCCCCAATCTCACAATTCACGAGATTCCCAACACGATTGACGTCCGGCTTCTGGAAATCCCCCTCGATCGCGATCGCAAGAAAGCCAGTCTGGCTTTTGTCGGAACCTTGGTGCCGCGCAAAGGTGTCCATCTCATTGCTGACGCCTTGGAGACGATCAAAGAAGCAGATCCCGGCCGCTTCGCCATGATCAGGTTGGATATTTTTGGTGACAGACCGGGTCGGGAAGACAGGTATGAATTAGATTGCAAATTGCGCCTCCGCGAAATTCTTGCGGACCGCGTCAGATTCCACGGCACGATCCCGGCCCTCGAGGTGGCGGAGGCGCTTTCACGCACGGAAGTTCTGCTGGCGCCCTCGCTCGAGGAGATGTTCGGCAACCAATTTATTGAGGCTGTGGCTGTGGGTGCCGACGCCATTGTCACCGAAGGCACAGCCATGGCGGAGAATGCCCGCCGTCTTCAGGCTGGTCGTATCGTCGGCAGAGACGATGTCTTCGGTTTGGCCGGCGCAATACGTGAGGCTTTGGCCAGTCCTTTAGGGCAACCCGAACGCGAAAGGCGGCGGCTGGCGGTGGCGGATCTTGCTGGGCCAGAGGCCGTCGTGCGGAGCCACGAGCTTCTTTACCGCGGGATATTGGATGAAGCCTGAACTAGCGCGCCCATGTGTCGTCCTTTTTTCCAGACAATCGGTGGAAGCCCAGAATCGCCGCACTGGCAACAAGTCCGAGAACAATAAGGACAATCGGAGCCAACAACAGGCCGGCCAACCATCTTTTTGAAGCGGAGGTGACCGCTTCGAATTGGGCCTTTTCCGCGTCGGCAGACCGTCCAAACTGCTTGGTGAAGTTCCCGTGTGCCGCTTGCCAAGAGTTGAAGAGAGGGCGCAGTGTGCGAAGGCGCAGATCGAGAGCTTGGTCTCTTTCACCCGCCCGAAACTTTTCGATGACCTGCAGTGAGATCTCGTCATATTGGGTGGTGAGGGTGCGTAATTTCTCGGCGCTTGTGTGCAGTTCCGGGGAGCGGCTCAGCAGTTCGGTCAACCTCGTGTAGTCCCGCAGATTTGAACGGTGCAGCAATATAGCCTCTTGCAGCTCCGCATTGTCGCGTGAGAGGAGGGCATTGAGTGTCCCGCGGTGCGCGTTGGCTTGATGCGTTGCCATCTCTGCCGCAGCCTCAATTCGCTCGGCATTGTCCTTGGCGTTTTGCTGCTGGAGCCTGACGATGTTGCCGGCCAGACGCCATTGGGCGAAAGCGACCGCAAGGCAGAGTGCCGCGATTCCCGCAGCAATGGTCAGCGCACCCAACAGGCTGGCCTTGCTCACCGTGTGGTTGGACGGCGAGGAAAGCAGCTTGGATGAAGCGAATCCTTTGAGGCGGTTGAGCACGAGAAAAAGCTAAGGCTGAAGCTGGAAACTTGAGCGTGGAGCGTGGAGCGTGGAGCGCGGAGTGAGGAGGGTCGGGGAGAAGAG
The DNA here is from genome assembly GCA_044371145.1 of Chthoniobacterales bacterium. Classification (GTDB taxonomy): domain Bacteria; phylum Verrucomicrobiota; class Verrucomicrobiia; order Chthoniobacterales; family JACTMZ01; genus JACTMZ01. The sequence continues at coordinate 2,434 of JBILUI010000057.1, read as the reverse complement.
GTGGCGAGAGATGGGAAAGAGACTAAAAGACTAAGAGACCAAAAGACGAAAAGACGACAAAACTAAAAGCGGAAAATCTGAAATGCTGAAACGCTGGAAGCGTGGAGCGGGGAGCGCGGAGCAGGGAGCGGAGGAGGCTGAACACTTAAAACTTACAAACTTAAAACTCACTGGCAGTCAGGCGGAGAGTTTGTTGCGGTGTAGGTAGTGGCCGAGGACGACGAGGGACCAAGGAGCGGGCCAGTGGAGTGAGTTGGACTCGAAATCTTTCCAAACTTTGGCGGTTTTCGTTGCGCTCAGGATCGAGGCGGAATCAAGCGTTGCCAGGCCGTCCCGGCAGTAATCACGCAGCGGCCCGAGCATCCACGTTCGCATCGGGAGGGTGAAACCCATTTTGGGACGATTCCAGATTTCCTCCGGGATGAGATCTTGGGTGGCCCGCAAAAGGAGATCCTTGGGCCGGTTCGGGTTGAATTTTTCCCGGGCCGGATAGGAAAGGACGCGGCTGACAAGCGGTGTATCGAGGAAAGGCACGCGCAATTCGAGCGAGTGCGCCATGCTCATCGCATCGGAGTCGCGCAGCAGGGTATCGCGCATGTAGTGCGACAACTCTCCCCATGACAACTCGGCCATGGCGTCCCGGAGCGGCGGTGAAGGCTCGCGGCCGAAGTCGGGTGGTCGGAAGCCCAGAGCGCTGAGTTTGCGCGCCGGCCAGATGCGCCGCCACCACATGGAAAGCATCTCGCCATCCTTTGCCTCGGGCAGATCGTCGAGCAGGTGGCTTGCTTTGCCCGTGCTCCAGATGAGCGATTGCAACCAGCGCGGTGTTCCGGCCACGGCGCGCACCATCGAGTAGTCGCGGAAAATCGGGTATCCTCCGAAAACTTCGTCGGCGCCCAAGCCCGACAGCACGACCTTGAATCCGTTGCGGGCGACGTAGTCACTGACAATGTAAGTATTGATCGCATCCGTCGAAGGCAAGTCCATGGCCGCCACTGCGCGGGTTACGAACGCAAGTTTGTCGGTATCCGAGAGAGTGATGTGATGGTGATCGGTCCCGTAGAGTTCGGCCATCTGCCGCGCAAATTTGCTTTCGTCAAATTCGCTCTCGGCAAACCCGACCGAGAAGGTGGAGAGCTTCCGCGTTCCCATTGCCCTGGCTGCAAGTGCCGTCACGATCGAGGAATCGATACCCCCGCTGAGAAAACAGGCAACGGGAACGTCCGCCAGCAAATGGCTTTCGACCGCTTTCTCCAGCAAGTCCCGCACCTCCACCACATCGGCTGTTTCTTCGGTGGTATGCGCTTCTTCGTCCCAGGGCCAATAACGCTCGAACCGGATGCTGTCAGGGTCAGGCGGGAGTTCAGCGTAGCAACCTGAGGGGAACTCTTTCAGTCCTTCGAAAAGGAGTTGCTCGTGCGGGCAAGCCCCGCGCTGCAGGTAGGAAGCGATACCTTCCGCAGAAAGCTTTTGCGGACTCAGGCGAAGAAGCGGCCGGGCCTCAGAAGCAAAGCAGACCCCATTTTGCCCGACTCGGACCAAATACAGCGGCTTGATTCCAAAAGCATCCCTTGCCAGCATGAGGCGCTGCCTCTTTTTATCCCACACCCCCAAAGCGAACATGCCCGTGAGCTTCCTGAAGACGCCGGGACCCCACATTCCGTAAGCCTTGAGCAAGGTCTCTGTGTCGCTGTGCCCTTTGAAGGCAACACCCAATTGTTCAAGCTCACTCCGGAGTTCGGGGTGGTTATAAATCTCCCCGTTGAACACGACGACGTTTCCCGTGGCTGGATCTTCCATGGGCTGCGCGCCGGCTGTCGTCAAATCCACGATGGAAAGCCTCGTATGCCCTAGCCATACACTTCCAGCGGCGTTACTCCATGTGCCGTGGCCATCGGGCCCGCGGTGAACAAGCATGGAGAGCGCTTTCTCGAGACCAGACGGCCGGTTTTGGTCAGGGCCGATGTATCCAAGGATTCCGCACATGACAGTTATGTGAGTTTTGCCAAAATAGTCGAGTTCACGGCGCCAAGAACGCTATTGTTGAATTTGCCGGGTGTGAAGTGCCGGGAAACCAGGCGGCGCCCCGCCTCTCCCATACGCCGGCACAGTTCTTTGTCTTCCATCAGAAACACGATCTTTCCGGCAATGGCCTCCGGATCGGGCGGAACAAGAAAGCCAGTCTCGCCGTCGACAACGCAATCTGTCTGGCCGCCCTCGTCGCAAGCGATAACAGCCAGGCCGTGTCCCGCGGCTTCCAGGTAAACAAGGCCCAAGCCCTCGCCGCTCCAAAGCTCCTCGTCTCTTTTGATCACATGACTTGGCATGACGAAAAGAGAAGAGCGCGCGTAAACCTTCTCCGCCGCTTCATCTGGGAGGTAACCGTGAAATTCGACGAGTGAATCGAGGCCCAACTCGCCAGCGCGCCGCTGCA
>JBILUI010000056.1:0-14276 GCA_044371145.1 Chthoniobacterales bacterium | reverse complement strand
CGGCGTGTCCCGCGCCGTAGCAGTCGTGCTCGCTTTCGCTGCGCAAAAGAAAACCGTTGAGCCCCTGGTATTGGCGGATGCTGTCGATCTGCTCTGCCCGGCCGGTGAGCATTTTGTGGACGTAGCCTTGATGGCTCACGTCGAAGAGAATTTTGTCCTTGGGTGAATCGAAGGCGCGATGCAGCGCGATGGTCAGTTCGACCACGCCGAGGTTGGGTCCGAGGTGGCCGCCGGTTTTGGAAACGGCGCGGACGAGTTCTTCGCGAATTTCCTGTGCAAGGGCCGGCAGATCCGACTCGGGGAGAGCCCGGACATCGGACGGTCCTTTGATCGACGGCAGCAGTCGAGGTTCAGGCTTCTTCGCGCTCATCGAATTCCTCCAAGGTCACTCCGCCGCCGGCTTTTTTGGCGATGAGACGGACTTTTTGTTCGGCTGCTTCCAATTTTTCCCCGCACGCGCGGGCCAGAGCAACGCCTTCCTCGTAAAGTGAGATCATCTTGTCCAAGGGAAATTTGTCTTCTTCCAGTTGCTCCACGATTTCGTCGAGGCGCTTCATGGACTCCTCGAAGCTGCGGACTTCGTCTTTTTTTGCTTTGGACATGGTCAGAGTTCCTCGCGGGTGGTCCAGCGGTCCATGTCGGAGTAAAAAATGCACTCGCCGCTGATCGGCAGGTCGACTTTTTCCTTGAGCGGGAACCCGCTGTAAAAACGGTCCAACTCGGGACGCCGCAGGATGTAGTTGCCCCAAGCAGCGTATTCGCCGCGGGCGATCTGCGAGAGGAAGGGACGGTTTCCGGACACCGGGGTAAGATAAAGTCCGTTGATGGGGCCGCCCAGAGTTTTGTAGTCGTGCAAATTGATAAATTGCTCGACGGTCGAGGGAAGGAGCAACGAGACGCGGCCTCCATACCAAGCCGTGGCCCAGGGCATGTCCGAGCAGATGATCTCCCCGGGCTTCATCCATTGGCACACGGCGTTGATGAAGGGCGGAACGTAGGGAGGCCAGTTGACCCTCTGCGCGGGGGCGGTGAGCAGATTGACCGCCATGGGCAGCGCGGTGACAGCGCAGATGGCGCCGATGAACGCGTTGCGCGCGGGCTCGAAGCGGATTTCCATGCGTTTCCAAAGGACGAGGAAAAAAGCGATCCCGTAGGCGGCAAACACCGGGACAAAGAGCATATGGAGCTGGTTGGCCGAGACGGCTCCCTGCGGGGCGAAGAGGGCCATGCCCGCCGCGGCCCCGATCCACATGAGCATGACGCACCACCGCAGCATGTTGGTCTCCTTGCGACGGAAGATGTGGAGTAGCGCGAAAAAGAATGCCGCCGCGGCAACATTGAAACCGAGGTAGGTGAAGAGGTTTTCGAATTGCCCGGTGAAGCCCCCGCGCAACTTGGCCCGCACCGCTCCGAAAGCCGACATGTCCGGCTGCAGGTTGCGCATGAACACCGACTCCGACCCAGTCGTGCCGTCGAGGATGGCGAAGATGCCCAAGCCGAGGGGATTTCCACAGACTAGGTAGTTGCGAACTAGCCATGGCGAGACGACGAGGAGGAAAACGAAAAACACGAGCAAGGCACTCACGCTGCGCGGCCGGAACCACACGGCGGTAAAAACAAGGTATCCCGCGAAGATCCACGCCACGACCGGATGGGCGAGGGCGGCCAACCCGAGGAGCAAAGCCGCGGCGGAGAGGTGCAGGAGCATCGGGCCGGTTCGCCCCGCCTCGCGCGCGACGAGCGCCCGATGAATGAGGAGAAGCGAAGTGGTGAAAAGAAAAAGCACGGCGTTCTGCGGCAAGCCCGAGACCGAGAAACGCCACATCATGTCGGTGACCAGAACCAGCGAAGCGGTCAGCCACGCGATTTTCCGGTCGAAGATTTCGCGGACGAGGAAGAACGCCACGAAGACCGAGGCGAGGAACATGAGTATCCCGCCCGCCGCGATGACCCGGTCGGCAAAGTAGACCACGTCGGATGGCTCCATCGGCCACCAGCGTTTGACCGGCCGGAGCAGGACGGCGTTGATCGCGGGATTGAGCGGAAAGTTGTAGGTGTCCGGAAAAAATCCCGACGGCAGCGATCCGCGGCTGTTGATGAATTGCCACATGGCCATCGGGCGGACGTAGAGTGTCGAATATCCGGCGCCCGCCGCGATCTGCCGGCCCACTTGCGCCTGATCCATGGCCGTCTCGCTATCCAAGCCGCGGAAATTCAAAATCAGGTAGAGCGAGGCCAGACCTGCCACCGCCGCAAAGAACGCGGCGCGCAGGACCCAGAGCTTGAGCGGGCCCATTTCGATCTGGTGCACCAACGCTTGGACCTGGACGTCTTCTTTGCTCGGCATGGCGGTTGATCCGTCTTCTATGCGCGGGTTTCCCGTGCGTCGACTCTGAACGTTGTCATTGCTCCCACCGGTTTCTGTCGGCGAGCAGCAGCGAGGCTCCATCAATGGGCAGGTTGACCTTGCTGCGCAAGCGCCAGGAAGAGGGCGTTTTTGTGCCGAGTTCGTCGATGACGACCCGCGCCCAGTCGCGGTATCGTCCGTTCACGATTCCTGCGTAAGTTTTTTCGCCGCCGCTGGCCGGCGTGAGGTAGATGGCCACGAGAGGCGCGCCGAGCAGGCGTTCGCTGTTGATCAACTCGAACTGTTCCGCGCTTTCCGGAAGCAGGAGCGAACGGCGGTTGGCATACCATGCCGTGGCCCATGGGATGTCGGAAGCGAGCGCTTCATCCGGCCCGATCCAGTCCCCCAGTTTCTGCACGAGCATCGGCACGTAAGGCGGCCAGTTGAAGCGCAGGGAGCGTCCCCCCGCCGCAGCAAGCATGGGCGCGGCCACCGCCGCGTAGAGAAGGATAATAAACGCCGTCCTCAACAGCGGTTGCTCGAAGCCGAGGCGGCTCCAAAGCAGAAGGAGGAATCCAAGCCCGTAGAACAGCATCACGGGAAGAAAAAGGATGTGCAATTGATTGACCGAGACGGCGTCACCCGCGCCGAAGATCGACATGCCGGCGAAAGCCGCCGTCCACATGACGAGGATAGCCCAACGGAGTTGCGCGGCCTCCCACTTCGGAAACACGTGGAAAATTACTGCCAGAAAAAACGCCGCGGCGACGATGTTGTAGCCGAGCAAGCCGAAGATTTCCGCAAACTGCTTCGTCGCGTGTTCCGCCGTGTTGGCCAGAAAACTATCCCACTGGAAATCGATGCGCGGCTCCAAGTCGGCCGCGAAGGCCAATTCGTCGACCCCGTTCGGTCTCATCAAGGCAAAGTGCGCAAAGCCCATCAGCTGGCCGCTGGATCGCACGTTGTGCCAGACCCAAGGCAGCAGGGGTAGCGCGTAGCATGCGAGCGTGGCCGGCACTACGACTGTTCTCGGTCTCAGCGCGACCGCCGCGAATGCGAGGTATCCGGCGAAAATCCACACAGCGATGCCGCTCCCCAACGTAACCAAGCCAAGCAGGAAGGCCGCTGCGGCGGACCAAATGACGGTTCGTCTCGGGTTCTTCACATCGGATGCTCGGAGTGCGAAGACCAGGCAGAGCAGCGCGGCATTGAAAAAGAGCATCATGGCCGGCTGCGGCAGGCCGGAAATTCCGAAACGCCAGACCAGGGCCGTTGCCATGGCCAGTCCGGTGCCAAGGAGGGCCGAACGCGCATCGAACAATGTCCTTCCAAGCAGGAACGCGGCAAGCAGCGAGCCGAGCAGGAATATGACACCCACAGCTGCGATGACCAGATCACCGGAAGACATCGCTCCGGCCACGGAAATCTTCGGATCGCGTCCGGTCACGAACAAAGCCGCCGCGTTCAGGAAAGGTCCGAGGGGCGCCTGGTTGATTTCGGGAAGCGGATCAGGCACCGGTCCACGCGCGGCCAAAATGCGCAGCGCGAGAGGACGGGCATATTGCGTGGTGAAGCCCTGGCCGGATGCGATTTGACGCGCGATCTGTGCCTGGTCCATCGCATCGGGAATGTAGAAACCGTTGAATTTGTTTAGCAGCCAGAAAAGCGTCAGTCCCGTCAGAACGGTGGCCACGACGATGCGTCGCACCCAGCGCGCGAGCGAGCCTTGTTCCAGGGCGTGGAGCCACCATTGAAGGGCGGTTTCGAGTGCCATGACGGGTCAGTCCAGCCCCAGTTCCGGATGCTCCCGGAGTTTGCGGTGGAGCGTGCGGCGGCTGATGCCGAGTTTTTCCGCGGCCAGCGTGCGATTGCCTTTGCACTCGGCGAGGGCGCGTCGCATGAGAGTTAGTTCCGTCTCGCCGAGGTTGAGGGGAAGGGGGCCGCGCGTGGGAGCGCTTCCGGCAGCGGCGGCACGCACCGTGGCGGGCAGATCGCGCAGGGTGATCTTCGGGCCGTTGGACATGACCACGCCGTGTTCGATCGCGGCACGCAGCTCGCGCACGTTGCCCGGCCACGGGTAGGCGACGAGGCAACGCATGGCGTCGGAAGTCAGCTCACGCGCCGGCTTGTCATTTTCCCGAGCGGCCTCGCGCAGGAAGTGGTCGGCAAGAAGGGGGATGTCCTCGCTGCGCTCGCGAAGGGGTGGGAGGTGCAACTGCACCACGTTGAGACGGAAATAGAGGTCCTCGCGGAATTTTCCTTCCGCCACCATCTTGGCCAGATCGCGGTTGGTCGCGGCCACGAGTCGCACGTCGGCGTTGATCGGCTTGTTGCCTCCCACGCGCTCGAAAACGCGCTCGCCCAAAACGCGCAGGATTTTCACCTGCGTGGCGGCGTCAATTTCGCCGATTTCGTCGAGAAAGAGCGTTCCGCCCGCCGCCTGCTCGAAGCGTCCCATGCGGCGCTCGCTCGCGCCGGTGAAAGCGCCCTTCTCATGGCCGAAGAGTTCACTCTCGAGCAGTTGCGGCGAGAGTGCGGCGCAATGCACGGCGACGAACGGACCGCGGCGGCGCGGACTGAGTTGGTGGATGGCGTGCGCGGCGAGTTCTTTGCCTGTGCCGCTTTCGCCCGTGACCAGCACGGTGGCGCGCGACGGGGCGACTTGTCGGATGGTTTCGAGCACGCGTTCGATGGCGGGGGAGTCGCCGACGAATCCTTCGAGGCCGAATTTTTTGTCGATCTGCTCGCGCAACCGCGTGTTCTCCCTCTCGATCTCCGAACCGTGCAGCGAGCGCTTCACCAGCAAGTCGAGGCGGTCGATATTGACCGGCTTGGTCACAAAGTCATAAGCGCCGTGCTTCATCGCCTCGACCGCGTCCTCGATGCCTCCGTAGGCTGTCATCATGATGCAGACCGGCGAATGCTGCTGGCGCTGCGCCCACGCCATCAGGTCCATGCCGCTTTCGCCGCCCAAGCGCAGGTCGGTTAGGAGCAGATCGACGTGTTCGCTCTCCATGATCGCCTTGGCCCCGGCGATATCGCCTGCCACGGCGACCTCGTATTGATCTTCAAGGGCGTGGCGCAACCCGTCACGGGTGTTCTTTTCGTCGTCGACGATGAGGATGATTTTTTTCAAGCAGGTCTCTTCCCGAGTGCGACATTTTTTCTCTCCCGCCGGAAGCCGCAAGGCAACCCGCAAGTTGCGCAGCCGACCCGATTCGGCTTGCCATAGCGCGCCAAAGCTCTATGGGTTCCGTGATGAAACAAACCGCGCTTGTTCTCTGTTCCGTCGCAGTCCTTGCCCTCACCGGTTGCCAAACCATGCCGACCGGGGGCAACAGCTCCTTCACTTTCGATCCGCCGGTGCAGTCGCCCAGCAATCCTTCCAACGTACAACTCAAGTTGAGCACCGGAGCCCAGCGCCTCTATGTCGTCGAGGGCGACAAGGTTCTGCTCGCCACTCCCGTCTCGGTCGGCAAGGCGTCCTCGCCCACCCCGCACGGCAACTACCGGATCTATTCCAAGACGGCCAACCGTCGCCGCGTGAGCAGTCCGGGTGCGGGTTATCCGATGACTTACTGGATGGAATTCAAGCCCGCCTACGGGCTGCACTGGGGTTTTGTCAAAGCGCATCCCAGCACCATGGGCTGCGTGCGCATGCCGCTCAAGGCAGCACAAAAGACTTTCAGCCTCGTGCGCTCCGGCACGCCGATCAATATCTCCACCAGCCAACCTTGGGATGCGACCGTCGGCAAATCTTTGCCCCGCCTCGACGATTCGCATCTGCCCGATCCACCCATGTCATATTTGCTCAGCCCGCAGGTCTTCGCCGACGCGCGCCAAGGCAAGATGTGGCGGTTCTGACCGCGCCGCTTCGAATCGCGGAGGGGGCAGTTTTCAGTAGTGGCTGAGCCACGGCCGCAAACTTGTAGCTGAACACTCACCGTTCAGTCCTGCAACAGGCACGGCGTGATCATGTAGATCGTTCCGGCCTTTTCGGTTCTTGCTACCACGGCCGCGCATTCTTTCCACGCTCGCGTGGATGCGGTCCACTTCGCCGCTTCGCGCGGTCCCCAGAGCAGGTATTGCACCTGCAGGCGACGTGCGGCATTGCGCCAATCGGGGCCACCGGACATCAGCGCGTCCAGGTCGCGCTGCACCGGTGCGTAATCGAGCCCTTGGCTGAAGAGATGTCCGTCATAGCCCATCACCAAGGGTTGCCCGAGGAGCAGAAGCGGGTGATTGTAGGTCGGTAGGCAGGCAACGCGCGCGTCGGCTGACACGGTCCTGAGCAACACCTCTGCCTCGGCCATTTCCGAACGGTCGGCCAAACCGTAGCCGTGGCGCGCATCCAGACCGGTGGCCAGCGAGATTCCGCCCGAGGCGAAGAGCGCCAGACAGCTCACCACGCGCCAAGCCGTCGGCCAGCGCCCGATCAATTCCGTCCAGAGCACCGGCATCAAGGCCAGATATCCCCAGATCATCAACTTGGTGTTGTCCCACGCCCACGGCGCGATGGCGAAAAAGAGGCAAAAGACGATCGTTGCCGCACCGGTCGAGTAAATCACGCGTGCGGAGAGATCGCCGCGCCGGAACACCATCATGCCGGCCGCGACAAGCAGCGGCGGGAGAAGACCGAAGTTGCGCAGCCAGAACCAAAGTCCGCCGTCTTCTTGCATCCAGCCCGGCACGAAACGCAGAGCGGACGGTGCCGTGAAGTTCGCCGTGACCATGGCCACGAGCCAAACGGCCGGGATGACACTGGCCGCGCCGACGGCGAAGAAAGGACGACTGCGCCCTTGCCGCCAAGCCGCGAGGAAAAACGTGGCCAGCAGTGCGCTGAGAAAAAGAAACGACGGCGCGTTGAAGAGCGGCATCGTGGCATAGAGCGCGATTTGTGCGGGCAGGGGCAGACGGGGCCCGTCTTTTTCCCCGCGCAACTGAGCGCACCACACGCACATGAGGACGAGTCCGGCTGGCAGCGAGTAAAGTAGACCGCGTTGCGTGACGAACATGGCCAGAAAAAGATTTTTCCACGCGATGTTTTCCTCCATCGCGGCCACCGGTTCCCCGCGCAGCAAAACGAGCGCGGCAAAACCGCCGGCGAAAAGGAACGCCGCCAGCGCGAATCCGCGCCCCCATCGCCAGAGGGCGACGGCTGTTGCCGCAGATCCAAGCAGTCCGGTCCAACGAAGTCCTTCGAAAACAGGAACGCCGGCGATGGCCATGACCGCGTTCCAGAGATCCATGCCCGGGTGGTAGGGAAAGATGGCGCCGGCCATGAAGGGATTCTCCGGCCAGAAGTCGCCGCCAGACGCCCAACGTCGGATCAAATTCAAATGCAGCGACATGTCGCCGAGGTTGTGCGGTGAGAGCACTTTGAGCTCGTTGCCCTGTTCGTAGACGACCCAGAGAAAAGCGCGCAGAGCGGCCAAGGCAAAGACGCCGAAAAGGATTCCGTCGGCCAGCGTGATCTTTTGCCGCGGCGCACTTGCACGGCTCCACGTGATCAAAGCGGCAAGCGCTCCGGCGGCGAGCGCGATCCACGCGTGAAGTTGGTCCAGTCCGCCGGCCAGTTGGCCGAGGGCGGCCGCCACCGTCGTGGAGATGGCGACGAAGACCAACCCAGCACAGAGCCAACGCCAGCCTGTCATGGAGTGTTGTCCCAGCGCTGACTCAAGATCCTCGGCGAAAAAAACACGGTGCACTCCTCCATGCCCGAGCGGAATTTGAAGCGGCGCTCGACAAAGTCGGGCGGCAATTTGGCGCGAACCGTTGCGGCGTCTTTTGTCTCAACGACCACGAAGTCATGGCCATCGAACGACGCGGGCAGTTTTCTGTCGTTGGCCGGATCGGGCTTCCCGTGCCATGCGATGTCGGTGAACTCACCGAGGCTCCAAGGCAGCGGGTAGTAGTCGCAGCACAGGGCGCCGGTCACGCTATAAAAGCGCGGATCGCGCCGCGCCGCCTCGAGCAGAGGATCGGTCAGCGTGCGAAGTGAGTTGTAAGTTTGCACATAGACGTAGGGCTCGGCGTCGTTTTCGTATTGGCGGAAATTCAGGCGCAGCGCCATGCCGAGCGATGCGGCGAGGAGCAGGACACCGATCGCGCGGACCCAGAAACGTCCTGCCTTGTCGATTGCCGCACCAAAGAAAAGAAACCACGGCCAGAGGATCGAGATGATGCACCATGGTGTCTTGTAGGGGACGACCGAATAGGCGAGAAGGATTCCCCCCGCGTAAATGGAAAGCAGCCGCGGCACGGCCGGACCGGGCCACGCGTAGCGCACCGACCAGATCAATCCAGCCAGCGCCGGCCATTCGTAGCGCGCGAGCAACGCCAACCAGTAATAATTGACGAAGGGCAGCAACTCGTAAGCCGGTTTGTCGTGGCCGTTGGCCACCGCGCCGGTGTGGGTCCATGCGATCAAGGCTTCGAAGGGCCCGAGCAATCCGGGGACGTGAAAAAAATTTCCCGAGTACAAAAAGACGAGAAGAAAAAGCATCACGCCCGCAGCCGTCCATGCATCGCGGGTTGTCCATGTGCGCGCCGCGGCGCGTTCGGGCGGCGGTTTCAACGGTGAAACTCGATTCCACAGCAGAAATACGCCGGCGGCCAAGGCGAGCGAGCCCGCGTGGATGATGTAAGTCTCCTTGTTCAGGATCATTCCTGTGAGCCCCGCCGCTGCGGCCCACAGTCCTGCCTTGTCACGATCCAGCCACAGTGCGATCGCTCCCCAAGTGAAGATCATGCAGAACAAGACAAACCACGGTTCGTGGATGGAATAGCGGCCGTAGAAAACGCAGGCCGGCGAGACGGCGAAAGCCAGCGCGGCCCAGCGAACCGCATTGCGCCCGAACCAGCGCGCGAAAAGAAAGAGAGCCGGGATACAGAGCAGGCTGGCCACGATGACCGGCAGGCGCAGCGCCCAGACGTTGCGTCCGAGAAGACTCTGCGAAAGGAAGACGGAATAGAAATGCCAAGGACCGTGGTAGTTATCCGGGATGTATGCGAACCCCCCCTTTTCTCTTATCCCATCGGCGAACCACCCGTTGATCCCTTCGTCGAAGTGAGCCTCTTTGATGTCCAGCGACCAAAGGCGCAGGATGGCGGCGAGCAAAAGAATCAGCCAGAGATCGAAGTTGCTTCGCTTGCGGGTGGGTATCACGGACACCGCGGTATCATAGACCGCTTCGATTCCTTTTGGCCTGCGAATTGTGGCCCGAGGTCATGCCGCCGGTTCGGGTTCGCTCGCATGGACGCGCAGGGTGAGCAGGGCGGCGAGCAGGAAGCAAAAGCCGCCGCCGACCACGACCCAGAGCGAGTCGACCTGCGGGAAATGGGCCAGCACCTCGCCGAGCCCCAGCGCGATGGCGATCTGCGGCAGCACGATGAAGAAGTTGAACACGCCCATGTAGAAACCCATTTTGTCCGCCGGGAGGCAGTTCGAGAGCATGGCGTAAGGCATGGAGAGAATCGATGCCCACGCGATGCCAACTCCCACCATGGAAATCAGCAGTGTTTCTTTCTGCGTGATGAAGGCAACCGAGACCAGACCGAGTCCGCCGAGGACGAGGCAGGCGATGTGGATCGCCTTGGCTGAAAACTTACGGGTCAGGGCAAGAAGGAGAAAGGAAAAGACAAAGCACACGCCGTTGTAGACCGAGAAACTGACCCCGGTCCATTGGCCGGCCTGCGCGACGAGATCCTTGTATTGCGGCGTGTCTTTCACCGCTCCGAATACGTGGTGCGCGATGGCGGGGGAAAAATAAATCCACATGCAGAACAATCCCATCCAGGTGAAAAACTGCACCCAGGCCAGCTGCCGCATGGTCGGGGGCATCGTTTTCAATCCGTGGATGAATTCGCGGAAAAATCCGCCCACGCCCCGGTGTTCTGCTTTCATCCGCTGGAAAGCGGCCATGTCCTCCGGCGGGTATTCCGGCGTGGTCACGATGGTGTAGAGCACGGCGAGAAGGAAAGCGCCGGCTCCGGTGTAAAACGCGATGTGCACGGCCGGCGGGATCTGTCCCTCGGGCGCCGTGCCGGCCACGCCGAACCAGTTGGCCAGGACGAAAGGCAGGGCCGACGAGAGCACCGCGCCGAGACCAATGAACAGACTCTGCACCGCGAAGCCCTGCTTGCGTTGCTCCTCGGGCAGCTTGTCCGCGACGAAAGCGCGGAACGGTTCCATGCTCACATTGACCGACGCATCGAGAATCCAAAGCAACCCGGCCGCCATCCAGATCGTGCTGGAGTTGGGCATGAAGACGAGGGCGATCGAGGCCAGGATCGCGCCGATGAGAAAATACGGACGCCGCCGTCCGAGGCCGTTCCATGTCCGGTCGCTCATGTAGCCGATGATCGGCTGCACGATCAGTCCGGTGACCGGCGCGGCCAGCCAGAGGAGCGGCAACTGCGATTCCTCCGCGCCGAGCATCTGGTAGATCGACGACATGTTGGCCATCTGCAGGCCCCAGCCGAACTGGATGCCGAGAAATCCGAACGACATGTTCCAGATCTGCCAGAAAGAAAGAGGAGGTTTTTGTTGCATGGGGAGAGTGGTGGAGTGCCAAGGGCTAAACAAAAAAGGCCGCGGCGTCGACGGCTAAGATGGTGCGCGGTGAGGGGATCGAACCCCCGACCAACTCGGTGTAAACGAGCCGCTCTACCGCTGAGCTAACCGCGCGAAATACTCTGTTAATTGTGGGTTGTGAGACATCCAAAAAAAGAAATTGACCCGCTTTTAGTGCCCGTCCACTCTTTTGGGCATGGAAGAAGACGGGTGCCCAACAGAGAAGGTCCAAGGACCCAAACTGCGCAAAGTGGCTGAAAACCTTTATCAGTATTCTGGAGCACGCATCAGATACTACGCCCGCTTCCGTCACAAGGGCGAGCGCATTATCCAGGCGCTTGGGACCCGGAACGACCCCTGCACCTCCCTGCCGGAGGCCAAAAGGCTCCTGCGCGAACACCGCAACAAGCTCGACCGTGTCGACCGGCTGGCCCTCCGCAAGACACTTGGCCAACTCCTCGGGGAATTCCAGAAAGTCATGGCCGGTTCCGAGGCCACCCTCAAATACAAGAACCGCTATCTCGGCCAACTCAAAGCGGACTTCCCCGTCCCCTCCAATACCAGGGTGGGGGAAATCAAAAAAAGCCATGTCCTCCAGTTCATGGCCAAGTTCAAGGATTCAACCGCCGACCACTACAACCATGTGCTCACTCTGGTAAGGGAGGTCTTCCAGTATGCCGTCGACGACAAGATGATCAATGTTTCGCCCGCCGAAGGCGTCAAATATCGCAAGCGACAGGCACACATCAAAAGGCTCATTCCGACCTGGGCGGAGTTTGAGCGCATTGTCGAGAGCATCCGATCTCAGGTTTTGGCTGACACTGCCGATGACAGTGCCAATCTGGTTGAATTCATGGGCAAGGCGGGTCTGGGGCAGGCGGAGTGCGCGGGGTTGCGTTGGCAGGACATCAACTTTGACTCCAAAGAAATCGTGCTTATTCGTCAAAAGACCCGCACCGAGTTTTCGATCCCGATCTATCCGACAGTCCGTCCTTTATTGGAGCGCATGGACAAAGCTCGAGGTGAGATTCGCCTGCCTGAGGAGAAAGTTTTCAAAGTCAGAGATCCCAAAAAAGCCCTCCAATCAGCCTGTCAACGACTTGGGCTACCTGCCTACTCCCCGAGAGCCTTCAGGCGGATGTTTATTTCGCGCTGTCTCCACGAACTCGGCATCGACGTGCAGACCATTGCTTCTTACCAGGGGCACCAGGACGGTGGCCAACTCATACTTCGCACCTATGCTCGAGCTAGTCGCGAGCATCAGCAGAAGATGGCCGAGCGAATTGTCGCTCCGCAGCCTCCCCAACCGGAAAATGCCACGGTGCCAAGTTGCTTAGTCCCGGATGTGGCAGACTCCACCGCAGTTGCGAACCGGGATTGACGCGATGGGCGGGAGGGGCACCCCAAAACTCCCCCGAAATTCCGCCATAATTCTTTGGTTGGGGATTCTATAACTCCCCGACTTGCCCTTCATCGAGTGGTGCGGGGCATTTTTTGCAAAAACCAACCTTACAACGGAGGAAATATGCCTCGCGAAGGCTACTACTCACCTGTTTTGCGCCGTGATTTGGTCACAAGGCTCTACTACGCCGCCAAGGATGCACGTCTACCCATGACAAAGCTCCAGGACCGGTTCGTTGAAGATGCCTTGGACCGGATCTCGACCCGCAAAACACTCACTGTTCAGGACCAGACGAAGAAATTCGCTGCCTGAACCAACAACAACAGCCAAAGAATCATCCACTTCGCCAAGCCAGACCTTCACGGGTCTGGCTTTTTGCGTTCTGCGGGTGATTCCACGGCCAACAACGAAAGGAAAAACACGCAATGGCACTCAAACTCATTGCCAACTACTCGAAGCGTCTCGGATTACCGGGATATTCGAGTCACCAGTTCTCTGTCTCCTGCGAGACGGAGATCACCAATGTGAGTGACGTGGCTGTCGAAAGCGCCCGTCTCTACGACACGCTCCAGCAGAGTGTTGATGAACAGATCCAGACCACCGGCTTCGTCCCTGGCTCCGATTACGGAAACGGGAACGGTCACGAGGAACCAATCAATCGTCTCAAGACCAATGGGATCAAAACCAATAACGGCGATGGATGGCACTGCTCGGATAAACAGCGTGGCCTCATCCTCAAACTCATTGCTGACCACAACCTCGAAGAGGTTGCCGAGGAAATGAGTCGGGAGATGTTCGGCTGCTCGCCGGAGGGTCTCAACAAGCTTCAAGCGAGTGGTCTTATCCAACGCATTCTCGAGGAGCATGCGAGCAAGAAGTCCAGCAAGAGCAACGGCAAATATGTGAACGGAGGTGCGCGTTGATCGCCGCCCTCGACACTCCGCAGTTGGCCAAGGTCGACACCGAACGCCTCTTGGCCAAGGTGTCGGCCAGCCGGTTGAACTGCTTCCATACGTGCAGGCTGAAGTTCTACTTCCGCTACGTGGTTGGATTGGTCAAAGAAGCCACCGGGGCGTTGCACGTGGGCAAGTCAGTCCACTGCGCCCTCCAGCAATGGAGCAAGGCCCGTTGGTATGGGCAGCCGCTCGATACCGAGTCACTCAAGCAGGGCTTTGATCTCCACTGGGAATCCAGCCAGGAGAAAGATCCCGTGGCTTGGGAAATCGACGAGGAGCCCAAGCAAAAGGACAAGGCATGGGGCCTCGTGGAACTGTATCTGCAGGACACTCCGATTCCTGCCGAGGAAAAACCTGAGGGCGTCGAAGTCTCAATCGAGGCTGATTTGCCTGATGGTCTACCGCGGCTTGTTGGTGTGATCGACTTGGTGCGTCCCGGGGGAGTTGTCGTGGATTTCAAAACGTCCGCCTCAACTCCGTTCATCGCCCAAGCTATCCACCGCAACGAAACGCAGCTCTCTGCCTACGGCATCCTTCATCGGGAAGCCACGGGCAAAGATGCATCGGGCTTTGAGTTGCACCACCTTGTTAAGACTAAGGTTCCAAAGCTGGTCGTGACCCACGTCGGCGCCATGACCGATCAGCGGGAGCAGAAGTTCCTGCGGCAGGTCGAGAGCTATGTGGACGGCGTGGAGCGTGAGGACTTTGTCCCTGCTCCTTCGTTGGCTTGCAGTTCGTGTGAGTTCTTCCACGAGTGCCAGCTCTGGCCGGAGGTGCGCAAATGAACACGCTCATCAACAAGCGAGCCGTCAAACGCTTTGCCTTGGATGCGAGTCAGACTCGTCACCACAAGTTCACGAGAGTGTCAGACGACTTCTTCGTGCGCATTGAGGGAATCGTCAGGAAGTCCATCAAGGAACACGTTCACCGGTTGCCTTCGGTTGGGAAAACCATCCGTTGCTTGTTGCCAGTGACCGTTGTTCTCGGTCTGACCGG
>JBILUI010000180.1:0-3986 GCA_044371145.1 Chthoniobacterales bacterium | reverse complement strand
TTGCAGGTCTGGAGCGTCTGGTCCGGCAGGGCCACCCCGTCGGCATCGATGGCACAGCCTCCGACCCGCTCCTCCCGGAGTTCGTAGGGAATGGCGAACTTGGCCGCGGCCGCCGCCAACACTTTGAGCGCCTCGGCCATCACTTCCGGCCCGATGCCGTCACCGGCCAAAACCGCCACTTTGAAAGCTTCCTGCTTGTTCATAACTAGGACCGACTACTCTAGACACCCGTCACCAGCCCGGCAAGGACGGCGGCGTATCCGAGAAATAAAGATCGTTTTACAGAGGCGAAATGTGTCCATCGCGGCCATGGCCGCCGACCTCCTTCAAGGATTGGTCACGAAAACCGGACGGTAACCGCCCTTGGGAACGGTGATGCGCAGAGGATTCCGGCTCCCGCTTTTCAGATAGTAGAACTCCAAATCCCGCCGCAGCCGGCCCGCCTCGATGCGCACAATCGGATCCGTGACCGGATCGAAGGTGGGGCGCCGCCCGAAGACGCGTGTGGCCACGTGCTTGGGAGAGATTTCCTGCGGCGCTCCGTCCAACTCCCTCTGCACGATATAGGCGAGGAATTTCCGGTTGCGTTCGGTCGCCGGAAAATCACGGCTCTCCAACACCCGGTGCAACTCGGCCGAAACATCCTCCACATGGCTACCGGTCAAGACCGGCACCGCGGACATCTCGCCGGCGTCCTCACCACTCCGGCGGACGAAGACTGCATGGTATCCGCCACGTGGAATCTCGATACGCACCGGATTGCGCTTGCCCGACTTCAGGTAATAGGTCTCGAGATCGCGGCGGAGTTTGCTCGCTTCAATGCGCACAATGGCGTCGACGGTGGGGTGGAAATTCTCTGCCCGCCCGAAGACCTGCACGGCCACTTCCTTGGCCTTGACACGGTTGTTCCCGCCCTTGAGAAGGCCGTGTTCGACAACGAAGGAAAGAAATCTGCGGTTGCGCGGCGTGGCCGGGAAATCAGGGCTGCCGATCACGCGGGCCAATTCCGCCCGTGCTTCGTCCGAAGCGACCACATCACCTGCTCCAACCCGGTCGTAAGACAGACTGCCGGAAACCGGTTTCGATTGGCAGGGCTGTTCGAGAACTTGCATGGAGATGTGTTGGGAAAAGACGAATCGAAGATTAAGCGATCCGGACGATTTCGCCTATACCCTGAGAAGGGTATAATTCGCGGGCGGTCCGCTGCGGCACATGTCACTGTTGCGCCACGGACCCGCCCGCACCGAACTCGCGTGCCCCCGGATCCCGTTGCCACGCCGACGTCCCGACGGCCAAGCCGAGGGTGAGGACCGCCATGACCACGAAGCCGACGACAAAAAGCCAAAGGCCGGAGCCACGTGCCAGGCGTTCACAGGAATTCATGGGTAGCAATGCCCTAACTCAGAACTTCGCCCCGATCGAGAAGTAGATGCTGTGGCTGACCAGATCCTGGTTGGCGATGGCGTTGTAGAAGAACGCCGTCTCCCACGTGTCGTCGATGCCCAGCGCGATCGAGGCGCCGCCGTAGAAGTAATCCCGGATCGGCGAGGTCGTCTGGTAGCTGAACGGCGTGACCGGACCACCCGTGGCGAAGGCCGCGTTGATCGGGTAAGCATTCTGCAGGAACTCGTGCTGCCATCCCGCGGTCAGGCGCGGGGTGACCACCACCTTCTGGGAGAGCTTCCAGTTGTAAGCCACCTGGCCGCCCAGCGAGTAGAGCAGGCTGCTCGTGTCGTAGCCGTCGACCCGCAAATTGAGCGAGTCGGCTCCGGTCTCCTCGAAGCCCTGCACGTTGAGGTAGGTGTATTGCAGGCTGGTTGTCGGACCGAAGACGAAGTTGCCGGCTTTGAAGTCGTAACCGCCGCCCAGCGCGAAATCGAACTCGCCCGCGGCCGGGTCACCGCTGGCCGTGCGGTCGATCGAGCCGAACGAGATGCTGCGATCCACCTGGTAGTTGTGGTAGGCCCCGCCCACGATCGTGTTCAGGAAGAAGTTGTCGACCAGCAACGTGCCGAAGCCGCCGAAGCGCACCGCGTTGTCGGTGAGGCGGCCGCCGCCGTCGTATTGGGCCTGCAGCCCCTGATAGCCGACATACACGCCGGTGGAGAAGTTGTCGTTCCACTTGTAGGACGCGCCGCCGGTCACACCGCCGCTCTGGAAGTTGTAGTTCTGCAGCGTCTGGGCGCTGTTGGCATTGGCGAAGACGCCGTAGCCGTCGACGAACACACCCCAGTTCTTGTCGGGCTTGACGATGAAGTCATCGCCGCCGCCCGTCTCGCCCTGCAATGGCGCCGGGGCCAGTCCGCGCGAGGAGAAGCCCTCACCGTTGATGCGCACCAACCACAGGCGCTCGAAGAGCGAGGTGTTGAGCACATTGGCCAGGTTGAAGGCCGTCGTGCCGATCGATTCGTAGATCGTCGGCATCATCTGGTTGAAGGCATTCTGGTAATCGCCCGAATTGGTCATCGCATCGAGCACCGTCTTGCGATCGCCGGTTGGGTTGGAGGCCGCCCACTTGTTGAGCGCTTTGGCCACCTGCATCTGGTTCGGGTTGCCGGCAAACTGCGTGAAGTCGGGATAAGCAGGCTTCTCGGGCTCGGGTGCGGGAGCCGGCGGACGGATCAATGACAACCAGAGTTCGTCGCCGATATAAGTCAGCTTGTATTTGTTGGTGTTGACGCCCTCCACGCCGAACAGGCTGAGCGAGTTGTTGGTTACGCCGGGTGCAGCCAGCAGCTTCACCGGGCCCGACAATGTCGCCCCGGTGAGGTTAAAGATGTTCACACCTTCGACGAGGACCGGCGTGGAAACCGAAACAAAGTTTCCAGCCGAAGGGTTCGGGATCGCGATTTGGGCGGTGTTTTCCCAGAGCAGCGATTGGATGTTCAGCTGAGACCTGATTTCGAGAGTCCCAGCGAGCAGTTCCACTGGTCCGCTGCCCAAGGCGGTAGGTGAGGTTGTCACGAGCTTGCCCGCCTCGAGCTTGGTGCCACCGCTGTAAGTGTTGGCTCCGCCCAGCGTTTGGGTTCCGGCGCCGGTCTTGGTGAAGGCCAAAGTTGACCCGCCGTCTTGGAGCGTGCCGTTGAAGATGGTATCGGCCACCGCGTTGATGATCAGGCGGTCCGCACCGCTGATCGCTTCCACGATACCGGTGCCGGTCAGGCCCCCGATCGTCTCGCTATTGCCGGCTTTGGCCAGCTTGAGCGCGGCGCCCGCACCGATATCGACCGTCGAGCGGACCGGAATGAGTTCCTCGACGTTTGGCGTTCCGTCGCTGAGTTGCAGCGTGGAACCCGGCGCGATGATGACATCACCGTCGAAGGTGTTCGCATTACCCATGAACACGACGCGCGAGTTGGTTGCCGTGCTAATCGTCACGCCGCCAGCTCCGCTGATCCCGCCACTGAAGTCCGTGCGATCCCCGATCCCGCTCACGTAGGGCGCCGAAACCAAGGTCACGTCTTTGGCCAGATCGATAGGCCCGGTGAACTCGACCGGACGGGCGCTTCCGTTGAGGGCGGATGATCCGATGATCGTCACGCCCGTTCCTTGGTTGGCCACATTGATCGCGTTGCTGAGGATGACGCTTCCACCGGAAGAATCGACAAGAAGCGAGGTGTTGTTCGTGCCGGTGCCGGGCCCGTTGAGCATGACCTCGCTCTCCCCGAGCGCGCTGGTCTTGCTCGCGATAATCGTGCCCTGCTCGATCGTTGTCATGCCCGAGTAGGTGTTGGCGCCGGACAACGTTGTCGTGCCCGTGCCGTTTTTCAGCAGGCCGTTGGGACCGGCGATGACTCCAGCCAGGGTGAGCCCGGTTTCGGCCGCATTGGAAAGCGTCAGATCGCTATCCAGCAAATCAACCGCATTGGAGACGGTGTGTGATCCGGCCAACGTATTGATCGCCGCTTTGTTCGTGTCCGAATCGGTGAGGGTGATCGTGCCCGTGCCGGCGATGGTGTAGGGATTCGTGTTGGAGAACGTCATGG
>JBILUI010000179.1:0-3987 GCA_044371145.1 Chthoniobacterales bacterium | reverse complement strand
CGCGGGGCATACGGGCGGAACCGGCTAAAAAAATTTAAACTGCTTTAGAGGAGTCACATTCATGGGCGGCGCGTCACCGCAAAACAAAACCCCGCAGCGTTGCCACCGCGGGGTTTGGTGATTGCTTGCGATCCCGATCAGTTCGATGTCGCGCGGACGCGGAAGAACTTGTTGCCGGTCGCTTGGTTGGTGAAGGACAACTCGCCGCCGTTCGTCAGGATTGGCGCCGTGGGATCGTTGGTAAACGCAGTGGACGCCAAGTTCGTCGTGCTCCAGACGCCGTAGGTCACGCCGCTGGCCGGTCCGTTCCACGAGGAGCGGAAGATGCTGTTCGAGGACGTTGTGGTGAGCAGCGCGCCGTTGGGAACTGTCGGATTGGTGCCGAAGGCGTATTCGCTCGCATTGCTGAATCCGTCGCCATCCGGGTCGGCATTCGGCGCACCGGCGGTGGGTCCGGTCGTGACCAGCGGATCAAGCTGGAATTCGGTGAGCCAGTTGCTGTATCCGGCTTGGTAAGCGGAAAGCACGGTGACGCTCGCGTTGGTCGTGGCATTGTTGTAGTTGGCCGCATCGCTCGGCGTGAAAGTCACGTCATAGCTCGTCGTGCCAACCGGCGGAATGATGCTTGAGTCGGTCCAGGCAAAGGTGCCGGGCACGCTCGCCGAGCCGCCGCTGAGGAGAGAATCGAGCAGCGCTTGGCCTTGGACGAGACCGGAAGCAGTCGGAGGCGTTGTGATCGAAACCGCTCCCTTGGCGATGGTGAAGGTCACTGCTTGGTTGTTGGTTCCAGCGGCATTGGTCGCCGTCAGGGTTGCGTTGAACGTGCCTGCCGCCGTCGGCGTGCCGGTGATGGCTCCGCCAGAGGCCACGGAAAGCCCGCCGGGCAGAGCCGTCCCCGAGAACCCGATCGGCGCATCGCCGGTGGCCGTAACGTCATTGCTGAACGCCACGCCGACCGTTCCCGAGAAGGCATTGGTGCTGGTGATCGTCGGGGGTGTCGGCGTAGGGCCGACACCCGCAGCAAGAGCCAAGGTCAGGTCGTCGATGCGCCAGTTAGCGGTGTTCGAACTGGCATTGCCCGAGCCAGCATAGCCGTAGATACGCACCGTGTTCGTGCCGTTGGAAAGAGCGATCGCCACGGGCGCCACATACATGGCCCATGAATTTGTGACCATTGCGTTCGTGAAAAGATCCGTGGCAAATCCGTCAACGCTCGATCGAATAGAGAAGGCTGCCGGACCTGTTCCAGTCGGGCGTGAGCCGAACGAGATGTT
Organism: Chthoniobacterales bacterium; assembly: GCA_044371145.1. Classification (GTDB taxonomy): domain Bacteria; phylum Verrucomicrobiota; class Verrucomicrobiia; order Chthoniobacterales; family JACTMZ01; genus JACTMZ01. The sequence goes on along the minus strand of JBILUI010000179.1, from coordinate 2,713 downwards.
GGTGACAGATGTCGTTGTGCTGGCAGGCACGACAATCTGCACCTCAAAAAAGGCATTTGAGGCGGCGTTGAAAGCGCCCGTGCGGGCCGAAGCGCCGGCATTCGTCGTTCCGGAAGCGAGAACGTTGAAAGGGTTTGTGTAGCCGGATGAAGCAGATGTTGCGTTGAGCAAAGCCGTCGTGCCGTTGTTGTTATTTTGAGTAATTGCAGGGAAGGTCCATGTCGCGTAATCCCCGCCTGTTCCCGAGGTCGGTGTTGCCGTGTCGAAATTCCAATAAACTTGGCCAGGAACGTTGGGAACAGGCACCGAACCGCTGACGGAGACGCGATTGGTAAAGCCGGTGCTGATGTTGGTCACATTGCCGGAACGCGAGCCAAAGGTGGATGATGCGGCGAGGCGAACCGAGATGGTTCCATTGACGCTGCCGCCAGTTTGGGTAAGCGAAGTGGTTGTTCCCCAAGTGGCGCCGTCATTGGCCACCTCAAAACCTGCCGGAGCGGAGATGGTGACGTCATTGGTAAGATTCGACCCGGTCAGGGTGTAAGTTTGCGCAGCAGACGGGACGTTGGTTGTGGCTGCGTTCAATCCGGTGATGTTCGTCGGATTGGCAACAAGACCGGGCGGCAGGTTGGTGATCGCGCCACTGACCGCGAGCGAGTTGCTGGCTGAGCCGCTCACGTGGCTGATGGAGGCCGAATAGTTCGTCACCACGTTCGTGGCCGCGACACGAACGAAGACATTGTTCGAAAGAACACCGCCCACGGCGGGAAGACTCAAGCTGTTGGTGAAATCCGTGCCGTTGGTGCCGACTTCGAGCAGACTGGAACTCGGTGTGACGGTGATGGGCGTGGCTCCGAGATTCGTTCCGGTGACTGAATAGTTGGTTGCTGCGGAGGCGACTCCGGTCGAGGTGCTCAGGCCGGAGATGGTGTTTGTCGAAAGCGTGATAATGGGCGTGTTGGGAGCGAGAACCGTGAAATCCGTCGCGCTCGTTGCCGTAGGCTCACCCGCTACTTCTACCGTGATCGGTCCGGTGGTGGCGCCGGATGGCACGGTTGCGGTGATGACAGTTCCCGAACCATTGACCGAGCTAAACGCCGCGATGCCATTGAATTTGACGCCGGGCGTTGCGCCAAAATTGAAACCATTGATCGTCACTGTATCACCGACAAGGCCGGAGGAAGGCGAGAAGGAGGCGATCAAAGGAGCGGTGCCGACGGGATCGCCGGATACAGAAATATTGTCCAAACCGATGCCCGATGAATTTCCAGTCTCCGTGCCGCGCCAGATAGCCCAACGAATTTGCACGACCGATTGGTTGTTTGCCGCGGAGGGCAGTGTAGCAGAGACGGTGGTCTTAAGTCCCGTGGTTCCGCCGGCCTGTGAAAATGGATTGGACCCAGATGAAGCCGTAATCGTCGTCCATGTGCCAGTTGTCCCGACGCGATACTGCGCAACTACACCGACCGTGCGAGGTTGCGCGCTGATGACACTGATATCGTAAGAAAGCACGATGTTCTGTCGGCCAGTGGTGTCCACCGCAACCACAGGCTGATTCACCCCATTGCCATTATTGCTCGAAGTCTGGATGTAGAGCTGCGCGTTTCCACTGGCGGCGTATCCGTAAGCCGCGCCTGTCGTTTGTGCTGCCGTCGCGGCGGTCAATGTTGCGTTTCCGGTCGGCGCGGAGCCCTCGGCCAACGCCTGCGAACTGATGCTGCCGCCGTTGAGACCGTTCCAAACCGCCACACCCGCTGGAGCAGTAGTGAATGTGGCAGTCCCGAAATTTTGCGTATAGGGCACGGTCTGCGCCGTGGGTGCGGTTTGCGCCGAAGCGCTCGGGGCAAAGAATGCGGGAAGAAGTGCCGCGCAGAGCGGCGCGAGAAGTTTGCGGAGGAAGGAATTGCTTGTTTTCATGGCGGAAGGGGTTGGCTCGACCAGAGGCAATAATGTGGCACCGGACGGCCGAAACGCCAACCGACTTGTGTGACTTTTTCGGCACAAAAAGACCCGGAGGCATACGGCATACGGCGCGGAGGGCACTGAGGGTGCGGATAACTGAGAAGTAGCGCGTCCGCGGGAGCTTCGGGCCCAAAAGTTTACCAGAGTAGTAGCGGTATTTTCCGGGACGAAGGTCCCGGAAAGATGACGGTCGTCAGTCGGCGGCTGGGGGTTGGCGGTTTGGCGGGGCCTTTGGACCGGGTGACGTGTGGCGAGAGAAAAAAGGAAGAAAAAACCGCAGAGAGCGCAAGGGGCGCAGAGGACGCTGAGAACAGAGGAGAGGTGGGCGCCGCTACAAAAACTCGTCACGCGTCACACATCACAAGTCACTTCTTCCCTCGCCCCGCCTTGCTTGTGAGGTGGACAAGGCGTAGGTTCGCCGGCGTGACTGCGGTGGAAATCATTGCCGAGATCGAGCATCTGCCGGCTGACGAGCAGGCCAAGGTGGTCGCCTTCGCGCAACACTTGGGGGAGCGCGTGATGTTGTCGGGCGCTGAATTATCAAAACTCGCCGGACGGCTGGCGGACGGGCCACATCCGGCGGAAGCGGCGCGACTGCGCGAAGAGATCGAGAAGGGATTTTACGGCGCGTCGTCCCATGGCTGAAGTCCGACGGCATGCGGTGCCGCGCGCCGTTTTCAGGCATCTTCTCGATCGGGTGGAAGAGCGCGCCATTCCCGCGGAACAGCTCGGCTTGCTGGCCGACTGGCTG
>JBILUI010000240.1:0-3988 GCA_044371145.1 Chthoniobacterales bacterium | reverse complement strand
CGCATTGTGCTCAAGGAGCATGAAGAGCGACCAGCGGCGCATATCTTCGTCCACCCCGCGCATCGGGGGAACTTCGACACTCATCCGCCCGGATTCCTTCGACAATCTCGCGGCGAGTTCCGTGTATCGGGCTGCGAGCGCTTCGCTTTGCCGCAGCGCTTGATCACGGCTCTGGCAGAGGAACAGCGTTCGGACGGCAGCCTTGATCAGAGGGCTGCTCATTTTGTTTCGCGAAGAGGAGATGCCGGCTTGGGCCAGGCGCTTCCCTCACCCAGCTTGGTAAAACTGAGCTGCCCTATTGCCCTGCGGCAGTCAGGAGAACCTGCGTGCCGTCGAGTGCGGCATCGTTGATTTTCGCCAGCGGCACGTTGACGACGCTCTTCAGGGGCGCGAGCTTATCGATCTCGAACTTGGCAAAGTTCAGAGCGTCGATCGTGCGCAGGAAGTAAAGATTGCGCGATTTGTCGTTCATCCAGGTGAAAAGCGTCACCTCGCTCGAGGTGGTGCCCGCCGTTCCTCCTTCGGCCGAGTAACCCTCGTCGATCGAGAGATCATACGGCCGGTCGAAGTTGTTCATGATGTGCCCGAGCGTGATCACGGCGTCCTCGGGAGAACCGGCCTTGCGCACGAATTGAGTGTAGAAGGCTGCTTTGACGAAACGGTCTGCCGCGATTTGCGAGGAGGGCAGGTTGGCCAGCGAGTTGCCGCTGTCGGGAGCGCTCACCTTCAGTTGGCCGAATTGCCCGGTGTTCTTGTCCACATTGGTCAGCTGCGCGTAGTTGTTGAGATTCGTCAAATGCCACGGAAAACCCGGGGCATTGGTCGCCACGCCCACCGGATTGTCGTGGACGTTCATCTTGCCATCCAAAAATTCGATGACGATGCCCGCGCCGGTCTTGTCCCAGAGAATGTAGTGCATGGGCAGCTCGATGTTGCCCACGAGAGGAACCTTGGGAAGCCAGACGCTGACGTCGCCTCCTTGCAGCGCTTCCTTGACCTCCGCCACGGATTTGAAATTGCCGAGGAGATAAAGCCCGAGGTCCGTGGCAGCCAAAGCCTTCGCAGCATCGGATCCGGCACCAGCCGGCGATTGCGACCCGGGCATTTCATTGGTGCTGAGCGACAATCCTTGGTTGTTGGCCGATTCCACCATCATGTTGATGCCATTGCCTACGCCGACATCTGCACTCACTCCCAACACGGGAAACTTCGTCTCGAAAGACAGGCCCGCCTTGTTCCCCGGCGCCACGGACACGACCTTGGTTCCTGCAGGGACATACGACATCTGGAAGGGCAACAACGCCGCGTATTCCATCGTCTTCGCGCTGTAGACGTTGCCTTGCTTGTCGGTGATCATCAACGCGGTGCAGGCCCGCGCGGAATGCATCCCCATGGCGAGGACGAGGACTGATGCAACGAGTAAGGAGGGAGCCTTTTTCATGGAACAAGAGTGGATATCCAGATCTAAAATTGCAACACCCAACCACAGACTTCCTCCTCTCCACTATGAAACGCACCTTCCCTGCCATCACCATTGCCCTGCTCTGCACTGCCCTGCACTCGCCGCTGCACGCCGAGTTCAAACCCGAAATCAAATACGCGCAGGTCGGCGATGTGAAGCTTGCTTACTACACGCGCGGCGAAGGCGAACCTCTGCTCATGATCAACGGGTTTATGTCCAGCATGAGCTTTGGGATCCGCTGATGATCGAGGAACTGGCCAAGCAGCATCAGCTGATTCTTTTCGACAACCGCGGCGTGGGGCTGTCCACCGACACCGAGGAAAACAACACGACCATTCCGCAGATGGCCGACGATGCCGCGGGGTTGCTCAAAGCGCTCGGCATCAAGAAAGCGAATATCCTCGCCTACTCCATGGGCGCGCGCATCGGCCAGCAGTTCCTCATCCGTCATCCCGACATGGTGAACAAAGCCGTGCTCGCCGCCGCGAATCCGGGAGGCTCACACGAAGACCCGGCCGCGCCGGACGTCGAAGGCAAGCTGAACAACCCCGACACTCCCAGGATGGAAAGACTCGCCCTGACGGCGCCCGATGACCCTGCCGGGAAAGCGGCAGTGCAGGCCACAATCGACCGCATCAAGGCCGCGGTCGAAGCTGGCATCATGCCCAACGACTTCGAGGTCTCCAAACAAACCGTCGAGCGCCAGGACCGCGCCCGCACGACGCTATGGAGAGCGGACAACAGCAACTTCGAGGACCTCAAGAACATCAAAGTTCCGGTGCTGATCACCGACGGGCGCTCCGACGAACTCGATCCGCCGAAAAATTCGCTCATCATCGCCAACCAAATCCCCTTCTCTTGGCTCGCCTATTTCTGGGGCGGGCACTCTTTCCTCTACACGGAACCCAAACGTTTCGCCGACACGGTCAACGTGTTCTTGCAGTAAGGGTTGTTCAGGTTTCGGCGCCGCGAACAACGCCGTGAAAAACAATATCGCCGATCAGAGAGCTTTTCCCTCAAAAGCGCATCGCTTGGCCTCCAGCTCCTCCCATCGCGCGTAGGCCGCACGGATTTTCGCCTCGAGTGCGTTGGATGCGGCTTCAATCGCCGGCAGGGCCCCGGGATTGGTTCGATACAGCTCCGGATCCTGCAATTGGGTGGCCAATCGGACCTGTTCCGCCTCCCATTGCTCAATCTGCCCGGGGAGTTCTTCCAACTCGCGGCGTTCACGGTTGAGAAATTTTTCCGCGCGTCCCGGGCGCTCCTTTTTCGGGCTGTCCACTTTTGCCGGAACGGGCGCGGCCACGGAAGGCACGGCGGCACCGCGGGCGGACCAACGCTGCCAGTCGCTGTAGCCGCCATTGACCTCGGTGATCTTTCCGTCGCCTTCGAAGACGAGCAGACTGGTCACCACCGCATCAAGAAATGCGCGGTCGTGGGAAACGAGCAGCAGAGTTTGATCCCAGCTGACCAACAACTCCTCGAGCAACTCCAGCGTCTCGGCATCGAGATCATTGGTCGGCTCGTCGAGCACCAGCACATTGGCCGGTTGCAAGAAAAGGCGGGCGAGGAGCAGGCGGTTGCGTTCGCCCCCGGAGAGCAAACGCGCCGGCATGCGCACGCGGTCGGAGCGGAACAGGAAGTCCGCCAGGTAGCTGTGGATGTTGCGGTCGCGTCCTTGGAAATGCACCGACTGCGAGACGCCAGCCACGTTCTCCGCCACCGTCTTGTCCAAATCGATCTGATCCCGCAGCTGATCCAAATACACGACCTGCAAGTTGGTCCCCGTAGTCACGCTGCCCGACTGCGGCGCGAGTTGCCCCAGCAACAATTTGAGCAGCGTGGTCTTGCCGCATCCGTTCGGACCCAGAATCCCGATCTTGTCTCCGCGGAAAATCTCGGTGGAAAAATTCTGCACCAGCGGCGCGGGCATGTCCGGGTGCGCGAAGGTGATTTCCTCGGCCCGCAAAACCCGCTGACCCGATAGCGCGCCCGACTGGATCTCGATCTTAGCCGTCCCCGAACGCTCGCGGCGGCGGGCCCGCTCGCGCCGCAGTTCGAGCAGGGCCCGCACCCGGCCCTCGTTGCGCGTGCGGCGGGCTTTGACACCCTGACGCAACCACGCCTCCTCTTGCGCCAGCTTCTTGTCGAACGCCTTCCACTGCACAGCCTCGGCTTCGAGCAGATCGGCTTTGCGCTGCAGGAATGTGTCGTAATCACAGGCCCAACCGAATAGCCGACCACGGTCTAATTCGACAATCCGGTTGGCCAGGCGCCGGAGAAAAGTCCTGTCGTGCGTGACAAAGAGGAGGCTCATCGGATGCCGGAGCAGAAAATCTTCCAGCCAAAGGATGGAATTCAGATCCAGATGGTTGGTCGGCTCGTCGAGCAGGAGCAAATCCGGCTGTCCGGCCAGCGCACGGGCCAGCAGGACGCGTCGTTTCAGTCCACCGGAAAGCGAGCCGAACGCGGCCTCGGACGGCAATTCCATTTCGGCCAGCAGATCCTCCAGCCGCACATCGATCT
>JBILUI010000055.1:0-14322 GCA_044371145.1 Chthoniobacterales bacterium | reverse complement strand
GGGACCCTGGTCCCGGAGCGGGCCGGCAAGCAAATCACCGAGTTTGGTTACCGCCGAAGCCACGCCGGCAGCGTCAATCAGCGTGCGGTCGGTGTTTCGGGACATTCCCGCCAGAATGCCACAGGCGGGAAGACTTCGTCAGCAAGGCTTTTTCAGGCCGCAACAGAGGACTGGCGGACGCGGGTGGTCCGCCAGCTGGTGCGGTGGCGCATGACCCAATCGAGCAAGGCCCGTTCGAAACCGATATCGTGGCCGACTTTTTCACTCTCGATCCACTTGTGGCGGAGAATCTCCTCACGCTCCGCGAGGAACTCGCGGTAGAGCATGGAGTTACGAACGAGGTCAGCGCCCTCGTCGTGGGGGGAGTTCATGAAGGGAATGATAGGCATGATCAGAGGCGAGTCAAGTTGGGTGGGTCGGGATGTAAGCAACAAATATCACCTGATATCGTTTGCTGTTACGTCGGTTAGCCTGTGACAGATGCGTTCTCGATTTGCGCGCGCAGCATCTGCGCGATTTTCGTGAACTCCTTGCCGACCGCGCTTTCCTGCGCGCGCGCCACAACAGGCATGCCCGTGTCTCCCGCTTCGCGCGTCGCCATGTCGATGGGAATCTCGCCGAGCAGCGGGACTCCCAAGCGGTCCGCCTCGCGCTGGCCCCCGCCGCGTCCGAAGATGTCATAGCGTTTGCCGTCGCTAGGGCAGAGAAAATAACTCATGTTTTCCACGATCCCGAGGACGCGCACATTCGTCTTCCCGAACATGGCCACCGCTTTGCGCGCGTCGATCAGCGCGACCTCCTGCGGCGTGGTCACCACGACGGCGCCGGCCAGCGCCACGGTCTGCACCACGGTAAGTTGGATGTCACCCGTGCCCGGTGGCAGGTCGAGGATCAGGTAATCGAGATCGCCCCAGTCGACCTGTCGCAAAAATTGCTGGGTGTAGCGGGTGACCATCGGCCCGCGCAGCACCGCCGGGGTATCCGCGTCGGTGAGAAAGCCCATGGACATGAGCTTCAGCCCGTAGCGCTCGACCGGCACGATGCGGTTGTCCTCCGTGGCGCAGGGTTGTTCGGTCGTGCCGAACATCAGAGCGATGCTCGGCCCGTAAAGATCGCAGTCGCACAAGCCGGTGCGCGCGCCACCCAGACTCAAAGCCTGCGCGAGGTTCGAGGCCACGGTGCTCTTGCCCACCCCGCCCTTGCCGCTGGCCACCGCCACCACGTGCTTCACCCCCTCGATCTTGGTCGCGCCCGGCGACGTCGCCGCGGGCGGTTTCTTCAAATCGATGAGCACATGCGGCGTGCGCAAGCCGGGCACGGAGGCCAACGCCGTCATGCACTCGCGGTGGATCTGCTGAGCAACTTTCGGATCCTCCACGGCCAGCGAAAGTTTGACGAAAGCCTCGTCGCCGCGCACTTCCGCCGAGTCGACCAAGCCGAATGACACAATATCGCGGCTAAATCCCGGATACTTCACCGATCTCAGTGCTTCGCGCACCATTTCCGAATTCAATTGCGACATGATGAGGTGATACTCGTTACGCGCAGCGCGTCTCAAAAGGATTTTCGCAAATGGCTCGGAAGAAATCCGAGCGCTTCACGGTATTTCGCCACGGTGCGCCGCGCCACGGGCAATCCGTCGGCTTTGAGCTTGTCCATGATCTGCTGGTCGCTCAGCGGCTTGTGCGCGTTCTCCGCCCGGATGAGTGCGGCGATCGCGTCTTTCACGCTCGTATTGCTCACCTCGGCGCCGTCCGCCGTGGTGTATCCCGTGGTGAAAAAGAATTTCATTTCGAAGACTCCCTGCGGCGTGGCCACCGTCTTTCCCGCGATGGCACGGCTCACCGTCGTCTCGTGCACCCCGACCACCTGCGCCACCTGAGCCATGGTCATCGGCACCAGCGCGGAAACACCCTCTTCGAGGAACGGCCGCTGCCGTGCGGCGATCTCGCGCGCTATGGCCAGGATGGTCTGTTGGCGCTGCTGGATGCTCTTGATGATGAATTGTCCGCCGCGGATTTTGTCGCGCAGGTAACCGCGCACCTCCGGTGTTCCACCGGACTCGCCGAGCAAATCGCGGTAGCTCCGGCTGATGCGCAGGTGCGGGATGTTGTCCCGCACGAGCGAAACAGCATAGTCGTCGCCGACTTTCTCGATGATCACGTCAGGCGAAAGCGCCTGGGCGGCCTCGCCCGCGAAAGCACGCCCCGGCTTCGGATTGAGCTGCGCGATGAGCGCGCCGGCTTCACGCACTTGCTCCTGACTTATCCCCAGCGCGGACGCGATTTCGGCGAATTTTTTCCGGCCAAGCAGGTCGAGGTGGTTTTTGACGATACTTTTTGCCGCCGCGTAATCCGGACCGAGTCGCGCCAGCTGCAGCGATAGACACTCGGCCAAATCGCGCGCCCCGACTCCGGGCGGATCCATCGTTTGCAGCGTGTGCAGCATCTCGACAGCCTCGGCCGTCTCGGCCCCGGCCTCGTCCGCCACCTCCTCGGGCGATGCGGCGAGATAGCCGTTCTCGTCGAGGTTACCGATGAGCAACGAAGCAACGCGGCGCTGCACAGGATCTAGGGCGAGGCGCCCGAATTGGCTTTCCAAATGCCCGGCCAACGTTTCTGCCGGCGCGACACCCTCAAGGAATCGCATGCGCCGCGCTTCCGCCTCGGGATCGACCGCGCCCTGCGCGGAAAAATCGCTCCAGTCTTCCTGCAGGCGTTCGGCCTCGAGTTCCTGAGCTTCATCCTCCTCGGCGGCGTCTTCCGTCTCGGGCGCCTCCTCCGGTGGCTCTTCCTCGAGAACGGGATTGGTTTCCAGTTCCTGGCGGACCATTTGTTGCAACTCCAGCGCCGTGGCCTGCAAAATTTCCAAACTCTGACGCATCTGGGGCGACAGAACCTGGCTCTGGGCCAGATGGGCGCTCTGTTGGAGTGCGGGCATCGCTCCAGAAGGCCTTGGTGACTAAATCACTGCAAGCAATTTTCGCGCCAACTTTTAGACGACAGCGAAAAATGCCGGCCCCAAAGAAGGAAAAATATCGACCTCGATGGACGACGATTCGCCGCGCGCCGCCCGCAGCGCCGCGACATAGGCGACCATGGCCGCATTGTCAGTGCAGAGCGAAGGTTCCGCGAACAACACACGCATCCCGCTGCCTTCCGCCGCGCAGGCAAGTCGCTCGCGGAGGCGTGCGTTCAACCCCACCCCGCCGCTCACCGCAATGAGATCACGCCGGCAACTCTTCGCCGCCTCCACAGCTTTGTGGACCAGAACATCGACCACCGCCTCCTGGAATCCGGCGCAAAGATCGGCGCGATCGGATTCCACCGTCTTGGGCAACAAATAGCGCACTGCGGTTTTCAGTCCGCTGAAGCTGAACTGGAAATCGCCCGAGCATTTCATGCTCCGCGGAAATTCGAACCGCGTGCGATTTCCTGCGCGCGCTTCTGCTTCGATCAAGGGACCACCCGGATAGCCGAGTCCGAGAAGTTTGGCCACTTTGTCGAACGCTTCGCCCGCCGCGTCATCCAGCGTGCGACCGAGAAGTTTGTAACGGCCCGTCCCCATGATATCGACGAGCAAGGTGTGACCGCCGCTGACCACCAAACCGATCGCCGGCGGAAATTCCGCACGTCCGAAAAACGGCGAGAGCAAATGCGCCTCGATGTGGTTCACTGCGAGGAAAGGTTTGTCCAAGGCCAGCGCGAAGCCCTTGGCAGTCGATGTTCCGACCAGCAAGGCACTGGCCAAGCCGGGTCCGTTGGTCGCGGCGAAGACGTCGATGTCACTCAACAACACGCCCGCCTGCGCCAGCGCGGTTTCTGTCACTTCACGCACATGCGCCAAATGGTTGCGCGAGGCGACCTCCGGCACCACTCCACCGTAAGCCGCGTGAACAGCCGCTTGCGACGCCACGACATGCCCAAGCAGCTCGCCGGGAAAACGCAGCACCGCGGCCGCCGTTTCGTCGCAGGAAGTCTCCAGCGCGAGAACCAGAGGCGCGCTCAACCTTCCTTGGACGGTGCCTTGTCCGTCCCCTCCTTCGCGTGGAGCAAGACGCCGCGCAGAGCATCCACCGCCCGCTGCAGCTGAATATCTTCCACTTCCAAAATCTCGTCCTTCTTCGATCCGTCCGGCAATTCGTCCTGCCGGCGCAGCGCGAGCAGGCGCGCTTCGTCATCGGACGACATCGTGGCGCGGATGTGCGGGATCACGCCTTTTTCGTGGATCGGTTGTTTGCCCGGAGTAAAATATTTTGCCGTGGTCAAACGAACGGCGGATCCGTCCGGCAGCGAAATAACGCTCTGCACCGAGCCCTTGCCGAATGTCTTTTCGCCGACGAGCAGGGCACGTCCGGTGTCTTTGAGCGCGCCGGCCACGATTTCCGCGCCGCTCGCGCTTGAACCGTTGACCAGCACGGCCAAAGGATAGCTCCGTGCCTTGTGTCCCTTGCCCGGCGCGAGATAACGGCGCTCGGCCGCGGCCGAACGTCCCTCGGTGTAGGCGACGAGCGAACCGGACGGCAGAAACTCGCCGGCCACATCGACCGCCGCGGTAAGCAGTCCACCCGGATTGAAACGCACGTCCAGCACCAGCGCGTCCATACCCTGCTTTTCCAGATCAGCCACCGCGCGCGCGAATTCCTTTCCGGTCGGCTCACTGAACTGCGTGACGCGCACGTAGCCGATGCGCGGGCCTGCACCCGTGTCGAGAATGCACGCGCCGCGCACGCTCGGCACTTTGATCACTTCGCGCTGCAATTTGTAAGTGAGCGGTTTTGTTTCTTTCTCGCGCGCCACCGCGAGTTCCACGTCCGTTCCGGGCTCCCCGCGCAATTTTTCTACCGCGTCGCGCAAAGACATTTTCTCGGCCGACTGGCCGTTGATCTCGAGAATGACATCACCCGGCAGCAGTCCCGCGCGAAAGCCCGGTGTTCCCTCCATCGGCGCCACGATGGTCAGCCGGTCGTTCTTCATCCCCACAACAACACCGAGACCGCCAAACTCGCTTTTGGTGTCTTCCTGCATCCCAACAAAATCTTTCGGGTCCATGAAATCGCTGTGCGGGTCCAACTCGGCCAGCATGCCGCGCAAGGCATTGTAGACGAGCGCCTCGTATTCCGTTTTGTCCTCGTCGACATAATCCTGGCGCACCAGTTCGATGGCACGGGCCAGCGTCTTCATTTCCTTGTAGGGCGAGACGTCCTCGTCATCCTGCGCCCGGGCCGCAATGGCCGTGGCCAGAGCCATAAGGACAGCGAAGAGAAGTTGCACAGGCATTAACTACCATGCGCCCCGATGACCGGCAAACGCCGGAAGCCGCTTGGCTAGAGACACCCGCACAGGAATGATCCCCCCATGAAGGCAGGCATCGCGCTCGGCTCGAACCTCGGCGACCGCGCCGCGCACCTCGCCGCGGCAAAGCGCTTTCTTTCTTCGCTCCATGCCGGCCCCGGTGCTCCGCTGTGTTCCGTACTCTACGAAACCGAGCCGGTCGACTGCTCCCCGGGCACCGCGGCCTTTCTCAACGCCGTGGTGGAAATCGAGAGCCCGCTCGAGCCTCTGGCCTTGCTCGCTCGCTTGCGCGAATTCGAAACGCAACAAGGCCGCGCACTCGATCGCGGAAGAAATGCACCACGCCCACTCGACCTTGATCTGCTCTATGTCGGGAACACACGCATGGACACGCCCGCCCTCGTCCTTCCCCATCCGCGTATGACCGCGCGCCGCTTTGTCCTGCAGCCGCTCGCCGAGATCCGACCCGATCTCGTTTTGCCGGGCCAAGACCTCACCGTGGCACAACTTCTCGCCGCGCTCCCCTCCTCGCCTGCGGTCCGCCCCGCGGACTATGCATGGTAAGCGTGCTTGCTGCCGAACCCCATCGGCGCGAGATTGAGCCTTCATGAAAGACTTGGTCGGAAAATTCCGCGCACGCAAAGGCGAAGGGGAAAAGATCGCCGCGCTGACCGCCTATGATTACCCGACCGCGCGTCTGGTCGACGAAGCGGGAGCCGACCTCATTCTCGTCGGTGACTCCCTCGGCATGGTAGTGCTCGGTTACCCGGACACCACGCAGGTGACGCTCGATGACATGATCCGCCACACCGGTGCGGTGGCCCGCGGGGTGAAAGCAGCCGTCATTGTCGCCGACCTCCCGATCGATACCTACCGCACGCCGGACGAAGCGGTGGCCAATGCGCGCCGCCTCATCGCAGCCGGAGCCCAAGCGGTGAAACTCGAGGGCGGCGCCGCCTTGGCCCCGCAAATCCGCGCGCTCGTCGCCGCCGGCATTCCTGTGCTGGCCCACATCGGCATGCTCCCGCAGCACATCCGCGAAGAAGGCGGATACAAAGTGAAAGGCCGCACAGCAGAGGAAGCCGAAGCTATCCGGCGCGATGCTGCGGCAGTGCAGCAGGCAGGCGCCTTCGCCGTGGTCATGGAAATCGTCATTCCCGGACTCGCGGTGGAGATTACATCCGCCCTGCAAATCCCGACCATCGGCATTGGCAGCGGAGAAGGATGCGACGGACAAATACTCGTCCTGCACGACTTGGTCGGACTCTACCCGTGGTTCAAACCCAAGTTCGCCAAGCAGCGTGCCGATACGGCAGCCGCGATCACCGAAGCCGTGCGCGAATACACCGCGGCGGTGCATGGCGACACGGGGATGACACCGCCGTAACTGAATCACGAGTCAGACCGCGCAGAGGTGGCGCGATCCATTACCCGAGGCTAAATCTTCAGAGCCTTGAGCGCGGTAAGTGCGGACTTGGGATTGTTGACCCGCAGGATGAGCAACCCGCGAACATCACCCGGATGGCTCGCGAGGTAGGCGTATTCGATGTTGATCTTCTTTTTGGCGAGGACCTTGGCGATTTTCGACAATGCTCCGGGCTGATTGCGATTTTCCACCATGAGCACATCGCTCTCGACGACGAGCGTCCCGCGTTCCTCGAAAATTCCGAGCGCCCGCTTGGGATCGCTCAGGACCAAGCGTACCACGTTGTGGTCCGTGGTGTCGGATGTGGCCAAGCCCCAGATGTTAATGCCCTTCTTGGCCAGCTCGTCACAGACGGCAGCCAGAGTTCCGGGTTTGTTTTCAATGAAGACGGCGAGTTGAGTGACGATTTTGACCATAAGACTTTTTGAAATTTCCTGCCGCGCCATGAGGACGCAGTGCTAGAGGCAAGTTAGAGCCGGACGCGTGTTTTCTCAACTCCCTTCCTCCCGCTGGCATCCGCCGTGCACCGCGTCTAGATTGGAAGGTTATGGCCAGCTCTTTCCGCCTCGCCTCGCCCCATGCGCCCTGCGGCGACCAAGGACCGGCCATCGAGAAGCTGACCCGCTCGCTCGAGGCGGGCAACCGTCACCAGACACTCCTCGGCGTAACCGGATCAGGCAAGACCTTCACCGCGGCGAATGTCATCCGCAACCTCGACCGTCCCACGTTGGTCATCTCGCACAACAAGACCCTCGCCGCGCAGCTTTACTCCGAGTTCAAACAGTTCTTCCCCGACAACGCCGTCGAATATTTCGTCAGCTACTTCGACTACTACCAGCCCGAGGCCTACATCCCGCGCACCGACACCTACATCGAGAAAGATTCCTCCATCAACGAAGAGATCGAGCGCCTGCGTCTCTCCGCGACCAGTTCCCTCCTCTCCCGCCGCGACGTCCTTGTCGTGGCCAGCGTCTCCTGCATCTACGGGTTGGGCTCGCCGGAGGATTACAGCAAAATGCTCCTCCCGCTGCAGACCGGGGCGGACATGTCCCGCGAGCAATTCCTCGGGCGCCTCGTCGATTTGCTCTACGAGCGCAACGACATTGCCTTCGGCCGCGGCAAATTCCGCGTGCGCGGCGACGTTGTGGAAGTCCATCCGGCCAACATGGACGAAACCGCCGTCCGCGTGGAATTCTTCGGCGACAACATCGACCGCATCAGCATCGTCGACCCGCTGACCGGCAATGTCTCGGAAACGCTGCCGGGCATGACTATTTTTCCGGCCAAGCAGTTCGTCACGCCGCAGGACAAGCTCCGCCGGGCCCTCGGAACGATCCGCACCGAACTCGATGGGCGTCTTGCCGAGCTCGAATCGCAGGGAAAGCTCCTCGAATCCCAGCGCCTCAAGATGCGCACCGAGTTCGACCTCGAGATGATGGAGGAAATGGGCTTTTGCAACGGGATCGAAAACTATTCGCGCCACCTCAGCGGACGCCCCCCCGGCTCGCGTCCCTACACCCTCCTCGACTTTTTCCCCAAGGATTACCTCTGCGTGATCGACGAATCGCACGCTTCCATCCCGCAGATCGGCGGCATGTATGCCGGCGACCGCTCGCGCAAACAGGTCCTGGTCGACTACGGCTTCCGCCTGCCCAGCGCGCTGGACAACCGCCCGCTCAATTTCCCCGAGTTCATGGGCATGACCAACCAGCTTCTCTACATGAGCGCCACGCCGGGAGATTTCGAAATCCGCAACAGCCACGTGGGCAACAAAGAGTTTTTCCCCGCCGTCCGGCCGGACAACCGCCTGACCCTTGAGGAAAGCGCCACCCTCCTCCAACGCGCGCGCGAAGGCTTCGACGTTACCACCCCCGGCGCCCCACTCGTCGCGGAACAAATCATCCGACCCACCGGACTCCTCGACCCGAGAATCACCATCCGCCCGCTCAAAGACCAGATCGACGAAACGATCGAGCTCTGCCGCCAACGCATCGAAAAACAACAGCGCGTCCTCGTCACCACCCTGACCAAGCGCACCGCCGAAGATCTGGCCGACTACCTACGCGACATCGGACTCAAGGTCCGCTACCTGCACAGCGACATCGACACCATCGAGCGCGTGGAAATCCTCCGCGCGCTACGCGCCGGTGAATTTGACATCTTGGTCGGCATCAATCTGCTGCGCGAAGGCCTCGACCTCCCCGAGGTCGGGCTGGTCTGCATCCTTGACGCGGACAAGGAAGGCTATCTCCGCAGCCAGACCTCGCTTATCCAGACCGCAGGCCGCGCCGCGCGCCATGTCGACGGCGAAGTCGTGCTCTTTGCCGACAACATGACGGGCAGCATCCGTGCCCTGATCGAAATCAGCGATTACCGTCGTCGTCGTCAGATGGAATACAACGAGGAGCACGGCATCACTCCGCGCAGCGTGCAGCGTGCCGTGCAGGAGAGCCTCCATGTCATTCTCAAAGGCAAACCGGACGAAACCGCACGCGTGGCCGAGGGCGGTGCGGGTCTCTCGCTCTCGGAACTTCTCGCCGAACTCACTCAGGAGATGGAAGAAGCCTCATCCGCCCTCGAATTCGAACGCGCCGCCCTCCTTCGCGACCAGATCACCGAATTGAAAGCAGGAACCGGCCTGGAAAAAATCTCCCCGACCCGCCGCCCCGTCAGCTACGGCGGAAAAAAACGCCGACGCTGAGCGGACCCTCAACAAAAGACCTCAGCTGGCCTCACGCGGGCTGAAAACAGTGAGCAGGGCGATACCAGCCAAAGCGAGGACGATACCGGCCAGTTCCACGGCCGAGAGTTGGCGCAGCTCTCCGCGAAAGATGATGCCGACGAGGATCGGGCCGATAACCACGAGCGTGTTGGTCAGGCTCGAAGCCTTGGCCAGACCGAAGTGCGAACCGACATAGCCGAAGGCCAGAAACACCAAAGGGGAAAGACCCAAGATAGCCAAAAGCATCCAAAGTCTCTTCTGCTCCCACCAAGATGTCCCGAGCGTATCGGCCAACGTGCTGAGAGCGGCGCAGGCCAAGACAGCAGCCCATGGAGAAAGGAGAAAGTTTTTCATGGGATCGAGTCTATAATCGGTCGATCTGGAACGCGACCCCGGAGCTTTCCCGGCATAGCTCGGATCTTCCTGCGCAGCGAGAAGCGCGCTGCGCAGGAGGGCCTTCAAGTCACTCTCAAGGGCAAGCCGGACACTACCGCCCGCGCGAATTTTTCGGGTGGCGGCAACTCAGCTGCAGCGCGAAAAATCGGCCTCGATAATGGCCCAGCAGTGTCGTCTGTGGGGCAAAGCCCGCCTCACTTCCGCCGCCGGCGCAAGACGTGCGCACCCAAGCCGGCTGCAGCCAGCGTGAGCAGAGCGTAGGTCGATGGTTCGGGGATGGCAAAGATCGACACAGTGAGGTTCGCGGAGTCCAGGACAGCGAGGGTCTGCGTGGTGGTATCCCACTCGAAGTCATAGGCTGCGCGGGAGGTGGCAGGATCAGAGAGAAACGTATACTGCGCATCGACTGCTGATCCCGAGGTAGTCGTGAACTTGATGACGTTGGTCCAGCTCTGACCCGCAGCGGACGACCCGCGATCGTTAAAAACCAGCAAATTGCCGGCATAGGAGTTGGATCCCGAACTCTCGACGGCATCCATAAATCCGATGTTGATGCCTACGTTGTTTGCGGTCGCGTTTCCGGCGTTGGTGTAAATTGTAGCCGACTGGCCTGCGGTGGAGTCAACGGGGTTGGCGTCCGTGTTTGCGCCAGTGCGTCGCGTGGCCACCACGCCCACTTGGTTGCGCAGATACAAGTCGCCGGTATCCGGATCGAAAGCCATGTCGCGCCACGTTGTTGTGAGGGGGCTAGGGACAATGGTCATGCCAAGTTGGACATTCGGATATGCCGCCATTAGCGAGGCGTTCGTGCTAGCCACGTAAATCAGCGATCCGTTTGTTGAATTGTTGAGCAGGCGTCGCTGGTTACCTTGCGTAGTCCACCCGAGGCCGCCGCCCAACCCGGGATCACCGTTATAGCCTGGGTCGAAGTCGGGCCCCGCGTAGCCGCGAGTCGTGCCGATGTTGGCCGTGTTCGTGCCGGTCGCTGCGAGGTTCCACGTCTGAGTGTTTGCCGACGCATTGTACATCTGGATGCCGTTTATGGAGCTCGAACCGGCATCATACGAGGCCGCCAGCTGGTTGCCATTCATAGCCAAGCCCGTGTAGCCGCGGTTGTTTGCTGTAGACAGCACACCGAAGGCAGTCGAGTAAGTGGGTGTAGCAAAACCGGTGGCGCCCGCGACATTCATGATCTCGATGATCGCCGTGGACGTCGAGGTTGAGCCACCGAAGGCTCCATTGTGTCCAGCGACATAAAGCTTCGACCCGTTCCAGCCGACAGCCAACGGGTTGTCGCCGATAAAAGTCGTGCTATTCGCTGCATTCGCCGTGGCGCTTAGGTCGAACCTAACCACCTCGCTTAATCCGATGATCGTCTGGGCGCGGGACTGGGTTGCGAATGCAAGAGTGAACGCGGCAACCAGGACCGGAATTAGTGGAAGTGGAGCGGGACGGCTCATCCTTGTCTCTTAACTCCCCATTCAACGGTTTTCCAAGACAAAAACTTCCTCTGACGAGCGTGTCACAAATCGGCCGAGTTTTCAGGTGAGCAGCCAAACTCCATGCCAAGACAACTACCGGGCATCGACAAAAGCAGGTCTGCCCCACGAGCCGGCGCCGGGGTTGCGAAAACTCACCGGATATTTCTACCAAAGTATGATGGTCCGACTTCCCTCTGGCGCCGGAACACTGAAGACTGAAGCCTCACCTCGTATGCCCAGCGCCAAAACTAAAAAAGCCGCCCAAGACACCGCCGTCCATGTGGTCGCCGGCAATGACGAAATGGCGGTCAAGGCCCGGGCCAAAGAATTGGCCGCGGAATTGGCGCCGGCGGAGGGCGGTGAGTTCGCCGTCGAGACGCTCGACGCGCATGCCGACAACGCGGACCACGCCGCGTCGATCATCCGCGAGGCCATCCTCTCGCTGAGTATGCCGGGGTTTCTCGCCTCGGAAAAACTTGTCTGGCTGAAGAGCGCGAATTTTCTTTCCGACACCCAGCTCGGCGGAAGCAAGACCGTGCTCGAAGCACTCGAGGAATTGCAAAAGGTGCTCGAAGGCGGAATCCCGGAGGGCACGCGGTTCCTCTTCAGCGCGATCAGCCCGGACAAACGCCGCACCTTTTACAAGTCCCTGACCAAACTGGCCGCCACCGACATCCTCGACAAGCCGAGCGGTGGCCCGCGCTTCGACGAAGACGAAGCCGCGCGGCAGGCCGCCACCGACGCCGCGCGCGAACGCAAATTGAAATTCGCTCCCGACGCTCTCGAACGCTTTGCCGCTTACGTCGGCTCGGACACCCGCCAAGTCCTCAACGAACTCGACAAGATCGACACCTACCTCGGCGACGAACGCCGCGAGATCCGCGAGGAGGACATCGCCATTCTCGTCCCCGAAACCCGCCGGGGCATCATTTTCGAACTCGGCAACTGCCTGGCCCGGCGGAATCTCAAGACGGCGAGCAACTGCCTGCAAAAACTTCTCGGCCAAGGCGAAGAACCGGTCGGACTCCTCTACGCCGCCATCATGCCGACCATCCAACGCATGACCGCCGCCGCCGTGCTCATCGAGGAATACGGACTCCGCGTTCCGCCGAGTTACCCCGCGTTCCAATCCGCGCTCGAACAACTTCCGGAAGAGGCCAAAGAGATCCTCCCACGCAAAAAGGACGGAACCTTCAACGCCTACGGCTTCTACATGTCTGCGCAGGAAGCCAAACGATTCAAAGCCCGCGAACTGGCCGACGCCACCATCGCCTGCGCCGAAGCGACGACTTCCATTATGTCCACCGGCTCCGATCCCGCGCTTATTCTACAGCAGCTGCTTGTCCGCATGCTCACACCGCGGTGACGGCAAAGAGCGGGCAGAAAGCCAAACCAAATGGATACCGTCACCGCCCATCCACTCATCGAGCGGATTCTCTCCAGTTGGAAGGAGCAGATCGGCGACATCTACGAAGGCTACCGCGGACACGTCTACCGCGTGTTCAATTGCTGCCTTGCACTCAAACCATGCACGGATGAGGAAAAGACCAAGCTGGCGATTGCCGCCGCGTTCCACGACATCGGTCTTTGGTCCGACCACACCGTGGCTTACCTGTCACCCTCTGCGGCACAAGCGCGGAAATGGCTAGCCGCAAACAATCTTTCCCACTGGGCGGACGAGATCACTCTGATGATCGAGATGCATCACAAGGTCCGGTCCTACCGCGACCCCGCTTATCCACTCGTGGAGATTTTCCGCAAAGGCGACCTCGTGGACTTCTCTCTCGGGCTCTTCAAGTTCGGACTCCCCTCCGCTCTCATCGCCCGACTGAAATCGGAATTTCCCAACGCCGGTTTCCATAAATTTCTGCTGGGCGGAGCAAAGGATTGGTTCTCCAAACATCCTTTCAGCCCACCTCCATTCATGCGTTGGTGAGAGCGGTGTCCGATCCGCCGGTGGCCCCCGGGCAACTCCACGAAGGCGAAGCCCGGATAATCAGCCCAGCGGCTTCAGCCAGAACTGCATCGGGTGTTCGCTGCTGGCGGGCTGATCGATGTCTTTCCAAGCGTAGCTCGTTTGGAGCTTTGGCTCCGGTGCGTAGCCGAAATGCCGCCAAACCGCATCGAGCGGTTCCCAGCCCGGGGGACGCAGCGGATGGTTCTCCGGCCTGACCACGCCGCAGAAGCTGATCCATGACATGCCGCCCAACTCTCTAGCGTAGGCCTCGCGCGCCTCGAAGAAACCGCGATAAATTCCGCGTCCACGCCACGCCGGCAGCAACACCGATTCGCCGCAGTAAAAGACCGCGGCGGGGTCCACCCCCAACGCCTCGAACGGGCGCACAAAGGCCTCGGTCTCGGCGGCGAGCGGAATTCCCGTGGAGGCCCCTACGATGGCCTCACCGTTCCGGGCCAGCACAGCGATGGCCTCACCCGAGGCGGTGTAAGCGCGCAAATGCTCGGCCTCATAGGCCTCGCTGCCGTCGTAAAGATACGGATACTCCCGGAAAACGGTCATCCGCAGCCGCGCGAGGTCCGGGATACATTTGGCGAGAGCGTCTCCGACTACCGTTTCCAGCTTCATGTCAGCGGGTGATTTGCGCGATCCGGCCGTTCGTGTTGTCGTGCGGGGACACCTGCGGTGTTTCCGCCCGCCGGGAGGTGCTGCGGGATCTCGGCATCCCAGCGAACGTAATCCAACTTCCCCCGGCGCCAAGCCAAGAGGGAAACCGATAGCCGCGCCCAACGTTGCATTAACCCGGAAAAAGTCGTTGGATGCGGCATCTCCGAATGCTCAAAGCGGCGACGAAGGCGGAAACAGGGACACAATCTGAAAAAGTCATGCCAGCAAAACCCAAACTTCTCTCCGGCGGCAACCCCCAGATCGCCAAAGCGGACGGCGATGCACCGGTGCAGGCCTACATCGCGGCTATGCCGGGATGGAAACGAGGGATCGGCGAGCAACTCGACACACTGATCACAAACGCGGTTCCCGGCGTGCAA
>JBILUI010000227.1:0-2715 GCA_044371145.1 Chthoniobacterales bacterium | reverse complement strand
TTTTGCTCCGGGCAACTCCGCGGGAACGACAACCGCAACAAACGGAGCGTCTTGGTCCAATACCGGCGTTTATAACTGGGAAATCTTCAACTTGGCTGGTCCGGCAGGAACGGGCTGGGATTTGCTGTCGGTTACTGGTGGTTCGCTGAACCTCGCTGGAATTACGACCGCGGGCGGCTTCACGATCAATCTGATTACCTTGCAAGCTAACAACGCCACGCGAGGTGCCCTGACCGGATTCGATCCGACGGCAAGTTACACCGGGCCGTCTGCTTGGATGATCGCGAGCGCCCCCACCATCACCGGGTTTGAGGCCAACGACTTCACCCTGAATTCCTCGCTCTTTGTCGGCGCCACCGGCACCTTCGCCATCGAGCATCGCAACGGCGAGGGGCTCTTCCTGACCTACAGCGGCGGTGGCAGCGAGCCGATTCCCGAGCCCGGCACCTGGGCGGCAGCCGCTCTGCTAGCGCTCGGCGCTGCCTGCATTCGGCGCCGTCGAGCGGCAGAAAGCACCCCGACAAAGTTGTAACGCGGCGACTGGGCGCTGCGTGCGCCGACTTCCGCCTGTCGCTTCCCTGCTATGGCGGAGAGCCTTAAGGGCCGGAGGGTACCTTTGGAAAAAAGGAGCCTTAATGACAAAAAGAGGATGCACAACGCGATGCTCTCAATCACACTTATTTCATGTTCCCCCGATCATTTCTTCTCCCCTCGCTTGTCCTCGCTTCAGCTCTTCTTACAACCCTCGCGGCCCACGGCGCGGACAAGATCTGGAACGCATACGAGGACTTTTACTTGGATCCCGTTGCGACTGGTTGGCAAGGAGCGTCCACGCCTTCGGATTCAGGTTCGGCTTGGGGGTATTACGCAGCCAATGTGAACGGTCACGGTGGGTATCCGCGGAGAATAGGTGTCTATTTTGCTCCCGGAGAATTCAACACCGGCACGCCGGAAAAAAATCTGTATGCCTACTCTCCCTCTTACCAACCAATCGGCGCCGTGAACGCCGTGGTCGGAACCACCTCATGGGACGCCACCGGCGGCACTGGTTTTCCGCGATATACCGACACCAACGGCTGGGCCTCGAGCCTGGGCCGCTACGATGAACCGTGGTTCGCAGCCGCGCCCGGCTATGCAGAGGGCGGCCCGCAACCCAAAGAGAATCGCATCTGGATGCAAGCTGGATACCTCGGTAACACGGGAGAGGAAGGGCAGCCGCCAGCTGAAGGAATTTGCCCCGTTCTCGTTTGGAAAGCCCCGGCCGCAGGCGACTACAATGTTGCCGGTTCGTTTTTGATTGGGGTCAACGGAGGCGCGGACACAGACGGCGCCTCCATCGCCATCGTGGATAGCAAAGAACGCGCCCCGATGGAGAGGATGAGCGCGGAGCAAGGCAAGAACTACGAGTTCAATTTTTCAGAGAAATACGAGGCTGGAGATGTCCTCCAGTTCCAAGTTGGCACAGATTGCAAAATCGGGGCACCGGTAGGCCTTAACGTTACGATCACCGGCTCTGCTCCCGCGGCCCCGTAACCGACAAGGAACTACGGAGCCGACACACACCCGGTATGAGCGCGAGAGCCGCCTGGGTAATTCTTGCGCTCACCTTTTTTGCAGAAGGCACACTTCGCGCAGAGGAACCGCAGGTTCAAACGGTGAACATCCAATTCGCCGGTCGGGGCGGTGCGCCGAACGGCACAGAAGATCCGGAACCACCCGCCTACCGAGGCAAAGGTTTTTTGGGGGAAGGCACGCATTGGAACGTTGTTTCGGCAAACGCCTTCAAACCGCCGCTCGTTCTCGAGCCCTTGTCGGGATTCGTCGGCGACGACGGCAAGACGCCTGTT
Organism: Chthoniobacterales bacterium; assembly: GCA_044371145.1. Classification (GTDB taxonomy): domain Bacteria; phylum Verrucomicrobiota; class Verrucomicrobiia; order Chthoniobacterales; family JACTMZ01; genus JACTMZ01. The sequence continues at coordinate 868 of JBILUI010000227.1, read as the reverse complement.
GCCCTCGATTTGGATTACCGCGGTCTGGCCGGTGCGGATCACTTTCCTGCCTCCCAAAACGCCCCATTGGAGCACGCGCTGCTCAACTCTTACCTCGTGGCTCAAGGCAAGCCCGCCAGCCTGGTTCTCTCGCGCCTGATTCCGGGAGCAAACTACAAGATCGCCGTCTTCGCCTCGAATTCCCGCGCCGGGGCCGGCGCCCAGGTGCAACCGAAGGGCGGACAACCCGCCAGCGCGACCGGCACCGGCAAATCCCCGTTTCCCGCTGCGGGAGAGGACTACGTGCAGTTCGAAAACGTCGCGGCGGATGCGTCCGGCAACATCACGCTAGAAATCCAGCCGGGCGCAGGCGTTGCGGTTGTCAACGGCCTGCAAATCCAAGGTCCGTTTGATCCGGCTTCCGCGAAATCTTCCAGCGGCGAGACGATCGACGATTGGTCCGCCGCATCTTTGCCGGATCCGCAAAGCGGCGTGGTGCGCGGTGCCCTGCCCTTCAACTTTTTCTACGGTGGCAAATCTTTCCGCGATCTCGCGCCCTCGTGGCAATTCGCATTCAAGGAAGTTTCCAAACACGAGACTGTCTCGACATGGAGCGATCCCGAAAGCGGACTGGTGGTCGAGCTTCGCGCCAAGAAATTCGATGGCTTTCCCGTGGCGGAATGGGTCGTGACGCTCTCGAACCAAGGCAAAGAACCGACGCCGGTTGTTTCCAACTTCAAAGGACTCGACGGCAAAATTCTCGGCCAGCCGAAGAATGGTTACACGCTGCACTACCAGCTCGGCAGCAGGACGATGATCGACGACTTTGCGCCGCAACAGGTGGCGCTCGAACCGGATGCCGAAATGAAGGTTGCCACCGAGGGCGGGC
>JBILUI010000178.1:0-4048 GCA_044371145.1 Chthoniobacterales bacterium | reverse complement strand
GACGCGCGCTCCTTTTTTCATGCTCTTGAGGCGCTTGGCGTCGAGCATGTGCCGCGTTTCGTTGGTCAGCGGCATGTGCATGGTGATGAAGTCGGCCTGCGGGATTGCCTCATCGAGGTTTTCGACCAGCTCGACTTGGAGAGAGCGGGCGCGGGCCTCGGAGAGATAAGGGTCATAGGCGAGCACGCGCATGCCGAAGGCGAGGGCGCGTTTGGCCACTTCGGCGCCGATGCGGCCCATGCCGAGCACGACGAGGGTTTTGCCGTTGAGCTCGGTGCCCTCGAAACTTTTGCGGTCCCATTTGCCCGATTTGACGCTGGCGTCGGCCATGGGGATTTTGCGGGCGACGGAGACGAGAAGAGAAAAAGCGTGCTCGGCGGTGGAGACGGTATTTCCGCCCGGAGTGTTCATGACGACGATGCCGCGCTGGGTGGCGGCGTCGACGTCGACATTGTCAACACCGACCCCGGCGCGGCCGATTGCCTTGAGATTTGTCGCCGCGGCGATGACATCGGCCCCGACTTTGGTCTGACTGCGGACGACGAGTGCCGCATACTCGGGGATCATCTTGAGAAGTTCGTCGTGAGGCAGTCCCGGCTTGAAGGTGACGTCAAGGTGTCCGCCTTCGGCGAGGGCATCGACCCCGCGCTCGGAGATGGGGTCGGAGATAAGAACTTTGGGTTTGGCCATGGAACGGAAAATACTATCGGGGGGACTTCCCCGCGTCACGCTCACAATGGCATCGTCTGGTAGTCCGAACAGAGATAAACGCGAAGGAGTCGGCCATCGGGGGCAGTGATTTCCCCGAGCAGTTGCACGCCGGCAAAGGCGGCCGTGATGGCTTGGGGAAGTTCCCCGGGCTCCCGCGTGGTGATGTAGAGGGCAGAACGACCGACGAACGGATTGGCACCTTCTTGTTCGGTGAACGGATCAATGCCCGGGGCAGTTTCTATTCGCTCCGCCTCGACGAATTGGTCGTAACGAGGCCAGAGGTCGAACTGACTGCGCGCGGCGGGTGATTCCGTGGTGTAGACGGGCGGGTGTCCGGGAGCAGCTGGCGTCGCATCAGGCAGGGCCAAAGCCAGAGCGGCGGCGAGCGGGGCATTTTCCGCAATGAGAAAAAGCAGTGGAGCCGAGGGGGCGGAATATTCGGCGCGGAGATTGCCGATGGCTTGTCCTACACCGGAGTCGACGAAGGTCTTCGATTGGGGCCGGGGAAGTGTCAGAGCAGTCCACGCCGCTGCGCCGATGAAAAGAGCGGAGAGAATGATTCTGGTGCGCGCGCTGCCGATGCGTTCAGGAGTCAAAGCAATGAGCGGCAGGGCCAAGGCGGCGGCGAGCAGTCCGGGTGTCTGGGCCGACCATCCCCGCAGCGCCGCATATGCGGCAGCAAGTGTTGCGGCAAGCGCGGGGACGACGAGGAATTTGATTTTCGGCGAAACGCGGATGCGTCCGAGAGCAAAGGCCGCACCAAGCAGCAGTGCGACGAAAACAAACGGGGTCAGTGCCGAAGCGGAAGAAACAAGGGCTGCGGGAAGTTGCGAAAAATCGAGGGAACGTGCGGTCTTCCATGTCCCGCCGATGAAATGGATCCATCCGTGTTGTTCATTCCATCGGAGAAGGAGCAGGTAGACGGCGACGGGCGGGATCCATGCCAACCAAAAACCCGGGGCAAGCAAACGGGGGCGCCAACGATGCGAGAGAAGCAAGACGAGCGCCAAAGACGGCAAGATGAACCATGCGGTGTAGGTGAAGAGGAGTCCAAAGGCGGCACACAAGCCGGCGCCGATCCACCAACTGAATGATTGGTTCTCCAGCGCCCGCCACGCACAAAAAGAGGCGCCGAGGGCCGCAGTGGCGAGCGGCATGGCGCAAGTCGCGGAAAGAGCCGCTTGATTGAAAACGGGGAGCAGATTGATAACCACGGCGATGGCCAGTCCCTCGGATGGTCCGGTCAAGCGTGTGACGAGCAGATAAAGAAAGACCGAGGCAAGAGCGGCGAGAACCGGCCAAAAAAATGTCGCGCCGAGTCCGCCCGGGCCGGCTACCGAGATGCCCAGCGCCACGAGGAGCGGCGCGCCGCCGGGGCCGTCGAAATAGGCGAGCGAGGGAATGAATCCGCTAAGCGCGAGATAAGATTCCTCGGGCGACAGCGGTCGCACGTATTGCCAAAGCCAGCGCAGGGCGGTGACGAGGACAAGAAAAAGCGCGAGCAGACGGCCTTGAATCATGCGGTGGGGGCGGTCGGGATGAGTTCGGGATGGCGCGCAGCGAAAGCCGGAACGAAGCGCGGCGCGAATTTGCGCCAGATAAATGCGTAAAGACGAAGCAGGAGGAGTGTCAGGGGAATGACGAGGAGCGCGGTGAGAACGACATCCGACGGCCAATGCGATCCGGTCATGACGCGCGAAAGCGCGACGAGGGCCGCGATGAGAAAAAGCCACGCGCCGCGTTTTCCGTAAAACGCAGCCAGCACGGTGGCGAAGCAGAACATATTCGCGGTGTGGCCGGAGGGAAACGATTTGCCGGGTTTGGGGGGAGAAGAAACTTTGGCCGGCCGGACACGCACCGGTTCGGCCAGCGCGAGAATTTCCGGTTCGACGGGCGCGAGGCTGACGATGCGGGCCGCGGCGAGGGATTCGGAGGGGCGCGGACGGCCGAAGGCTTGTTTAAGCGGTTTGACGAAAAGCCCCTCGATCAGTGCAACGGAGAGCAACAGGCACGCGACCATGGCGCGGGCCCGGAAGCCACCCTTCCAAACCACGACGAGGGCCACCAGCACCATGACGGGAAACCAGAAATCCAAGCTCGAGAGGACCGCCATGAGCTTGTCGAGTCGGGGCCAACCATGGTCGGCATTGAGGTGGAGGAAGAGTCTTTGGTCGAGCGCGGACGCCACGTGTGTTAGTGTCGGGGCAACATGGCAAAGAGACAAGGATGGACGGCGGCGGCGCTCGCTGTGGCGCTGGCGGCCACGGTGCATGCGCGGGCCGAACAACCCGATCCGCAGGAACTGCTGCGCGAGGCGCGCATGGCCTCGACGAACAAGGAGGCATCGGTGCGCGGGCAGTTGCGGGCGGGGAAGGTGACCACGCCGTTCACGCTCACGGTGAATTTCGGCAATTTGCATTTCGCTTTCGAGGATCCGCCGCGCGTGCTCGAGGTGCGGTTGGACGACGATTCATCCGGCGTCTTCGATGCCAAGGGGCGCGCGATGAAAAAAGGCATGCAGGAACCGGTGGCGGAAGGTGCGCCGGTCACGGCGGAGGATCTTTCGCTGGGATTTCTTTACTGGCCCGACGCGCAGTTGATGGGCAAGGAGAGTGTTCGCACGAGGTCGGCATGGAAGATCGAGCTGCGTCCGGGCAAGCGCGGATCGGAGTTCGCTGTGGTGCGGGTGTGGCTCGATGAGGCGAGCGGCTCTCTGCTGCGTATCGAAGGATTTGATTGGCAGGGAAAATTGCTACGCAGGTTCGAAGTGGTGTCCGGCCAGCGCATCGACGGCCAGTGGATGCTCAAGCAAATGCGCATCGAGAAGTTCGGTCCGGAGAGCGGATCGCGTCCGCTGGCGCGCTCTTATCTCGAAATTCTCGGCAAGGCCGGGTCCTGAGGTCCGCACTTTGGGGTTTTCAGGCGGCGGGAGATGACGGAGAGTCCTTCGCGTGACTTCCGATCCCATGCAGCCCACCGCATGGCAGCGCAAAATGTGGTTTGCGGCGCTGACCGCGTTGGCCATCGCGGTGCTGACCGGTTTGACGGTCTACGTCGGCAGCTTGGTGGCCAAGGGCCTCGCCTTTTTGCAGCCGCTCCTCATCCCGATCGTTGTGGCGGTGATTCTCGCCTACTTGCTCGAGCCGGTGGTGGCAAGATTCTGCGCCTGGGGCTTGAGCCGCTTGTGGTCGGTGCTGCTGCTCTTGGCGCTTTTGGCCACGGGTATTGCCGGGATTGTGCTTTGGGTGGCGCCGGCTATTTCGCACCAAGCCGTGGAGGTCGGTTCCTCGTTGCCCGAATATACGGCGCGCGGCGAGAAGCTGCTGCTCGGGAGTCT